>CAMIZG010000022.1 GCA_946403215.1 uncultured Bacteroidales bacterium | reverse complement strand
AGGGTCTGCGTTTCGCAATCCGTGAGGGTGGCCGTACCGTAGGTTCTGGTCAGATCACCAAACTCATCGACTAATACGTCGAACGGAAATCTTGTGCAGGGCGAGTCAATGCTTGCATCCGCAACTCGCCGATGCCAAGATTGTGGAAAAAATGCTTGAGGCGTCGAGCCTCAGCATTTTTACGGAAGTCCTCCAATGGTAGGAGAGCGGTCTCCAAAACCGTCAATGTGGGTTCGATTCCTGCCTTCCGTGCTAAGGATGATTTGAAGATTCGAATATTCGAAGATTTGATGATTCCAATGTTACAAGACATAGCTTCCAGTCTGACTACAACACTTGTTGTGGCCAGATTGTTGGCGCGAAATAGCGAAATATAAAAAAATCTACAGATATGAGTCTTATTGATAACGTCAAAGAGTCGTACAACGAGATGGTGCACAAAGTAAGTTGGCCATCCTACAAGGAACTAACCCAAAGCGCTGCACTTGTGCTGGTCGCTTCCATTATCCTGGCACTGGTTGTTTGGGCTATGGATTGGTGCTTTGAGGAGTTGATGACTTTGATCTACGGCTTGTTCTAATTCGTGATTATTTGTAAGCAGACATTGTAAATTGTAAAAAATCGCGCAATTGTTATGGCAGAGAATAATTACAAATGGTATGTACTCCGTGCAATAGGTGGCAAGGAAAACAAGGTGAAAGAGTATATCGAAGGCGCCTTGGTAACCTCGAGCTTGTTCAAGGAGTATGTTTCGCAAGTGCTGTTACCAACTGAGAAGGTGGTGAGCCAGAAGAACGGCAAGCGTACCGTAAAGGAGCGCAATAAACTGCCCGGCTATGTGCTGGTGGAGTGCAACCTGACAGACGAGTGCTATCCGCTTCTGCGTAATATCCCCAACGTACTTGGCTTCCTGAACGAACCCGGTCAGGGGCTGATGCGTCCGAAACCTGTATCGCAAGAGGAGATCAACGCTATTGTTGGCACAATGGACGATGAGTCGATTGCCGCCGAGATGAACGAGACCTTCGTAGTGGGCGAGAAGGTGAAAGTTACCGATGGTCCTTTCAACGGATTCAACGGCGTGATCAGCGAGGTAATGCAGGAGAAGCACAAACTGAAGGTCATCGTTACGATTTTCGACCGTCAGACTCCGCTGGAGTTGGGATTCAATCAAGTAGAGATAGAGTAGAAGGCATGTTACGGGCCGCTTGACTACTCAATAGTTTATTTATTAACACCGCAAGAGGGCGCGAATGCGCCCGCCCGTATTGCAAAAACTATTAAAAAAGTATTATGGCTAAAGAAATTGCCGGATTTATTAAACTTCAGATCAAGGGTGGCGCTGCCAACCCGGCACCTCCGGTAGGACCTGCACTGGGTTCGAAGGGTGTGAACATCATGGAGTTTTGCAAACAATTCAATGCCAGAACTCAGGACAAGGCAGGTAAGGTATTGCCTGTTGTTATTACGGTTTATGCAGACAAGTCGTTTGACTTCATCGTTAAGACTCCTCCTGTAGCTGTTCAGTTGCTTGAGGCTGCCAAGGTGAAGAGCGGCTCGGCTCAACCTAACCGTCAGAAGGTAGCGTCGATCACTGCTGAGCAGTGCCGTCAGATTGCCGAGGACAAGATGGTGGACCTCAACTGCTTCACCGTAGAGAGTGCTGAGAAGATGGTACGCGGTACAGCGCGTAGTATGGGTATTACCGTTAAATAATCAAAAACTTCAATCATTATGGCAAAATTGACAAAGAATCAAAGACTTGCTGCTGAGAAGATTGAAGCAGGTAAAGTCTATACGATCGCGGAAGCAGCCGCATTGGTAAAAGAGATCACAACTACAAAGTTTGACGCTTCGGTAGATATTGACGTTCGTTTGGGCGTTGACCCCCGTAAGGCTAATCAGATGGTTCGTGGCGTAGTAAGCCTCCCGAATGGTACGGGAAAGGTGGTACGCGTACTGGCCCTATGTACAGCTGACCAGGAGGCTGCTGCCAAAGAGGCCGGTGCAGACTATGTAGGCCTGGATGAGTACATCGAGAAGATCAAGGGTGGTTGGACAGATGTTGACGTTATCATCACTATGCCGCAGATCATGGGTAAGATCGGTGCACTGGGCCGTATCCTCGGTCCGCGTGGATTGATGCCTAACCCCAAGAGCGGTACAGTTACGATGGACGTAGCCAAGGCAGTTAAGGAAGTAAAGCAAGGTAAGATTGACTTCAAAGTTGACAAGTTCGGAATCCTGCACACCAGTATCGGTAAGGTTAGCTTCACAGCTGAGCAGATTGCCGAGAACGCACGCGAGTTTATCGACACCGTTATCAAGCTCAAACCGGCTGTTGCCAAAGGCGAATACATCAAGAGCGTTTACCTCTCCAGCACTATGAGTCAGGGTATCAAGGTTGATCCGAAATCATTCTAACTATTAAACATTGCAAGGTATGAAGAAAGAAGATAAAAACCTCGTTATCGCAGCTCTTGAGGAGCAACTGGCTCAGTTCCCCCATTTCTATATCACGAACATTGAGGGGCTCAATGCTGAGAAGACCAGCGACCTTCGTCGTCAGTGCTTCAAGAAGGACATCAAGCTTGTGGTTGCCAAGAACACATTGCTGCAGAAGGCTCTTGAGAACAAGGGCGTTGATGCAACGATCTTCGAGGCACTGAAGGGCAATACCGCACTTATGCTTACCGCTACCGGTAACGCTCCTGCCAAACTGATCAAGGAGTTTACCAAAGGCGACAAGAGCGAGTGTCCGAAACCTTACCTGAAGGCAGCTTATGTTGAGGAGACCGTTTACGTTGGTGCACAGAACCTTGAGTTCCTTGCTACCATCAAATCGAAGAACGAACTTATCGCAGACCTCGTTGCTCTGTTGCAATCGCCTGCAAAGAACGTTGTTTCCGCCCTGCAGAGTGGTGCCGGTACACTTCATGGTGTGCTGCAAACACTCGGCGAGCGAGCTGAGTAAGCATCAGCAAAGCAGTCGTGGCCATGTGGCGCGGGCTGCATAACAAATCAATTAACATAAAATAAATAACACATTAAATATTTACAACAATGGCAGATCTGAAAGCTTTTGCTGAACAATTGGTTAACCTTACGGTTAAGGAAGTTAACGAGCTCGCTCAAATCCTGAAGGACGAGTATGGTATTGAACCCGCTGCTGCTGCAGTTGCAGTTGCTGCTCCTGCTGCAGGTGCTGACGCTCCCGCAGCTGAGGAGAAGACGTCGTTTGACGTTATCCTGAAATCTGCTGGTGCTCAGAAGCTCCAGGTAGTTAAGGCTGTTAAAGAGCAAACCGGTCTTGGTCTGAAAGAGGCTAAGGACATCGTTGACGCTGCTCCTGCAGCCGTTAAGGAAGGTGTAGACAAAGCTACCGCTGAGGCTCTGAAGAAGGCCCTCGAGGAGGTAGGTGCTGAGGTAGAACTCAAGTAATACACCCGCCTAACCGATTAGGTAGGTTTAGTCCCTCAAGTGGGGACTAAACCTTTTCTGCTGAAAAGAGAGGAATGTAAATTTCCGTTAATTTTAGCGCAAAAATCAAATGGATTGTTAAATTCCGTTAAAAATTAAACCATTTACCCAATGGCATCAACCAGCACAACAAAGAGAGTCAACTTTTCGGCAATGCAACAGCAGATGCCTTATCCTGACTTTCTGGAAATCCAATTAAAGTCCTTCCATGACTTCTTCCAAATGAATTCAACGCCCGAGCAGCGTCGGAAGGAAGGGTTGTACCGCGTTTTTCAGGAGAATTTCCCGATTACCGATACGCGTAACAACTTTACGCTCGAATTTTTGGACTATTATGTTGACCCGCCTCGTTACACCGAACAGGAGTGTATCAAGCGCGGCTTGACGTACAGCGTTCCATTGAAGGCTAAGCTAAGCCTGACATGTAGCGATCCTGATCATGAAGATTTTGATGCTGTAGTACAAGACGTATATCTTGGTACTATCCCTTATATGACCGAAAAGGGTACCTTTGTTATCAACGGCGCCGAGCGCGTTGTTGTTAGCCAGTTGCACCGCTCGCCAGGCGTGTTCTTCGGTACGAGTATGCACAGCAATGGCACGAAGCTCTATTCGGCGCGTATCATCCCGTTCCGTGGTTCGTGGATTGAGTTTGCCACGGATATCAACAACGTAATGTACGCTTATATCGATCGTAAGAAGAAGTTGCCGGTAACAACGCTTCTGCGTGCAATCGGTTTTGAGAGCGACAAGGACATCCTTGACTGCTTTAACCTGGCTGAGGAGATGAAGGTAACTCCGTCGAACAAAGAGGAGATGATCGGTCGTCGCCTGGCAGGTAACGTAATGAAGACCTGGACAGAGGACTTTGTGGACGAGGATACCGCTGAGGTGGTAACCATTGAGCGTAACGAGGTGGTTATAGAGCGTGAGACGCAGATCGATGAGCAGGTATATGAGCGCATCGTAGAGTCTGGAACGAAGGCTGTACTGTTGCATAAAGAGGAGAACAATGAGGGAGATTATTCCATCCTGTTCAACACCTTGCAGAAGGACCCCGCCCGTTCGGAGAAAGAAGCTGTGCTCTATATCTACCGCCAGATCCGTAACGCCGAGCCTGCCGATGATGCAACAGCTCGTGAGACGATCATGAACCTGTTCTTCTCCGACAAGCGTTATGACTTGGGCGAGGTTGGTCGTTATCGTATCAACCACAAGTTAGGTATGTCTATCCCGATGGAGACCCGTGTGCTTACCAAGGAAGATATGATTGAGATCATCAAGTTCCTCGTTCAGTTAATTAACTCCAACGCCGAGGTGGATGATATCGATCACCTGTCGAACCGTCGTGTTCGTACTGTAGGTGAGCAGATCTACAACCAGTTCGGTATCGGTCTGGCTCGTATGGCTCGTACTATCCGTGAACGAATGAACGTTCGTGACACGGAAGTGTTCACCCCGACCGACCTGATCAACGCCAAGGCTATCTCAAGCGTCATCAACTCGTACTTCGGAACGAACGCTTTGAGCCAGTTCATGGATCAGCAGAATCCGCTGGCAGAGATCACCCACAAGCGTCGTATGTCGGCTCTTGGCCCCGGCGGTCTAAGTCGTGAGCGCGCAGGCTTCGAGGTGCGTGACGTACACTATACGCACTATGGTCGTCTGTGTCCTATCGAGACACCTGAAGGCCCGAACATCGGTCTGATCTCATCACTTTGTATCTACGCCAAGATCAATGATCTCGGCTTCATTGAGACCCCGTACCGCAAGGCAAAAGACGGCGTGGTTGACCTGAATAATGATCACGTTGTTTACCTCAGCGCCGAGGATGAAGAGGCAAACTACGTAGCCCAAGGTAACGCACCGCTTGATCCGACTGGACACTTCATCCGCAAGAAAGTTAAGGCTCGTCACTTAGACGACTTCCCCGTTGTTCCGCCCGAGCAGATCAATCTTATGGACGTCGCTCCGTGTCAGATCGCCTCTATCGCTGCCGCACTTATCCCGTTCCTGGAGCACGACGATGCTCACCGTGCATTGATGGGATCGAACATGATGCGCCAGGCAGTACCATTGCTGCGCAACGAAGCACCTATCGTCGGAACCGGTATTGAGGAGCAGTTGGCTAATGATAGCCGCACGCAAATCGTTGCTGAAGGCGAAGGCGTGGTAACCTACGTTGACGCCAGTGTGATAAAGGTACACTACGACCGCTCGGAAGAAGAGGAGTTCATCAGCTTCGTTTCTTCGGAGAAAGAGTACAAGTTGCCTAAGTTTGAGAAGACCAACCAGAACACCACCATTGACCTGCGTCCGGTAGTTCGCAAGGGCGATCATGTGACCAAAGGTCAACTCTTGACGGAGGGGTATGCTACTGAAGGCGGAGAGCTTGCTCTTGGTAAGAACCTGATGGTGGCGTATATTCCTTGGAAGGGTTACAACTATGAGGATGCTATCGTCTTGAGCGAGCGAATGGTCCGCGAGGATATGTACACATCCGTTCACGTAGTGGAGCAGCTGCTCGACGTACGTGAGACCAAGCGTGGCTTGGAGGAGTTCACGGCTGATATCCCGAACGTGAGCGACGACACCACGAAGGATTTGGACGAGAACGGTATAGTACGTATCGGTGCGTCCATCAAGCCGGGCGATATAATTATTGGTAAGATCACGCCTAAGGGAGAGAGTGATCCGAGTCCGGAGGAGAAGTTGCTGAAGGCTATCTTCGGTGACAAGGCTGGTGACGTGAAGGATGCATCTCTCAAGGCTTCGCCTTCGTTGGATGGTGTGGTTATTGAGAAGAAACTATATATGCGCGCCCAGAAGGACCGCAAAGCCAAACTGGCTGATAAGGAGTTGCTGCTGAAGATGGATACGAAGTTTGAGGCGCAGGCTGACGAACTGAAGACCATCCTTATTGACAAACTGACACTACTACTGAAGAACCAGATCAGCAATGGCGTGAAGGATATTGTTGATACTGACCTTGTTCCCAAGGGACAGAAGTTCTCGCGTGAATTGTTGGAAGGTATTGACTACGCAACGGTTCTGCTTGAGAATTGGACGAGTGACGAGTACAAGAATGATCTTGTGCGCCGCTGCATCCTCAACTACTTGGTTAAGTACAAGGAGATGGAGGCAGAACTCAAGCGCGAGCGCTTCAACCTCACTATCGGTGACGAACTGCCTACCGGTATTATCCAGCAGGCTAAGGTCTATATCGCCAAGCGTCGTAAGATCCGCGTAGGTGACAAGATGGCCGGTCGTCACGGTAACAAGGGTATTGTAAGTAAGATCGTACGCGTAGAAGATATGCCGTTCCTGGCTGATGGTACACCGGTGGATATCGTATTGAACCCGATGGGTGTGCCTTCGCGTATGAACATCGGTCAAATCTTTGAGGCAGTGCTCGGTTGGGCAGGTCGTGAGTTGGGTGTGAAGTTTGCTACGCCTATTTTCGACGGCTGCTCGCTGCAACAGCTTGACGAGTGGACTGACAAGGCAGGTCTGCCGCGTGCCGGTAAGACCCAACTGTACGATGGCGAGACGGGCGAACCGTTCGACCAGATGGCTACTGTCGGTGTGACTTACTTCATGAAACTCGGCCACATGGTTGACGACAAGATGCACGCCCGTTCGATTGGTCCGTACAGCTTGATCACGCAACAGCCGTTAGGCGGTAAGGCGCAGTTCGGTGGACAGCGTTTCGGTGAGATGGAGGTTTGGGCGCTCGAAGCACACGGTGCCGCACATACTCTCCAGGAGATCCTGACCGTTAAGTCTGACGACGTGATGGGGCGTGCCCGCACCTACGAGGCTATCGTCAAGGGCGAGAACTTCCCGACACCGGGTATCCCCGAGTCTCTGAACGTATTGCTGCATGAGTTGCAGGGTTTGGCTTTATCAATTACACTTGAATAATTAAATTGACGAATTATGGCTTTAAGACAAGAGAATAAGAAATCCGGCTTCACCAAGATCACTATCGGTCTGGCTTCGCCGGAAGAGATCATGAACATCTCCAGTGGCGAGGTGCTCAAGCCCGAGACGATCAACTACCGTACCTACAAGCCGGAGCGTGATGGTCTGTTCTGCGAGCGTATTTTCGGTCCGACGAAAGATTACGAGTGTAACTGTGGTAAGTACAAACGTATTCGTTACAAAGGCATCGTCTGCGAGCGTTGTGGTGTGGAGGTTACAGAGAAGAAGGTGCGTCGTGAGCGAATGGGGCACATCAAGCTGTGTGTACCTGTAGCCCACATCTGGTATCTGCGTTCGCTGCCCTCGAAGATCGCTGCATTGCTTGGCGTACCGACCAAGAAACTTGAGGCTGTTATCTACTACGAGAAGTACATTGTTGTACAAGCCGGTGTGATGAATGGCGAGGAGTTCAACAATGAGCATGATATCATCGAGGATAAAGTTCTTCTTGAGGAAGAGGAACTCGCCGCAATCATGAGCCGTCTCCCCGAGGGCAATCGCGAACTGGAGGACGCAGATCCTCAAAAGTTCATTGCCAAGATGGGTGCTGATGCTATCTATGACTTGCTGGCCAAGATCGACCTCGATGCATTGGCTGACGAACTGCGTCACCGTGCTGATACCGACAGCTCCAATCAGCGCAAGCAGGAGGCATTGAAGCGTCTGCAGATCGTCGAGGCGTTCCGCGCATCACAGGGCAGAAACCACCCCGAGTGGATGATCCTTAAAGTTATACCTGTTACACCGCCGGAGCTCCGCCCGCTCGTACCGCTGGATGGTGGACGTTTCGCTACCTCCGATCTCAACGACCTTTATCGTCGTGTGATCATCCGTAACAACCGTCTGCGCCGACTCATCGAGATCAAAGCACCGGATGTTATTCTGCGCAATGAGAAGCGAATGCTTCAGGAGGCAGTGGACAGCCTGTTCGACAATAGCCGCAAGACTACTGCTATCAAGAGCGAGGCCAACCGTCCCCTCAAGTCGCTTTCCGACAGCCTGAAAGGTAAGCAAGGACGCTTCCGTCAGAACTTGCTGGGTAAGCGTGTGGACTTCTCCGCTCGCTCCGTTATCGTGGTTGGTCCGGAACTCAAGATGCACGAGTGCGGTCTGCCTAAGGAAATGGCGGCCGAGCTATACAAGCCGTTTATCATCCGCAAGCTCATCGAGCGTGGCATAGTTAAGACGGTTAAGTCCGCCAAGAAGATAATTGACCGCCGTGATCCCGTTATCTTCGAGATTCTGGAGCACGTGATGGAGGGGCACCCTGTACTGCTCAACCGTGCACCGACGCTTCACCGTCATGGTATCTTGGCTTTCCAGCCGCGAATGATTGAGGGTAAAGCTATTCAGCTCCATCCGCTGTCATGCGCAGGTTTCAACGCCGACTTCGACGGCGACCAGATGGCTGTGCACCTTCCGCTATCCAACGAGGCTATCCTCGAGGCGCAGTTGCTAATGCTGGGCTCGCATAACATCCTTGACCCGGCTAACGGCAATCCTATCACTGTACCTTCACAAGACATGATCCTTGGCCTGTATTACATCACCAAGGAGCGTGCTGGCGTTAAGGGCGAAGGACTGACGTTCTATAGCGAAGAGGAGTGTACTATCGCCTTGAACGAGGGTAGAGTGGATATCCACGCCAAAGTGCGCGTGCGCGTTAAAGAAATGATTGACGGGCAACTCACGCAGCATATTATTGATACCACTCCCGGACGTGTTATGGTGAACCAGTACATGCCGAAGGAGATTGGTTTCCAGAATATGGTGCTCAAGAAGAGTGCTGTCAAGAATATTATCTCCAAGGTGATCAAGACCTGTGGTGTGGCTCGTACGGCTAAGTTCCTCGACGATATCAAGGACCTCGGCTATTATATGGCCTTCAAGGGCGGCTTGAGTTTCAACCTCAACGATATTTTGATTCCTGAGGAGCGTGCTGACCTTATCGCCAAAGGTAATGCAGAAGTCGAGGCTATCACCGAGAGCTACAACTTCGGTGAGATGTCCGATGACGAGCGTTACAACAAGGTCGTTGACACCTGGGGACGTATCGACAACGAGGTGACCGACATCCTCATGAAGCACATGCAGGAGGCTGACCAAGGCTTCAACTCTGTATATATGATGATGGACTCTGGTGCTCGTGGTAACAAGCAGCAGATCAAGCAGCTGGCAGGTATTCGTGGCTTGATGGGTAAGCCGCAGAAAGCCGGTTCGACCGACACGCGTACATCCATCGAAAACCCTGTGTTGGCAAACTTCAAAGAAGGTATGTCTGTGCAGGAGTACTTCATCTCTACCCACGGTGCTCGTAAGGGTTTGGCCGATACCGCATTGAAGACTGCCGACGCTGGTTACCTGACTCGTCGTCTTGTTGACGTATCGCATGATATGATTATTACCGAGGAGGACTGTGGTACATTGCGTGGCTTGGTAGCTCGTGCTATCAAGCAGAACGATACCGTTGTGGCTACCCTCTCGCAGCGTATTCTTGGTCGCGTCAGCGTTCACGATATTGTTGACGAGGATGGCACACTCATCGTTGCTGCCGGCGAGGAGATTCGCGAGGGTGCATGTGACGCAATTGAGCGTGCTGGTATCGAGGAAGTTGAGATCCGTTCCGTCCTCACCTGTGAGGCTAAGCATGGTCTCTGTGCTAAGTGCTACGGCCGTAACCTGGCTACCCGTCTGATGGTACAGAAAGGCGAGGCTGTCGGAGTGATCGCTGCACAGGCTATCGGTGAGCCGGGTACTCAGCTGACGTTGCGTACCTTCCACTCCGGTGGTTTGGCAGGTGGCGCTACGGCTGAGAACACATACTCGCTGCCGCATACAGGTATAGTTGAGATCGAAGACCTGCGTACTATCACTACAGAGGCAGGTGACGTGATCGTTGTTAGCCGTCTGAACGAACTCCAACTTAAGGATGAGAAGACGGGCGTGGTACTCAATACGTTCAATATCCCCTATGCTTCCAAGCTCTTCATTGAGTCCGGCAAGAAGTACGACAAGGGCACACTCGTTTGCGAGTGGGACCCGTACAAGGCATCACTGGTTATCGAGCAGGCTGGTACGTTGCGTTACGTCGATGTAATCGAAGGTGTTACTTGCAAGAGTGAGACCGACGAGCAGACCGGCAAGCGCGAAGTATCAATCACCGATACCAAGGACAAGACCAAGATGCCTACCGCCAACATCATCGATAAGGAAGGTAATATCCTCCGCTCGTACAACTTGCCTGTTAAGGCAACCCTTGTACACAGTGATGGCGAGCAGGTGAAGGTTGGCGACCTATTGTTCACCAACACCCGTTCGTTCGGCACAGCTGGTGATATCACTGGTGGTCTGCCCCGTGTTACGGAACTCTTTGAAGCACGCAACCCGTCCAACCCGGCTATTGTGGCCGAGATCGATGGTGAGATCAGCTTCGGCAAGATCAAACGTGGTCAGCGCGAACTCACTATCACTTCCAAACTTGGCGAGACCAAGTCGTACCTCATTCCGCTATCAAAGCAGATCTTGGTACAGGAAGGTGACTACGTACGCGCCGGTGTACCTCTGTCTGACGGTGCTGTTACGCCCGAGGATATCCTTTCTATCAAAGGCCCTACGGCTGTGCAGGATTACATCGTCAACGAGGCGCAGAACGTTTATCGAATGCAAGGTGTGGAAATCAACGACAAGCACTTCGAGATCATCGTTCGCCAGATGATGCGCAAGGTCGAGATCATCGACGCAGGCGACACACGATTCTTGGACAACCAGGTGGTCGACAAGCGTGATTTCATCGAGGAGAATGATCGTATCTGGGGCAAGAAAGTCGTTGAGAACGCCGGTGACAGTGAACTGCTCCGTGAGGGACAGATTATCACCGCACGTCGTCTGCACGACGAGAACTCGACGCTCCGCCGTAAGGATAAGAAGCTGGTTCAGGTACGCGACGCCAAGAGTGCTACCGCTAAGCAGATCTTGTTAGGTATCACTCGTGCCGCTCTGGGTACGAAGTCGTTCATTTCGGCTGCTTCCTTCCAGGAGACAACCAAGGTGCTCAATGAGTCCGCTATCCAAGGCAAGATCGATAACCTCGAAGGTATGAAGGAGAACGTAATCTGCGGTAACCTCATCCCGGCCGGTACCGGTCTGCGCGAGTTCAGCAAGCTCGTGGTTCATAACTCCGCCGAGTACGCCGCCATGCAGGCTGCACGTCTGGCGCAGGAGTATGATACACCTTCGCAGATGACGCGTGATTTCTAATCCAAGCCCAAAGCTTAAATGGTTAAAATGCAGGTCTTTGAGGCCTGCATTTTAACCAAATAAACCAAACAATGCAAAATATCTTCCGCTCACCCTTAGTGCGCAATGCCGGCAAACTGTTGTCTGCTAATGTTATTGCTCAGGCAATCGGTATTGTCGTCTATCCTATACTGACGCGTATGTACGCGCCGGAGGATTTTGCCTTGCTTAGTTTGTTTACCAGTATAGTCGGGGTGCTGACCTTGGTGGCTACGGCCGAGTACCAATATGCCATTGTCTTGCCTAAATCTGATGAGCATGCAGGTGCACTCACCCACGTATGTCTGGTGCTGCTCTTGTCGCTGTTTACCCTGCTTTGTCTCACTCTGCCGTTTGCGCGGCCGATAGCTGCTTTGTTCAAAGCTCCTGAATTGGCACGATGGTGGTGGATGATGCCCTTGTCCGTATTGGGCGCCGGGCTGTGGAATATACTGAACTACTGGTATTTGCGCCGTAAGGAGTTCCTTCGCGTCAGTGGCTATCAGATTACACAAAGTATCTTCTCTGCTTCAGGCAAGATTGGCCTGGGATTGATAGGTTGGTTACGCGGAGGGATGATTGTCGCATCGGTTTTTGCGCCGTTATTGTCCATCCTTATCAGTGGTGTATTGGCGTGGAAGAAGCATCTGCGCACCCTATTGCATCCCTCTCGCTCTGATATGTTGTTTGTGGCGCATCAGTATGCCAATTTCCCAAAGTTCAACTTGCCGCGTTCACTCGTCAATTCTCTTGGCGTTGCTTTGCCCATCTGGCTGTTGACTCCTAATTTCGGCTTGGCTGATGTAGGGCAGTTCTCTATTGCTATGATGGCCGCATTTGTGCCGCTCAGTATTATTGCTCGCGCATGTTATCAGGTCTTGTTCCAGCGTGTGGCCGAACTGGTGCAGAATAGGCAATCCGTTGCATCTGTCTTATGGCGCTTCAGTTTGTGGATGAGTGCTGCTGTAGCCATCGGTTTAGCTGTGATCTACCTTATTGTACCTCAGCTTGTCACGCTGTTCTTTGGTGCCGAGTGGATGAAGGCGGCGTCTATCATCCGAGCCTTGTATCCGTTCATTGTGCTAACACCGCTATGCGGCTCGCTGTGTTTCTTGCCGGATGTCTTCGCAAAACAAAAAACAGCCCTCTTCATGGAAGTGGGCTACGTACTTGCTATTGCTGCTGCCCTTCTCGTGGGCATTCATTGCAATAACTTTATGATGGCTGTCAGCCTGTTCGCTTGGGCGCGTTTTGCTTACCTTTCTATTCAACTGATCTGGTTTGCCGGTCTTGCGCGAACGTATAATCAGACACTTTCGTAAATCTTTTTCAGCTCGGCCCCTACAGCTGCGTAGGAGAATTCTAATCCCGCTTTGCGAATGCAATCGCGGTTGTAATCCTTGTACTGGTCAAGCATCATGTCCATCGCCTCTGCCAGCTCCTCGTCGTTGCCGGGAGTGACAAGGATACCGCTCGTTTCGTCTACCATCTCTGGGATTCCTCCCACGCGGGTGGAGATGACAGGCACTCCTTTAGCCAGACTCTCAGAGATAACGACCGGAGCATTCTCGTAGTTAGATGGCAATATAAATATATCCGCCTTATCAAACTCCTTAGCTACCTCCTGTGGCGTCAACTCGCCTGTCCATTCCAGCTGTCCTTCCGCAAACTTCAGCTCATCCGCATAGTTGCGCACTTCTCGATAGTCCGCTCCTGCTCCCACCAGCACCAGTTTCCAGTCCTGACGCTTCTCCGCCAGCATATGTGCAGCTCGTAGCAGGCCTTTTACGTTCTTCGCACGCTCGTCGAAGCAACTTACATGCAGCAGCGTCCTGATTGCTGATTTCTGATTTCTGATTGCTGATTGCTGATAAAAGAACTCATCCACAACATTACGTATCTTTCGTGTGTCAGGGAGAGGCAGCCCGCATTCCTTCATCGCCTTGGCCAGCCGGTTGCTTACGCACAGCAGCATGGATGCTTGGCTTACAACCTTGGAGTAGATTCGGCGCTTAAGCGCACTCATCTGCATATATTCCCCGTTTTCGGGCAGGTAGCCGCTCCAATGTTCTACGATGATGTACGGCACCCCATAGCGGCGCTTGAGCCATTGCGCCAGCAGGCCTTGTTTCTGCACTACGTTCAACTGCACTACATCAGGCAGACCCCATTTGCGCTTCAGTTTGCGCCATTGTTGCCATGTATCCAGCCAGCCTTGGGAATGAATAACGCGAACATCTACCCCTTGCGCACGAACGGCTTCTACGTGCTTCTGCACGAACAAACCGGCCATCGCATCACGCTCTGACGGATACCAAGGTGTCAGGTATAGTACTTTCATTCTTAGGCCTTCTGTTACAACTTAATTCCTCTGATGCGCTCCAGCCACTTGTTCAGCGCCAACAATAGCGCAAACGATGGACGGTACAACTTGCTTACGCTGTAATATGTCACCGGCTTTGCCCCGAACTGGCGGTAGTGATTCGCAATGCCCTCGCTATCATTGCCGCCTTCAAAGTCAAACTGCAACCCCTTTTTCTTGGCCATGCGTATCGCTTCGTCTGCCAAGCGTGCCGAGGCACCCGACTTGGCTGCCGATGGCAGATATGCAGGAATCAGGTAATACAGATGCCCCTTGTCCCACACTACAAACGCGGCCGCCGCGGGCTGTACGCCCTCCCGAACGCGAATGAACGCCGATTGCCCTGCTCTGTTTGCCTTACGCTCCAGCACTAGCAGAAACTCGCGAGAGTAAGATAACTTGCGGTTACGTTCGCTCATGCATTGCTTATGGAAGGTGTAGAACTCTTCGGCAGACATCTCATAATCCACTTCCAGCCCTTCGGATTTCTTCAGTTGCCGTTGCTTGTTCTTTGAGAACGAATCCTCCACACCCTCCATGTTCGCCAAATCGTCAATGCGGTACGTCACGCGCTCCTCCACTTTCATCCGGCGTTTGGACAGCCAATGGGGCATTGGGTTCCCTACCGCGTATTGCTGGTAATAGTAGGCTATATCCATCGCGCGCAAACGCTTCCCTATCACTTTAGCCAGAACTTGCTGCATATCGGGCGACCCATGTATATCGCTATTCATCCATACGCCGCCGAACAGCGTCATCTGAGGCATAAGTATATACGTGTACCATAGTCTCTTGCGAATCAGGTAAGGCATTGCTGCCACCACCTCATCATCTGATTCCTGATCGCGGATTGCTGATCGCGGATTGCTGATGTCTGACCTTTTAATCAACATCACGTCCCACTGTTTGCCCGCACACACTGCATCCAGCCACCACGGCTGGAACATCACAGGCATCTCAGGATGGCTCTGGCAGAACGATGAATACTGTTCTTTTGCTGTCATAGATTAACGCATTTGTGTGCAAAGATACAAAAAAAATCTCAAATATGCAAATATATCAACTTTTTTTTGCATTTTACTTGCATATATCAGTTTTTTTTTGTACTTTTGTACGTTTGTTTGTTCTCGACGTTACATTTATTGACAAATCATGAAGCGTTTTTCTCTTCTCATCTGTTTTGTACTGGTTTTGCCCGCTTATCTTATGGCTGGCGTCACCACCTATACGTTTACATCCAAGACTTGGTCAAGCAAGGTCGGTGCCACGGTCTGCGACGGCACCACCGACGGCTGGATTTGTGATAAGGAGGCGTCAAGTTATGATGCTGGCAGAACGTATGCTGATGGTTCGCTGAATAGTGCTGGTGTAAGTGTCAAAACAAGTTCCAGTGGTGCCGGTGCTACCTCCGTCCTGCCCTTTGACAACGTGCGACGCGTCACCATCAACTTCTGCCAGAACAGCAGTGATGGCCGAGGCACTATCTATGTGCAGGTCGGGGACAATGATCCCAAGAGCCTCGTTGTGCGTAAACCCGCTACCAGCGGTGCAGGAACGCTCAATCGCGATTCGATATTTACCTTCGAAGCGCCTCAGTCCGGCAAGATCAAGTTCTGGGTCGAGTGCACCCATAACGCCATCAATATCAACACTATTACTATCCGCTCAGCCAACGGCGGAAGCTCGGTATTCACCATGGATACCTACCAGCTCGTCACCGATCTTGCGCAGCTTGAGGACTCCGACCAAGTTATCATCGGTGTCCACAACTCGGGTGTCAATTACATAATGGGCTATTATGACGAGTGGCAGAGTGTCAACAACATCCACGCCATCAAAGGCCGTTACTCCCCCGACCGCTCGCAGGTCGATGCCGACGAGAGTGCCATCTATACCCTGCGTATAGGCGAATTGGATGGTAAGGAGGTATATATCTTCCAGGACGAACTTCGTTATGAAGAAGCCTACCTCGTCGCTTCCGGCGGACAGACCAAGAACCGTCTGGCTGTCTGGACGGAGGTGTATGACGAAAAGACATACGGCTACTATGGCCTCTGGGATATTCAGATAGAGAACGGCGGCGAAGCCGTTATCACCAACTTGGGCAACAGCAAGGCGAAGATTATACAGTACAACGCCGGCAACAACCCCACATTGTTCGCTTGTTACCCCAGTCGCTCGCAGACACCGGTCTGCCTCTATCGCCGCGTGCCGGCAATGGGCGATGTAGCGGCTATCGTCGCTCCGTTTGTTAACTTCGGCACTACGGTCAAAACACAAGGCCAGCGAACTGTCCAGATCAATGCCAACCGCCTGACCGAGGACATTAGCGTCTCCCTGCTCAAGGGCGATGCTTTCACCCTCTCTGCCACAACGCTCGACCGCGATGGCGACCAGCTCACTGTCTCATTCAATCTGCCCGAGGCCGGCCACTACACCGATACCCTCATCCTCCGTTCAGGCGAGGTGGAGACACGCGTAGCCGTGCTCCTCAATCGCATCAACCCGATGTCGATCAGCAAGGCTGTTCGTCAGGAGGATTACACCCTCGTCTATCTCAACGACGTGGTGGTTACTAAGAAGTACGACACCTATATCTATGTCCGCGACCTGACAGGATCAATGCTTCTCTTCGACCGTGGCAACGGCGAAACGGGCAAGCGCTACGGTGCCGATGTCAAGGCCGGCGATCCGCTTATCGGTGTTACCGGACGATTTGTCAATTACTTCGGTGTACCCGAGATTTCCCCCACCGAGCAGTTCAGCATCGGACAGAACACTGCTGTTGAGCCCGAACAGGCCGGAGAACAGATCGACTCTACCGATGTCTGCCGTTACTTGGTGCTCGAGCAGGCCGTGGTCAACGGCTCGACGAGCCTCACTTACAACGGCCGTGAGTACGCAGTCAACAACCGCTTCAACCTCCCGTCCTTCATCACGGGCGTACCCACACGCGCATATGTTATTGTTAGTTACGACCGCGATGTAGTCACACTCTACATCGTCAGCCAGGAGTCGTATGAGTCAACAGCCATCACTGACACCCGCGCATCGTCACGTCCCCGCGTCGTCCTCCGCGACGGACAAATGCTCATCCTCACAGAAGAAAACTATTACACCTTATCTGGAGACATAATACAACGATAAATGGAGTTAACCGAAAAGCCAATTCAAGTGAGTAGGTGTAAATTAATTTTATTTGTTATTATGAGAAAACTTTCTCTTGTCTTTGTAGCATTGCTGACAGTTAGTGCAGCTTTTGCTCAAATCTCAACAGGCGAGCCTCATTCGTCTGTAATTCCTCGTACTGGCAACCGTCCACAAGCCGGTGACTTTGGTTTCTATCTCGGTGCATCTGTTACCCAGATTATGGATCTTGTTCAGTTGAACAACAATGCTAAGTTCCCCAACATGACCTATTGGGCACTTCCGGCTATGAACATCAAGTACTACTTCACCGACAACATTGAAGGTCGTATCGGTTTTGAGTTCGCTTGCCAGAGTGAGACCGACAAAATCAAGAAAGATGATTATGCGTACACCAATTCGTATAACCGCAACTTTACTCGTTTCTTGCCGGGTGCTGCTTACCACTTCAAC
Source organism: uncultured Bacteroidales bacterium (assembly GCA_946403215.1). Classification (GTDB taxonomy): domain Bacteria; phylum Bacteroidota; class Bacteroidia; order Bacteroidales; family Paludibacteraceae; genus Colicola. The sequence goes on along the minus strand of CAMIZG010000022.1, from coordinate 10,135 downwards.
ACCAACAACATCCTCGATGTTTACGTAGGTGCACAGATCCCTATCGGATTCAATGTGGCTGAAAATTTCACTAAGGTTGATGACGTTTCGGCACGTGTTAAGGAGAATATGTTTGTAATAGGTGCAGGCATATTCGGTGGTCTGCAGGTGTTCGTGGCTGACCTGCCGTTTGCTATCGGTCTTGAGATCGGATACTCGGGCCGTGCTACCTTCTCCGGCGGTGAGCGTACTATCTTCCGCAACGGTAGCGACAAGCAGGTTGATGTTGTTCTGCCTGACGGTACAGCTGCTACTGACATTAAGTCTGCTTCGCACATGGCTGGCACGTGGGGGGCTGATGCCGCTATTACCTTCTCGTATTATTTCCATAAGTAATTAACGCCTAATTTTGTACGATTATGAAACAACGCATATTACTACCTATTCTGCTCCTCGTGGCAGTTTTAGGCACATCGTGCGTCAGCCAGCATAACGTAGCGCGTAACTATGCAGATCTACGACCCGACGTCGTTCGGCTCAATCTGACTATGGACGACTACACATACTTAGGCGACGTTACTATCGATGTGGAATACAAGACCTATCTGGGGATCTTTTCCAAGATCCTGACCGTCAACGGCGAACCTTATAACCCTCGTTATCAGCACCGTACATATATAGAGTTCCGTCATGGAAGCCAACTGCATATGGGCAAGCTGAGCAAGGCGCTTTACAAGGTCACCGATACGTATCCTAATGCCGATTTTATTATGCCGGCTTCATCCTCCGATGTGGTTGAGCATATGACGGCCGGACGCATACATAAGCGTTCGATGGTTATTAAGGCGTTCGCGCTTAAAGCCGCTCAATAATCCAATCAGAATGAGAAAAATTCTTCTTATACTGACCTCCGTACTGCTGCTCGCTGCATGTGAGCAGCAGTCGGACTTGGTCACCATCCTCGAAATCGATAATGTCAACTGGCAGCAAGACGCTGTTGAGTCGGGGTTCAACCTCCACATCAAGGTCAAGGCAGCTGCCAAGTCTTCAACCATACAGCGACTGATCATCTACTCCGATGATAATCAGTTCAAGGAGCGGATCCTACTGGATAGCACAATCGCAATACCGGCCAAGAACATTAACCTCAGTTGGTACTATACGCTCCCGTATTATACCGATACCACGAAGGTTAAACTCACCGCACGATCCTATGATCAGAGTGGAAACACGATGTCCGGAGCAGTCATCATTCGCGTCGCACCTGGCGACCAAGCCTTGCGTTCCATCGACAATCTGACACTCTATTCTGCATTATCCGACGGCAAGTCGGCCTTCTCGTTCGAGACCTTCCAACCCGTCTATATTGGTAAAGACACTACCAAGGTCGCTTTCTTCGATTGGACTGATCCCGCTGAACTCGAAGGACAACAATCCCCTGCTATCTCACGCGAATGGCACTCCGAGATCGGACTGCTCTTCTCACGCTCCGAAGGATTCAACTTCTCCGAGGCTACTGCACAAAGCGTGACTGATGTATGGAAAAGTGCCGTCAAAAGTGCGATCATCAAAAGCCTCAGGGCGGATGACGTACTGCTCATCGGCATCGGTGATAAACCCGTGGGTGCCATCAAAATCCTCGCCGTTTACGACGATGACGGTACAGAAAACGACCGATATATATTCTCCATCAAAGTCCTTCCCGACTTCAAGTGGAATCCGGAACAAGATAATCCCGAAACACAGAAAGAGTAGGGTCTGTTTCCCGGAATTTGCAAGAGGGGGTTGAACGCCCTCTTTTGCTGTCTATAGATTGTACCTGACTGACTTCTTGTGAGACTTCACCGAGTGTAAGATGGGGCATAGATGGGCCATAGATGGGGCAATCCTAGACAATACATAGGGGTAAGATGGGGGAAAGACGGATCAAAGATGGATCAAAGATGGTTCAAAGACGGATCAAAGACGGTTCAAAGACGGACTTTTATCAGTCTTCAATCAAGACACAATTCTCCGATTTTTTGTTTATCGCGGGGGCTTGTTTTGCCTTTTTTTTAGAAAATAGTAATTTTTTTTGAAAAAAATGAATAAAGTTCTTGCAAATTCGAAAACTTTTTACTATCTTTGTGCACTTTTTGGTGAAAAGCACTCGCAACGTTTCGAAATATTGTAAACATAAACCTGCAATACATATAAGGTATGGAAAACACGAACCGCTCATTTGGACAGTTGTTTAACCTCAGCTTTGGCTTTTTTGGCGTACAGATCGCATATGCCCTGCAGTCTGCCAACATCTCCCGAATTTTCGCCACTCTCGGCGCTGACCCCCACACGCTGAGCTTCTTCTGGATCCTCCCGCCGCTGATGGGTATGATTGTCCAGCCGCTTGTTGGCAAGTATTCCGATAAGACTTGGAACCGCCTCGGCCGCCGTAAACCCTATCTGCTGGTCGGCGCACTCATCGCTGTGGCTGTGATGCTGCTGCTGCCCAATGCAGGTGACTTTACTTTCACTCAGTCTCTTTTCCTTGGCCTCAATGCCGCCATGTGGTTCGGCCTGTTCAGCCTTATGTTCCTCGATACTTCCATCAACATTGCTATGCAACCATTCAAGATGATGGTTGGCGACATGGTAAATGAGGAGCAAAAAGGCCTGGCATACTCCATCCAGTCAGCTCTTTGCAACGCCGGTTCGGTTGTTGGCTACCTCTTCCCGATCTTCTTCACATGGATTGGAATCGCCAACGAGGCACCTAAAGGCGTTATTCCTGACTCAGTTAAGTGGTCGTTCTATGCAGGCGCAGCTATCCTTATACTCTGCTCGCTCTATACCTTTGCTACCGTCAAGGAGCTCAACCCGGAGGAATACGCCAAGTTCCACGGCATTGATGCCAAGAAGAAAGACGAGCAGGAGGAGGAGAAAGGCTTCATCGCCTTGCTCCGCGAAGCTCCTTCCGCTTTCTGGACAGTGGGTCTCGTGCAGTTCTTCTGCTGGTCGGCCTTTATGTACATGTGGACGTACTCCAACGGCGCTATTGCTGCCAACTGCTTCGGCTGGGACGGCCTCGACGCCAAGGATCTTGCGTTCCAGAACGCCGGTAACTGGGTAGGCGTGGTGTTCTGCGTTCAAGCGGTCGGTTCGCTCCTCTGGGCAGCTATCCTGCCTAAGCTCGAGCATTGGTTCGGCAACAAGGGCGCGTATGCTATCTCGCTCGTTGTAGGCGCTATAGGATTCGTTTCGGTCTTCTTCGTATCGAACCAGTACGTGCTCTGGATCAGTTATGCTCTCATCGGTGCCGCTTGGGCTGCTATGCTTGCACTGCCGTTCACTATCGTTACTAACGCTATCAAGGGTGGAAACATGGGCTATTACCTCGGTCTGTTCAATTGTACCATCTGCGTGCCGCAGATCGTAGCAGCCTTGTGTGGTGGCTTACTCCTTAAACATGCGTGCGCGAATGAGCAGGCTGGTATGCTTGTCGTTGCAGGTGTACTGCTACTCTTGGGTGCCGCAGCCGTATTCCTCATCCGCGAGAAAGAGGACTGATGACCTGTTGAGCCATCAGCCATGCATGGCTGATCCAATCTGACAAAATGACAAACAAATTAAAACCATATATTATGAAGAACAAATCTACAATTCTAATCATGGCCTTGGCCATAATGACAGCCTTCGTGGGCTGTAAAAAGAATGAGATTGACATCGAAAATCAGCTGAAGGATCTCTCGAATGAGACTTTCCAAAGTGTGGGGTATTGCAGCCATCTGGATGTGAAGGGCTACAATATGAATGTCATTCAATTCTATTTTAATCATGCAAACAACACTGTAGAGAAAACAACTTTCTCGTTCGGCGATGGCGTTCCTGCTGCACTTGAGTCGAAGGTCTATTCGTTCGAATGGGAAGATTTTACCAGCTCGATGTTAGGAAGAAAAGCTCGACTCGTTGCCAGTGATGAGGTGCTGAACGTGATCTATCTGAATAATGTCTTCATTCTGTCGGATACAGTAAAGTTGTCCGAGGTGGAACCTCTTGCTGATATTGCCTCGTCTGTTTCTACAAGCCTGTCTAACGTTGAGTGGGCTGCTTATGATCCTGTTTATGTGATGCAAGACCACTGGACAATGGATACAACGTGGTATGAAGCGGAGCTCATCGGAAAGAAAGTCTACGTTGATACTATTACAGGCCGCTTCAAACATGAGGAGAAAATCCCTGTAGGCATCGCTTCGCAGAAGATTTCCTATCTCCACTTCTATGACGATGCTGCTTCTCACAGAAAGACTTTGGCTTGGGCTGCCGGTGAGCAGGTTAATATTGTTACATCGGATACTGCGATTTTACCCCAAGTACAGGACGCTGAAAAGAATGATACAATCATCACATTCTCGATTAAAGAACAACCTATTGCGCGTACGTTTGTGGACTCTGCCAACCATTGGAGCCTGTTAATGGTCAAAGACGGAGCATTTGATGTGATCTATAAACGTACTGATGTCGGCGCAAATGATACACTGCAGATGTCCGCTTGTACGGATAGTACATTTACACTGGATAGCAAGATTTATCATAACCTGAAAAAATAATAGAATATGAAAAACGATATATTCAATCTTCGCGCTCTGCTGATTTCATGTTTCCTGTTTGTAGGACTATCAGCTTTCGCTCAAGTCGCGGTACGGGGTACTGTCATTGATGCCGCTAACGGCGAACCCATTATCGGTGCTTCTGTACTTGAGATAGGAACAACCAATGGTACCATCACCGACTTTGATGGTAACTTCGAGCTCCAAACACAAAATGGCGCTAAACTCGCAATCTCATATATGGGTTACAAGACGCAGGAACTGCCGGTTCAACCTGTAATGAATGTTAAAATGAGTGAGGACTCTGAGTTGTTGGAGGAAGTCGTAGTTGTCGGTTATGGTGTAGTAAAGAAAGGTGATGCTACCGGCTCTGTTACCGCTATCAAACCCGATGAGATGAACAAAGGTCTCCAGACCAACGCTCAGGACATGATCCAGGGTAAGATCGCTGGCGTGAACGTGGTAGCTGCCGATGGTACCCCGGGTGGTGCAGGCTCAATCACTATCCGTGGTGGTGCTTCGCTCAATGCCTCCAACAACCCGCTTATCGTTATCGATGGTCTGGCTATGGATGAGAATGGTATTCAGGGCGTTTCGAACCCCCTTGCCATGGTCAACCCGAATGATATCGAATCGTTCACCGTCCTCAAAGACGCATCCGCTACCGCTATCTATGGTTCGCGTGCATCCAACGGCGTCATCCTTATCACTACCAAGAAAGGTGCCAAGGGGAGCAAACCCAAAGTAAGTTACTCGGGTAACATGTCTATCGGTACGCTTACCAATCGCACGGAAGTGCTTACTGCTGATGAGCTTCGTGGATATGCTACAGCCTTGGGACACAACGAAGACAAGACGAGTAAGTTAGGTACCGCCAGCACCGATTGGCAGGATCAAATCTACCGTACCACTGTCTCCACCGACCATAACATTTCGGTCATGGGTGGTGTAAAGAATAGTGTTGTCGATATGCCGTACCGTGCTTCGGTGGGCTATACGCTCCAAAACGGTGCAATCAAAACTTCACAGATGCAGCGTGTTACCGCTTCGCTGAACCTCAGCCCCACGTTCTTGGACAATCACCTGGCATTTAATATCAATACCAAGGGAATGTACATCTACAGCCGCTATCCTGCAAGCGTGGTGGGAGCAGCCCTCTCGATGGATCCCACGATGCCCGTCAGAGGTCAGGCGGTTAACGCTAATGGAGAGGTACTGGTCGCTCAGAGTGTGCTTGATGGTTGGTTTGACGGATACTACCAGCGTGTAGTCTCACCATCTGGATATAACGATGATGCATGGCCTTATACAACGAATGCACAGACAACGGCTAACCCGGCCGCATCACTTGCACATACAGACGACCGCGCAAATGCCGGTTCATTCGTGGGGAATATTGAGGTGGACTACAAGATTCATGGTTTCGAAGATCTGCATATCCACGCTAATTTCGGCGCAGACTATTCGTATGGTAAGCAGAAGTCTGTAATACCTGTTTATAGTTATTCCAATCACTATTTCGGACGGAGTGGATGGAGCGATAAGAGTAAGTACAACCTGCAGTTCTCGGCATATGCCCAGTACGGACACGATTGGGCGGAGGCTAATCAGCACTTTGATGTAATGGTCGGTTATGAAAACCAGTATTTCTACCGTCACGAAAATGCTGACTATTGCGGCTATTACCAGAGTACGAATAAAGATGCCAAATTGGCGGGCACGCCTTATGACGTGTATAAAAATGAATATATCACCGATAATGCACTCCAGTCTGTCTATGGCCGTATCAACTGGAACGGCTGGGATCAGGTCCTGGTTACTGCTACATTCCGTGCGGATGCTTCATCGCGTTTCGCTAAGCTGAATTCAAAAGGCGAAAATGCACGTTGGGGTCTCTTCCCCTCACTGGCTATCGGATGGAAGATCAAAGAGACCTTCCTCAGGGATGTCAATGCAATCAATGATTTGAAGCTTCGCATTGGTTACGGTATCACAGGTCAGCAAAACCTCGGTGTTGACTATTATTACCTGCCTACTTACACCACGGCTCAAGACCATGCTTATTACCCTGTTTTGAATGGCGGAGAATCCAATCCTCTATACGCAGGTAAAGATGCCAATGGCAATGCGGTGTATATCACCAGCCGTCCCGGTGTATATAATACCGACTTGACCTGGGAGAAAACATTTACCAGCAATATCGGTATCGACTTCGCGTTCCTTAACAACCGTATCAATGGTAATATTGACTACTACCATCGTCGTACCAAAGACCTGCTGAGTACGGTCAATGTTTCTGCCGGCTCTAACTTCAAGAACCAGATGCTCGGTAACATCGGTAGCCTCTACAACCAAGGTGTTGAGTTCGCTATCAATGCTGTGCTTGTTGACAACAAGAACTTCAAGTGGGACTTGGGATACAATGTTGCTTGGAATCAGAACAAGATCACGCAATTGTTGTCCGACGATCCTGACTACTTTGTACCGACCGGTGGTATCAGCTCCGGTACAGGTAACACCATCCAGGCACACAAGGTAGGCTATGCCGCTTCCTCGTTCCTCGTTTATGAGACCAAAACGATGACCGATGAAAATGGTGTGACACGGCATTATTTCGTCGATCGTAATAAGGATGGTCAGATCAACGATAATGATAAGTATATTTACCACAGCCCCGCGGCACCTGTTACTATGGGTCTGCAAACCAAGTTCCAATTCTATGGATTTGACTTGGGTCTTACCCTCCGCGCTAATATCGGTAACTATGTGTACAACGATGTTTTGGCTGGCAACTTGCAATGGGTAGAGGCTGATAAGGTATTCCAGAACCAGAATGGCGGCTATCACTCTGTTCTGAAATCTGCTTTCAATTGCTACTATGGCGACAACATGCGTAGCGATGATATCCGCACCTATGTTTGGAACAATGATACACAAGAATACGAAGTGGGCGTGGATTCCAAGGGAGCATTGGTTAAGAACTCTAACTGGTTCGCTTCTGACTTCTTTGTTGAGAACGCATCGTTCTTGCGCATTGATAACATCACACTCGGTTATAGCTTCAACAAGGTAGTACAGGGACGTGCATACGTCACCGTTTCTAACCCATGCGTATTCTCTTCCTACAAGGGACTTGACCCGGAGGTAGGAGGTGGTATTGACAATAATATCTATCCGCGTAGTATGACTACGGTGGTGGGTATCAGCCTCCAATTCTAATAAGTAAGAGGATAATTAGTATTAAGAAAACTTAAAAACAAATAGCGTTATGAAATACACAAAAATATTCTTTGCCGCCTTATTAGGTTTGGGAATGACAGCGTGTTCACTTGATAGAACGCCACTGGATCCTAATACAAATACTAAATTTGATAAAGATGCAGTGTTCGCTAAATGCTATGCTACGTTTGGCGTTACCGGACAGAAAGGTCCTGACGGTAGCGGTGATGTCGATGGCATCGACGAGGGTACTTCTTCCTTCTATCGTATGTTCTGGGAACTCAATGAGTTCTGTACTGACGAAGGCTGGTGGATCTGGAACGATGTAGGATTGGCAGATATTCGTACTTTGACTTGGAGCTCGAGCAACGACCTGGTTTATGGTTTGTATTCTCGCCTCAACTTCGATATTACCCTCTGCAATTCGTTCTTGGATAATACTACCGAATATTCGGATGCCGAGACTCTGGCTCAGCGCGCTGAAGTGCGTATGCTGCGTGCGATTAACTTCTACTATCTCTTGGATATGTTCTATCGCGTACCATTCTCGCTGACCGTTTCGCCTAACAAACCGATGCCCACTACGCGCAAAGACTTGTTTAACTGGTTAGAGAATGAATGCTTGGAGTTGGCTAACGATCCGCATATCATCCAGGCAGGACAAAGAAGCAACAAGTACCGTGTCGATCAGGCATGCGCTTGGTTCCTTCTGATGCGTCTTTACCTGAATGCACAAGTATATAACGAATCCGAACTTGGAGCCCGTGATGGTGCAGCCCGTTATGCAGATGCTAAGCAATACGCCAAGAAGTTGATGGATAGTTCTTACAAACTGCATGGCTATGACAAATCTGCGAAAGCTGCCGTTGACTTGGCTGCTGAGCGTACCGATGACCATGTTTACTTCTCTGCATACCAGCAGTTGTTCATGGGTGATAATGATAATAACGGTGCTCAAGATGAGGCTATCTTCCTGATTTACCAAGATGCTATCCATTGCCTCAACTGGGGTGGCTCACGCTTCCTGCTTAGTGCTGTTCGTGATGCTAACTATGTTCCTTTCGGATCGACGGATACATGGTCGTGCTTCCGCACATCGCCGGAGTTCGTTTACTATTGGGTCGAGAAATCCAAAGCATCCACGTACTCACTCAATGAGTATCAGATGCCCGTTGCTTTAGGTGACGACCGCGCTATCATGGCATCAAAGACTACCGCTGGCAAGAGGATGACATTGACCGGTAATGAGGCTGCTGATTTCTATGCTTCCTGGTCTGTGCTTAAGTTTACCGGAGTGTACTCTACTTCCAGAACGACAACTCTGAAGGATAGCCATGGTAATGATTCTATCGTGCCCGCTCCGTGGATCTGGGCTTCGCCTGTAGGTGAACCCAAATGGCCGGATACCGATATTCCTTTGTTCCGTCTTGCTGAGGCCTATCTGACGTATGCTGAGGCTTGCTTCCGGACAGGTGAAATGACTCCCGCCATCGAGGCTGTTAACTGCTTGCGTCGCCGTGCCAATGCGCCAGAGATAACATCTCTGGACGATGAGACATTATTGACCGAGTGGGCAAAAGAATTCTACTGCGAAGGCCGTCGTCGTACTGACCTGATCCGATTCGGACAATTTGCAGGTGCTAACACTACAATGACTTGGGAAGGACATAAGGCCGGCAAGGATAAAAAATACAATGTATATCCGATTCCTGCCAAAGATGTCACAGCTAATGAAAACTTGAAAGGTATCAACGAAGCAATAGGTTACTAATGATTCGTTCAACCGATATATTAACTAATTAACCAAATTTATTAACAAAATTTTTAAATTATGAAAAAGCTATTCGCATTTGTAGCAGCTGCTTTAGTAAGCGTTGCTATGTTCGCAGCTCCTTCGGTAGTTCCTACTGATGACCAGTTGGCATCGTATGCAACCAAGACCTACACGATGTGTATCTACAACGAGGGCGCATGCAATGACATCGTCCTCACTGGTACCTATTCAAATTGGTCCACTACTGTTGCTAACTTGGAAAAATTCCAGGCAGTAGAAGGTTTCGAAGGATGGTATGTAGTTTCGTGGGATGATGCAACTGATCCCGAAGATCCCGAAGTCATTAAAAATGGTGGTATACAAGCTAAGCCTATCCAATTGGATGGTAGCGGTAATGCCAGCTGGGATTATCAGCTTAGTGACGAAGCAGAGCTGATTCGTGGTACTGCTGAAGTAGGTCCTGGTAACCCAGGGGAAGCTGACATCAAGAACATTGGCGCCGGTATCGTTGTCGTTGATGTAAAGAGCTGGAAGAACAATCCGTGTACTGCTGTTTACCATGTGTACAACGTTGCAC
>CAMIZG010000021.1 GCA_946403215.1 uncultured Bacteroidales bacterium | reverse complement strand
GCCTCAATGATGCTGGCGGGCAGGTTGACGGTGAATGTTATCTGATTTTCATATACCTCGTCGCACCACGGCATATGACAATACACCACCGCGCGTCTCGCTCCGGCCAGTACGTTGTCGAAGTAGAAATGCGCCTCATCGCCCTGCCACTGAACGGCATGCACGCTATCGGCTCGGTCAACCTCCAGACTCAGGTCGTTGACATAGTCAGCGGCGTTCGTGCGGATGCGCAGCGGTTCGTCGGCGCAAATGCGCTCCGTGAGCAGCGTAAACTGAGGAAGTGGAGCAACTGCCAGATAGAGCGTTACTACGCTGTCGCAACCTGTTACCTCACTCTGCAGCATGGCTATGCGCTTGCCCGAGGTGGTGAGCTGCTGACCGTTGAAGTCGTACGTATGTCCCTCACATATTGTGTCATATACATCCACTAACTTCGGCTCATGTACCGTCAGGTGCAGGATAACCGTGCTGTCGCAACCGGTAACTACCGACTGCAGGTAGTCATAGTAGTCTCCGGTATCCACATATTTGTCGTGCGAGCCTTCCGGAAAATATACAGCCTCGCCACGACATATCTCCTGATAAAGGTGCGTTTGTATGGGTTCGATAGCCGGTACCTCAAACTCGTACCACGCCGTGTCGGCATGCAGTTGGCCGTGGACATAAATGCCTGTCCAGATGCAGTAGCGCACTGTCCCTCCTTCAGTCGGCATCGGCACGAATGTACCTTCGTCCAAATAGCGCACGGGTTCGTCAGTGCCGTCAACAATCAGGTAGCAGTTCTCCATCTGCTTGTCGTAGCGGTGCTCAATCTCGCCGTTCTGCTGGTTGATGAGCATCACGTGGCAGCGGTTCCACCAGGTGTAGCCGTTCCGGCAGTCATTCGGCGTCCAGCGGATATCCATCTCTGCTTTCGGGTGGTGGGGCTTGGCGCTCGCGTCGAACCAGTAGCCGCACTCGGGATTAGTGGGGTAGGTCACATGGCATACGTAGGTGTTCGTGTCGGACTCCATAACATAGAAGAATCTGCCGCCATCGGTGATATAGGGGGAACGCGATGGGTCGGTGTTGTCAATTGTATCGGCAAACACTACGTCCCTGCGGTCAAACCATGCGTAGTCAAAGCCCTCCGGAGCGGTGAACATCTGCGTGGCGGATCCGTCGCCCCAGGGCAGACCGTCCACATCGCTGCGTGAGCAGTTGAGCATGAAGTAGGCATAGCCGAAATGTCCGCCCTGGTCGCAGTCGTATGACGTGAGCGTGATGGTCAGCGTCTGACCGACATAATCCTCCATGCTCACGCCTATCGTCTTCCACTCCTGCCAGTTGACGAGATGATTGCTGCCCTTCGGGTCAACATAATTCAGCTCGTGCCAGATGGCACGTACGTCGGCGTCTTCCCATTCCTGGCTGGTTGGCGCATGAAAGTCCACACTCGCGCACTTCGTGTCAATCGGCATCCCCTGCTCGTTGAGCACGTCCAGCGTGAAGCGCGGCTGGTCAACTGCCGTATGGTCAGGGTTCTCGAGCACCATCGCGTAGTGGACGAGCAGCACAGCCATCGAACTGGACTCCACGGTGTAGTGGAAGGTAATCGACTCATATTCGCTACCGGTGTTCCAGTTACCCAATCTGACCGAACCGAACTCTCCTGATGGCACGGTGCGCAGGCAGGCGATGGTGTCGCTGCCTTGCTTGATTACTGTACGCGGATCGACCTCATTCAGATCGAAGTGCGTCGTGTGACGGCTGCGGACATCTGACGGACCGTAGTCCACGCGGTCATAACCTTTCACGGTCTTGCCCGTACGTCCCCATGTGCCGTACTCAAACTGCGCATTGTACATGTTCAGCGCATCGAAGCAGTCCGTCTCGTAGATATAAACGGTGGGGAACACCGTATAGACCGACCTGTCTTCACCGTTGACCACGCAAATCCAGAACTCATATGCACCGTACTCCACGTTCTGCAGCATTACCGAGTTGCCGTCCGCAGCCACGGATATGAACTCGCTGTCGGTCTTCTTGCGATACATTACTTCATAGTTATCCGCCGTGCCATCCCATGTGATGGTGGATATGCCGAGGTTCGTGCTGACGTGAATGTTGTCGGGGTAATCCGTTGCTGAGGCCTTGGCGAGCTGGAAATTGTCAATGGCAACCGAGGTGATACTATCCTTGACTGTCACGTCGGTATTCACCCATACGAACAGCAGGCGCGTCGTCGTCTTGTTGGCCTGCGCCACCGGAATAGTCACGCGTGCTTGCACGTGCCGCCATGAGTCGCCGTCCACCAGACTGGTGTTGCTGCCCATCAGTTGTACAGCGTTCGCCACCCATGTGGGCTCGACGCTGTTGCCCAGGCAGTTGAGGCTGCTGGTCGGACGGTTGGCGTACACCACCTTCAGGTAGCCCTTCGTCTTGTTGCCCAAACCCAGCCAGTCGTAGGCCACATCGTAGTCACCGGCCTCAAGGGTGATGTCGCGGTAGGCGAGCAGCACGTTGTTGGTCGAGGCGTAGGTGTTCGTTTCGCCGCCGTCCTTCGATACGTACAGCGAGCGCTCGCCCGTGTACGCCACAGCACTGCCGATCACCCAGCGGTTGTCCGTTGTGATGGTGTTCACTGAGGGGTTGAGCGTCCAGTTGGCGTTCTCTGCGGCGTCCTCAAAGTCGCACAGGTAAGGCAGGTCGGCCATCGTGATTGCCGCACCTGAAACATTCTGTGTCGTCAGCCAACAACCGACAACTATCAGCCAAATGATATGTATCCTTTTCTTCATCAGAATTTCCAACAAGTACATTCCCTTCCTTTCGGCAACGGCAACAACATCGTCAGACGTGCGCCTATCAGAAACGGCACATATGCTCCTTCACTTCCCACAACCCCATACTCGCCGAATGCACTGACGTAGCACTTCACAATGTTAGACCTGCCACGGCCGCGGCGCGGAGTCGATTCACCTCCGTGGAAGCAATAGCCCACCTCCAGGCATGCTCGTAGGTCAAACGATGTCGTCAGGGGAACAGGAGCACAGGTATATGGTTCATCTTTCACGAACCCGTGATTAGGCATTTTTTCGAACGGATCCATATATCTGTCGTACGTGGCCTCCAGCGAATAAAGTCCTTTCTCTTTTTGCTGACCCCAAACATCGGCATTCAGTTTTACGCCGGCCAGTATGACCACATCGCTGAACTCGCAACCCAGCATTACCGGCAGGTTCAGCCCTACATGGCGCATTTCACATACACGATGCGTCCAAATGTGGCGGCCGTTATATAGGATACCTTGTTCGTCATAACCTTCTGCATACGCATTGGTCAGGGCCTTCGGACGAAGATATTGGTGCCGGTACTCAACGCCCAATCCTGCGTCAAACACAAAATACCCGTACGTCAATCGGTAGCCGACACCTAATCCGGGGGCAAAGCCGTTGCCGGCTATGCCTGCCTCCTTCATGCCACTGCCAATGATGGATTGTGCTTCGCGCAAACTCATCGGCATCTCGGCATCCCACGCATAACCGCCTTTCGCGAGCGAACGCGCGTACGAAAAATCCGCTGATAGCCGGATATAGTGGTTCGCCTCCGTCCGTCCATACCGACTACGGGCACACACACCGGCTGCTGCTAGCATTAGCATGCATACAACTATAATCCGATGTGTACAAATGATCCTTTTCATAGGTAACCTTAATAGTGCACTAATACCACAATAAGCTAAGGCATGGACTAATTTAAAGACAAAGCACGCGACAAAGTTACACAATTTATGGTGAAATCGCAACATATTGCAACACCGGAGGCAAATTTTAGTGACGTAAATCCGCAACATTTAATGCAAACCTTACAAAATGTCCCTAATTTTCAGGTTCGGCACGGCTGTTCAGTACGACTGCCGGCTGCTGCGAACTTGCGCCGTTTTTCAACTGTTTCCATGTAAAATGTTTATATTATTTCGCGTTTTTCCGGAAAAATAGCATGGGCTCTTGCATATGTCATATTTTTTTTGTACCTTTGTGACCTCTTAGAGAACGTAAAGTATATGAAACGCCTTACTCTTTTACTTGTTTGCAGCCTGTCTGTCGTCTTGGCATGGGCTGATCTGACGGAGGACTTCAACAGTCTCGGTTCGGGTTCGTGGACTACGGAAACAGCCGTGGAGCTGCCTTCGGGTACATGGCTGTTCGGTGGTGGTGTACAATATAACAAAACCAACAACGTGGTGTCCCTCAAGTTCCAGGCTAACGATGCGTATATGATCACGCCGGCACTGGACAGTGTCTGCTCCATCGAATTCAAGTACCGCTCCGGCGGCAGCAACAAACAGATAGAGCTGGCGTACCGGCAAGCCGATAACGACTGGCAGGTGGTCGATACGCTGAGAATAGCATCCTCCTCAAGTTCGTTTGCCACCTACTCCCACGCTGTACCTGCGGACTTGCTGCAGGATGTGCGGATACGCCTGCGGGGCATCACCAGCAACACCTATGTCGATGATGTCACCATCAAGAACACCAAGCCGGGCCAAGGCGGCGATGGCGGTGGCGGAGGTACAGTAGTGATCCCCGACGAACCTGACCCGGAGTTCACGCGACCGACCTACACGGCTACGCATGCCACCTACTACATCTCCCCCGCAGGCAACGACAATACGGGTGACGGCTCGCTGGATAAGCCGTGGTTTAACCTGGGCAAAGCCATCTCGGTGGCGCAAGCAGGTGATGTGATCTATTGCCGCGGAGGGGTGTATAAGATGTCGTGGCGCGGCACGGACAGCAAGCTCACGGTGCGCCTCAAGCAGTCCGGAACACCCGAAGCGCCTATCGTCATCTCTGCCTATGAGAACGAGCACCCAGTCTTCGACTTCGAGCAGCAGCTGCTTGACTGCAACCGCAAGCCCGGGAACGTAGGCGACCGGGGGATGCTCATTACCGGCAACTACTGGATTCTGTTCGGGTTGCATATCATGCACGCAGCCGACAATGGCATCAAGCTTGAGGGTTCGCACAACCGCATTGAGCGATGTGAGTTCTCCTACAACCTCGACACGGGTATCCAGCTCGGCTTCGGGCATAAGTTCTCGGACACCTTCCCCGGCATCAGTTCCAACGACGGTTCGTACTGCGCATATAACGATGTGGTGGATTGCGACTCCCACCATAACTGCGACTTCGACAGCAACTACGGCGCCGATGCCGACGGCTTTGCCTGCAAGATGCACAATGGCAAGGGCAACCGCTTCATCCGCTGCCGTGCCTGGCGTAACTCCGACGATGCGTGGGATCTGTTTGAGACCGACTATGATGTGATCCTCGCCGAGTGCTGGGCGTGGGAGTCCGGCAATGCGGAAGACCATCAGTGGGTCAAAGAGTACTTCGACGGCTCGGCTTCGTTCTCCGGCAATGGCAACGGCATCAAGCTGGGCGGTAACGGCACCGGCGGCAGTAGCAAGGGCATCCACTACGCTTATCGCTGCATAGCGTTCGGCTGCGACAAGACCGGCTCGGTCAAGGGCTTCGATTGCAACAGTCATCAGGGCGGACACGTGCTGATCAACTGCCTCGCCTACGATAACGGCTATGATTACATGTTCGAATCCGGCGGTTCGAGTGCCAACACGTTCTACTACAACAATGTATGCTTCGGCAGGCAGGAGGCTTGCGTCGGCACCGACGACTACAACGCACTCGGTGTGACACTGATTAAGAACGCATGGACGAACCATCTGGTCACCTCGTTCTCACGTTCCGATTATGTCTCGCTCGCTGAGGCGGACGCTGTCGCTCCGCGTCGCGGCGACGGCTCGATGCCCGCTCGTTTTGCGCGACTCATGCCGGGCTCTGACTTGGTGGACGCAGGGTGCGATGTGCCGGCTGCGGTTATCCCTAACTGGGAGCAGTTAGTCGCCGACTTCCCGTTCTTGAACGACGTCAAGTCGGGCAAGGCACGCGACTTGGGACCCTACGAACTCAAGCAAGCCGGCACGGAGACAGCCATCGACGGGCAAATCATCAATCCTCAATCATCCAATCGTAAATATATTAAGGATGGCCAACTCCTCATCCTGCGGGATGGAATGACCCTCAACGCGCAAGGTGCACGAATACGATAAAACGTATAGGATTTTTAATAGCCGGACTAAACGGGTGGTCATATGATACTTTATTTCTCAGCGGCGAGCGCACAGTTTGCTGTTGATGTGTCAATTGGCATAATATTTGTATCACGCTGACAAACGATTGTTAACCGTCTAAAATAGCGAGTCTTATGAAACGTGTATTGACTTTAATGGTAGTCCTGGCAGCCTGCCTCACGATAAAGGCGCAATATGTGGTGTCGGATAAGTATAACTTGTGGTTTGAGGATAGCGGCCACGAGATAACCACTCGCAAGTCAGAGCAATGTACTGATCACTATCAAGACTTGCGTAACGGTTGCCAGGTGCGTCTGTCCGGCCGGACAGTGTACATCTACCGCAATGGATATTCTATCCTCTATGGCGACGAGATCAACCTCCTCTACAACGGCTATTACCGCGTACGACGCGGTAGCACATGGTATCTGGCCGATGAGGTCGGCGACTTGGTGGATGGCATCTACGGCACACAGATACTATATTATCCCTGGAACTATGTGGCCGTACAGCGCAGTTCGGGCTACTGGGACGTGTATCACTGCAGCGGAAGCAAAGTGGATTTCTATTCGGACGAATCACCTTATATCTATTGGAACGGCTGCTGGGGTATCAAGCAAGGCAGGTATTGGTACGCCTGTGATCAGAATGGCAGAAAGATTGATGGCGCCTACGGCGACGACCTTATTCTGCTCAATGACGGACGCTGGAAATGCGTACGAGGCAGTTATGTGACATATATTGAATGAGGAATTGTACGCTATAATATTCTGATCCACTTACAACCTCGGAGTTTTAGTAAAATTGATACTGAGATAACATGCAATTTGAGATTATTCAACCGACAGAGGCGTTGCGACCGTATATCACGAGGTACGTATTTGTTCGCGCAGATGGTTCAACCGACACGATGGCTCCTCCTGAGGACGACCCGCGGTTTGTGGACGGCAAGCACGTACAACCTTTGTTGCCGAACTACGGCAGTCTGGTATTCATGCGCAATGTGCTGACGGAGTTCTCAACCCGCGAGGGGTACGATCACTGCGTGTGCAACGGAGTGCAGGCGGATGGTCTGACCTTGTTGGGTGCCAATCAGAAGACGATAGGTCTGACGACCTTGAAGGGCTGGTTCGAGGGTATGCTGTTGGATTTTGAACCGGGAGGAATGTACGCCTTGCTACACATCGACCTGCAGCAGTTGGCCGGAAAGGTGCTGACGGCAGCAGCGTACGGTGATGAAGGCTTGTTGCAGTTGGACAGTATTTTCAAGCAATTCGAAAGCGCACCGGAGATTGCTCGGTTGATAGACGCTTTTTTCCTGGGTCATCTGCCGCATAATCAAGACCTTAATTATTCGCGCCTGCGTAAGGTGATCGCGGCTTGTGACGAAGCAAAAGGTAATATCAGCGCGGCGCAGATGGCGCGTGTGGCATGCCTGGGTGAGCGGCAGTTCCTGCGGGTATTCAAGACCTACGTGGGTATCCCGCCCAAGCAGTTCATCCGGTTGCGTCGTTTTCACCGGACCATTCAGCAGATGCAGCAGACAGCGCACGCCGGCCAACCGATTGATCTGCTATCTGTCGCACTGACGCACGGATACTATGACCTGAGCCACATGGCGCTGGAGTTCCAGCAGATGGGATGTGTCTCACCCAGCCATTTCCGCGCGTTAGGCATACCGTTGAGCGATGACTTTTCCGTCTTTTTTGCCTAAACAGGTAGTTTTTATACCGCCGGACTACAAAATGTCCGTTTTTTCATTTGATATATAAAAAAAAAGCTGTACCTTTGCACTCGATTTTGAAAAACAAAGTTAGTCGAGCCTCGCAAAGGACTAAGAAAAACTCTTTCCTGCCACTTGCAAGGGGCTAAAAAACAAAAGATAAACAAGTATGCAAATGATTAAACATGTAATCCTTTTGGTACTGGGAATAGTGCTGACAGGATTATCCGTCTCGGCAGAGACAATCAAAGGACGTGTTACGGACACGAACGGTGCCCCGATGCCTTTCGTGACGATCTCCGTACTGGCACAAGATTCAAGCCTGCTAACAGGAACAATAACCGACGAACAAGGAGAATATTCCGTTGAAATAGTCGCTCCCTCCCTTGATGGGAGGGGTGGGGAGAGGCCTATCATCCAGGCATCCTATATCGGCTATCACACCGCGTTCGGCGGACCGGATTTCGTGCTCAGCGAAGAGACGGAGCAGTTGAAAGAAGTAGAAGTGAAAGCCAAGAAACCGTTGATTGAACGCCAGATGGACAAGCTGGTGGTGAACGTCAGTGCTTCGCCGCTGGCGGCTGGTTCGAACGGCAATGATATACTTAGGCGTGCCCCCGGCGTGCGCATCGATAAGGACGGAAACATAACCGTGAACGGCAAAGGCGTGGAGATCTGGGTGGACGGCAAGCCTTCGTACCTGAGCGGCCAGCAACTCAAGGCCATGCTTGACGGAACCGACGGCAACACGATTGAGAAGATTGAGATCATCTCCAACCCTTCCGCCAAGTACGATGCCAGCGGCCAGGGAGGCATCATCAATATCAAGACCAAGCGCAACATGATGCGCGGGCTGAACGGTATGCTCTCGGCCGGTTACGGAGGTATGTACTTCGGCGACGTCAAACGCTGGCTGCAGATGGACATGGTGTCGCTCAACCTCAACTACCGCGGTGAGAAGACCTATACCTTCGGTCAGCTGACCCAGGTTTTCTCGCAGAACGATATAGATTTCGAGACGTATCGCAAGACGCCTGAATTCGAGAATTATTCCTATTCGGGCTACGACATGAATTTCCAGTACTACATGCTCAAGGTCGGCAACGATTGGTATATCGACTCCGTGAATACCTTCGGCTTTATCTTGCAAGTGCCATACATGACTGTTCAGCAGCGGATCATCGACGGCCGTAACTATGCCTATACGGTGGTGGGTAACGACACTACGAGCAGGAGCAGGAGCCACACGAGCGCCGGAACGCAGTCGCCGCAGCACACGGCTAACCTCAACTACACGCATACGTTTAACGAGGCGCTGGAGCGCGAACTGACTGTCAATGTGGATTATAACCGCTACAACAATCGGCAAAACAACAGCCAGACCACCCAATATGACGAACTCACGCCCCGCTCGCTCGGATTGGATATCCGGAGCAAGCAGGTGGTGGATATCTATAGCGCCAAACTGGATTTCCAGACTAAGTTCTGGAATACAGGCATGATTGAGTGCGGCGTCAAGTACGGCCTGTCATCGACCAACAACCACATGACCACGGATTCTATACTCAACCAGGTGGCACTCAGTTCCACCCCGCAGGACTTCCGCTACGACGAGCACGTGGCGGCAGCGTATATCTCCGTGGGCAAGCAGTTCGGCGAACACTGGTCGGTCAAGCTCGGTGTGCGGGGCGAATACACCTACAGCCGTGGCAACTGGCAGAGCGCGGACACCGTCACAAGCAAGTCCTACTTCAATCCGTTCCCGACGGCGTACGTCGGCTATACCTCCAAGCCACTCGGCAAGCTGCAACAGCCGATAGCCGTCAGCGCCAGCTATACGCGCCGCATCAAGCGCCCCAACTACTGGATGCTCAATCCCTTCCGCACGTATGTGGATGCGTATAGCTATCAGGAAGGCAACACCGAACTCACGCCGGAGTTCAACAACGATGTGGAGGTCAACTTCTCCTGGACGCAATACCTGAATCTGACATTCAACTTTGCGCACACCCAAGATATGTTCTCCTCGAAAACAACGATCCTGCCCAATGGTATGAGCTCCATCAAATGGACTAACTTCGGCACGTGCACCACCCACGGCGGCAATCTGTCGCTGACCGAACTGCCTATTGTGCCTAAGTATGTGACAGCGGAAGACGGCACTCGCTCGATGCAAGGGGCATGGCTGGCTCTGACCGTCAATGCCGGATGGCTGCACTTCATCAATCGGTCGTACGAGAAGCAGGCGGATGGCACGCCTGTGTATGAGAACCGCAACCACTACGGCTATGCCGGAGGTACGCTCTCCGCGTACTTGCCCAAAGATTGGACTATCACGTTCGACGGCAACTGGTCCAGCCCCATGACCACCGGATATAACACCAGCGGCAGCACCTATTTCCTCAGCTTCGGCGTGCGGAAGATGTACATGCAGAAGGGGCTCATCTTCAACCTCAATGTGCAGGACCTGGCACGCTCGATGTCGTTCCATAACGAAGATAAAGGCATGGCGGACGGCTATAGCAGTTGGTATAAGAATACTATCCGCCAGCAGCGTGTGGTACTATCCATGACATGGATGTTCGGCCAGTACCAGCAGCACAAGAACCGCAAGGTCGGCAACATGGACGAACTGGGCCGTCTGGGTGGTGGCGGTGTATCAGCAGGGAAATAGGTATAAAGGCTAACTCGCTGTTATAGGTACGCATCATTTCTTTTTGGGCATGCGGTTCGCCACTCCGATTGCGCCTGTCGGACAGACAAGACGGCAGAGATGACAACCGACACATTTCTGACCGATGATACGCGGTTGGCGGTCTTCTTCAAACGAGATAGCCTGATGACCGCCGTCCCGACAGGAGATGTAACAACGTCCGCAACCGATACATTTCGCACGGTCAATCTTCGGGAATACCATCGTCTCGCGGTCGAGGTCATGCGGCAGTACGATGTTCTTCAGCTCTTCGCCTACGAGTTTCTTCAACTCCGTAATCCCACGCTCGCGCATGTAATGCTGCAAACCGAGAATGAGGTCATCGATGATACGGTAACCGTACTGCATGACAGCCGTGCATACTTGTACGTTGCGGCAGCCGAGTTGGATAAATTCCAGCGCGTCACGCCACGTCTCGATGCCGCCTATGCCGCTGATGTCCATGTGCTTCTCTATACCTGCCTTGTACAGCATCGGATTGCCGGTTATCTCATATATCATGCGGAGTGCTATCGGTTTGACAGCCTTACCCGAATAACCGCTGATGGTCTTCTTGTTGCTCACCTCCGCATCATGGCTCATGGTGATGGACTTGATGGTGTTGATCGCGCTGATACCCGACGCGCCGCCGTAGAAACATGCCAGTGCGGGTATGGACATCTCCTGCACATTCGGTGTCATCTTCGGGATAACCGGTATCTTAACCGCATCGTGCACAAATGACGTGTAGAACAGTATCAACTCGTTGTTCTGACCGATGTCGCTGCCCAGTCCCGTGAGCCGCATCTGCGGGCAGGAGAAATTGAGTTCCACAGCATCGCAGCCCGCCTCCTCCGCCAACTTGGCAAGTTCCACCCATTCTTCTTCTGTCTGCCCCATGATCGACGCGATGATGCATTTGGTCGGGAAGTTCTGTTTCAGACGGTGCAGGATGTCGAAGTCCATCTCGTATGGGTTCTCGCTCAGCTGCTCCATATTCCGGAAGCCAACGAACGGCGTACCTTCCTTGGTCACAGCATCAAAACGAGGGCTCACCTCGCGGATATCCTGCTTGCAGATGGTCTTGTAGAACACGCCTGCCCAACCGGCTTCCAGCGCACGTGCCACCATCTCGTAGTTGGTGCAGATTGCCGAACTGGCGAGGAAGAACGGGTTCTCGCATACCATATCGCAGAAATTCAACTCCAGCGACGGCAATTCCCCCTTCCCTTCACAAGTGAAGGGCTTTGACCGATCGGACTGCTCATGGCCGTCCGTAGAACATTGTTGGGGGTAGGCTTGCTTCTTCAGCTCCGCAATACGGAGCGGCCTGTCGTAATGGATACAAGCGGCTTGTGCGGCTTCTATCTCTGCGTCGTTCAATTGGTCGAACAGTTCGCGAGCGGTCCAGAGGTTCTCAAAACGGATTGCGCGGATAGCGCGTGCGGTATTCTCTCCGCATGGTGCATTCTCGCATAGTAGGCAACGAGCTGCTTCTTCATGGATGTGGATCATAGTATTCTATTGTTTGTTTTCACTCATTGACTCACTAACCTTTCGCTTGTTTGGCAAAGGCAAACAGTGCATGTGGCAGATGGCAGTAGCCCTCAGGATGCTTGTCCAGATAGTCTTGATGATATTCGTCCGCCGGATAAAAAGAACTTAGCGGTTCGCGCTCCACGACCAACGGTGCTGCATACTGGGATTGCTCTTCGGTAAAGACCCTATCTATCACAGGACGGTCAGCCCCATCGGTGTAATAAATGCCGGTGCGATAACGCGTGCCCTCGTCATGACCTTGTTTGTTGAGACTTGTAGGGTCGATGGCGACAAAGAACATCCTCAGCAGGAATTCGAGCGTCACTTGTGTCGGATCATATAGGACATGAACCGTCTCTGCATAGCCGGTGGTGTCCGTATAGACCTGCTCGTAGGTGGGATGGGGCGTGTGTCCGTTGGCAAAGCCGACTTCGGTCGAAACGACACCGGATATCTGCTTGAAGAAATGCTCTGTGCCCCAGAAACATCCTCCTGCCAAATAAATGTCTTTTGTCCTCATAATTCAGTGATCGTACGATTCGTGTGCAAAGTTACTACATTTTTTTTTAATTTGCAAGGATTTTTCGCAAAAAATATTGTTTGTGTTTGCAAATATCTTTTTTTCGGGCAAAAACTTGTATGTTTCCCAAAATTGTTGTACCTTTGTGCCGATTTACTCACAAACATATTTTTTATACAGCAATTATGAACTCTTCCACTATTTCATTGGACGAATGGAAGCAGGTTGGCGAAGGCGGAAACGGAACAACTTATACCTGCGAGCAAGAACCGGGGATCATACTTAAAGTGAGCCACTGGGAAGACGGAACGCTTGAAGCGGTTTCAAAAGAGTTCTATACCTCTCAAGCGGTTTATGAACTGGGTATCCCGACACCGAAAGTATTTGAAATCGTACGTGTGGGAGACGAATACGGAACCAAATCAGAATTGATTGGCAAGAAACAGTCGGTAGGTCGTTTCTGCGGAGCGAACCCGGACCAGATAGAGCGCATTGCAAAGCGCATGGCCGAGCTCGGTAAACAGATACACCGGACGAATGTGCAAAACGACGAATATATACCATCCATGAAAGCACTGATGCTCGAAGCCCTTGCATCCACAAAAATGCTCTCCGGAAAGAAACTGAAGGAGGTGACAACTTTTGTGGAGTCTCTCGACGATGCGTCCACACTGCTTCATGGCGATTTTAGCCTGGGGAACTTGATTTTTGAAATACAGGATGATGGTAAAGCAGGGGCTAATGACGGTAAACCCTATTGGATTGATCTCGGGCGTGCGGTACATGGCATTCCGATGTTCGACCTCGGGCATCTGTTTCTTTTCTGTAATATATTCTCCAAAAAAGAACGGGTACAGCAGATTGCTCACATGACGGAAAAACAAATGGTGGAGTTCTGGAACGCTTTTGCGTTGGCTTACAACGGTCCTGACGGAATGGATGCCTTTACTGCCGAGTGCAAGCGCTTCGCAGCATTGGACGTCATCTTACTCGGACATATCCAATCGCTCACATGGTCGGAACGCCTCTTCCTTGGACTCCTCGCCAAACACCTGTTCCAGATCGACTGATTACTCTAAACTCATTATAAACTGTTGTATCCTCCGCGGAGGCAGAGTATATACGGCTACCGGAGAGCAAGTAAAGTAATTTAGTTATGCGAGTCGTTCTACAACGATGCAGTCGCGCTGAGGTGCGCATCAGCGGGCAAGTGGTCGGGCAGATAGGGCAGGGCTATATGCTGCTGGTCGGCGTGACGGACGGCGACACCAAAGCCGAGGCCGACCTGCTGGCGAGGAAAGTGGCGCAGATGCGCGTGCTGGAGGATGCAGAGGGCAAGATGAACCTTGCGCTCAAGGACGTGGGCGGTGCTGTACTCAGCATTTCGCAGTTCACGCTGTATGCCGACTGCAAGAAGGGCAACCGCCCGAGCTTCGTGCGTGCTGCGCGTCCTGAGGTCGCAGAGCCCCTGTATGACTACTTCAACACGGTTTTGCGCTCGCAGTACGGTTTGCAGGTCGAAACCGGTCGCTTCGGGGCCGACATGAAAGTGGATTTCATCAACGACGGTCCGGTGACCATCATCCTCGACACCGAACAACTATAATCTGGCATCCGTGTCAATGCCGTACTACCGCCGCGCGATGGAGAAGGGACTGCCTAAGTTCGTACGCTTTGCTCTGAACGTATGGGGCATCCGTCCGGAAGGAAAGTCTGACCGCCAGATAGCCGAAGCTGGTATCTATCCCGCAGGTTACCTCGACCTCACATCCGAAGATGTCAAGCAGATACTCAGGGAGAGCTTGTAATCTACAATGAAACGAGGCTGTTCCCTGACCCCAAAGAATGATGACTGCTGCACAACCCGATATTACTAACCGTCGTGACTTCCGCCGCTGGCTCACTGAGAACCATGCCACAGCTGAAGAGGTGTGGGTATGCGTGCGTCGCGGACAACCGCAGGACGAGGAGGTGTTCTGGTATCTGGATGCCGTGGAAGAGGCTCTCTGCTTCGGATGGATTGACTCGACCAACAGGCTCGTTGACGGCAGGCGTATGCAACGTTTCTCCCCGCGCAAGAAAAACAGTCCGTGGACCGAACTGAACAAGGAGCGTGTCCGGCGCCTGGAACGGCTGGGACTGATGACCGATGCCGGACGACGGGTGCTGCCGCCGATGGGAGCACGCAGCTTTACGTTCGATGCCGACGTGGTGGCAGCGATGAAAGAGGCACGCGTATGGACCAGGTTCCGCACGTTTCCCCAGTTGTACCAGCGTGTCAGGGTGTACAATGTGGCCTTCTGCAAGCGACGCGACCCGCAGCTTTACAAGCAGGCACTGGCCCATCTGATTGACGAAACGCGCAAAGGAAGGCTGTTCGGCGAGTGGAACGACTACGGCCGATTGTGGGAAAAACAATGACTGTGCCATGTGCGGCTGCGGCCGATGCGATGGAAGAGGCCAAGAACGCGGCTTAGGCAGCAGACCACCAGGTGACGCTGGTCAATGTGGCGCACAAGAGATCGCAGGCATCGCAGCTTGCGGTAGCCTCGCCGCACTCATGCATACCAACGTCATCGCCACGCAGAGATGCGTGGCTTTTTTGTGCCCGAAAAAAGGGTCGGTTAAAGGAAGCAATGGGCTTGAATAGGAGTAGTTTAGGCAAATAGTTGATTTTTTTGCAAAAATGCTTGCAAATGTCAAGAAAAAATCGTACCTTTGCAGTCGGATAGGTGGGATAGTTATGAATATAAAAACAGATAATTATGATTAAGCATGTAGTATTCTTCCGTCTGGCAGACGAGGCGGAAGGGAAGACCAAACTGGAAAACGCACACCTTATCCAACAGGGCTTGATGTCCCTGTTGGATAAGGTGCCTGTGCTTCGCAGCGAACGTGTGGGGATCAATATCCCCAATGCCAAGAAGACCGACTACGATCTGTGTCTGGAGTGCGAGTTTGACACCTGGGAGGACGTAGATACCTACCAGAACCACCCCGAGCACCTCAAGGTAGCCGCCTACATCACCAAATGCCGCACAGCGCGTGCAGCGGTGGATTACGAGTTCTGATTTCGATTAACGAATGAACGTTTAGCGCTTAGCGTTAAGGGTAAGGTTGTTGTAGTACCGCCGTTCGCGGTCGAACAGCCAGCCCCATTTGTTGAAGTACCGGCACATGTTCCAGGCATGCACCCATAGCATTTTGAGGCTGTGATACGAAGCCTGGCGATGCGCATGAACAATGGTCTCGGAGGGGTAGTATAAGGTCATATAATCCCGATGGATCCGTCGGGTAAGGTCGATATCCTCAGGGTACATGAAGAACCGCTCGTCGAACAGTCCCGCCTTCATCAGCGCCTCGGTTCGCAGTAGCATGAAGCAGCCGGACAGGTAAGGCGCATTGATGGGGCGCGAGTGGTCGAGATGCCTGAGTTCAAAGCGCGCATTGGCGCGACTGTTGCGTCCAGCCCGGCCCATCACGACGCGCCGCAGCAGGTCGAAGGGGGTGGGGATAAGTTTGCACACGTACTGCAGTTCGCCGTTGGTATCCACCACGCGCGGCAGCAATTGCCCGATGAGTCCGTTGCTCTCCATCACCTGCAGCAGGTTGTCGACAGCCTCAGCTGTAACGCGGATATCGGTGTTCATCACCAGGTGAAACGGTACCTCGTCATATATCGATTCGCGGATAGCCACGTTGTGCGCCGCGCCGTAACCGAGGTTCTTGCCGGTGTGGATGTATTCGACTGCCGATTTACGGTTTCCGATTTTCGATTGAGGGTCAGCGAGCGGTTGGGGCGAGTTGTCCACCAGATATATGCGTTGCACGTTCTGCGAGCGCAGTAACTCCTGCACCAGCGGCAGCCACTCGCTTTCGGGCGTGCGGTACAGTACAAGTGATATGTTCAGCCGTCGGGCCACTTGGATGTGTGATGGTGTTGGAGATATCCTGTAGGGTGTTCGGTGTGTGTTTAGAGAAAAAAGCAAAGCCCAAGACGAGGTCTCGGGCTTTGTTGCAACACGGAGTTGATTATTCAGCGGTAGCCTCTTCGCCTTTAACTTCGGCCTCTGCCTCAGCAGCCTCCTTTGCAGCCTCAACGGCGGCATCGGCGAGTGCCTGTGCAGCCTCGGCGCGCTTCTTTGCAACCTCAGCGGCTTTGGCCTTGTTGGCCTCAACCTCTTGTGCCAGACGCTCCTTGGCGGTAGCGGCTTTCTTGCTTTCCTCGTCACGGCTGATCTTGCCGAACTTGGCATCCTTCTGGGCCTTCCAGGCGTCAAAACGCTTTTGAGCCTCAGCCTCGCTGAAAGCGCCTTTCTTTACGCCACCCTGCAGGTGCTTCATCAGCATCACCCCCTCACCTGAGAGCAGGTTGCGGACTGTGTCGGTAGGTTGGGCACCTACGTTTACCCAGTGCAGAGCACGCTCAAAGTTCAGATCAACGGTGCACGGGTTGGTGTTAGGGTTGTACGAACCCAGACGCTCAATAATCTTGCCGTCACGCGGGGAACGACTGTCTGCCACTACAATGTGATAGTAAGCGTAGTCCTTGTGACCGTGACGGGCCAAACGAATTTTTGTTGCCATTGTGTTAATTGATTTGTGGGCTACGACTGCACGAATCGCTTGCCCGGGTTAGTAATGTGTGACTTCCGTTGCTTGAAATCACATGAATGGTACGCTTCTTACTCGAAAAAGCGCACAAAGGTACAACAATTATTTCATATTTGCAAATTTTCTGAAAGAAAAATAACCAACTACCTGCATTTTGTCAACTGAAGTTTTTCACTGCCGCCATTAGTCGTCAGGCTAATAGTGAATAGTGGTCAGGATAGGATAGTGGTCGGAATAATCCACGTGCTGCACTTCAAAGTCCGAAGCTGACAGCTGCCTGGAGTGGAGTATATAGTCGATTCGCACCCCCAGTCCGCGCTTGACAAAGGTGTGTCCGACCTGTCCGTCGGATGCCTCCAGGAACGCGTCGCGCAGTCCGCGCTGCAAGATGCGGTAGGTGTAGCTGACAGGCGTGGTGTTCATGTCACCGACCACCAGCACAGGATATGGCGAGCGCTCCACGTCGCTGCTGATGGCTTTGGCTTGCTCGCTGCGGATATGTGAGGCCTGTATCAGTTTGTCGGTCGTGCTGTTGAATGCCGATTGCGCCTGCTCAGTGGTGGTTCCCAGCTCAAAATCCTTGTGCACGAGGCGGTTGGACTCCAGGTGGTTGGTGTAGAGTCGGATGGTATCCCCCGGCAGTACAATGTTGCACACCGAGGTGATGTTACCCTTCGACTCATAACGCAGCGTGTGCTTGTCAATGAGCGGGTAACGGCTGAACACCGCATTGCCGTACTGTCGTCGCGAGTTGTATATCTTGAAGTCAAAATACGTGTACGGATAGACGTTCAGTGCCTCCTTCAGTTCGGCCAGGGTGAGGTGGTCGCTCGACTTGGACACCTGCACCTCCTGCAGGCATACGATATCCGGCTGCGTGCGTAGTATGTACTGTATCACCCTGTTCTGTTTGGGCTTGGTGCCTCCCCCCATCAGATGCGTGTTGTAGCTCATCAGCGTAAACGAGTGCGGCATCTGGCGCTTGGGGAAGAAGAGCGAGCCGTGCGACACCGTGTAGCATATAGGTGCCGAGCATAGCAGCAGTACAGCCGGCGTGAGCCACGACCAGCGGCGCTGTTTGGTCAGTAGCAGCAGCAAACAGAGAACAACCTCCGCTGCCAGCAGCCACTCAAACGCCAACGCAAACCATGCAGGCAATGGCAGTACGGATGACGGCAGATAAACCGTCAGCATCGCAGCCAGCAGGCAGAGGGAGACGATAATATGTAGGATGAGAACGATCATTTAGGCAGCAGATGCACCAGAGGGATGATCATCTCCTCCATCGATACGCCTCCGTGCTGGAAGGTGTCGCGGTAGTACTGGGCGTAGTAGTTGAAGTTGTTCGGATAGCCGAAGAAGTCGCTGCCGGTGCAGAAAGCGTACGTACTGCTCAGGTTGGGCGAGGGCAGCCCCACGCGCTCGGGCTTGACTATCTCGAATATGTTCCTACTCTGGAACGACAGCGACTTGCCCACCTTGTATCGCAGGTTGGTGTTCGTGTTCTTGTCCGCTACTATCTGCACAGGCTCCGCCACGCGGATAGTGCCGTGGTCGGTGGTCAGGATAACCTCGTAGCCCAGTGCGGCCGTCTGGCGGAAGAACTCCAGTATGGGCGAGTGCCTGAACCAGGATAGTGTCAGGCTGTGGTAGGCTGCCTCGTCGGGCGCAAGCTCGCGCATCATCTTCGAGTCCGTGCGCGAGTGCGAAAGCATGTCGATGAAGTTAACTACGGCAATGTTCAGCGGCGTTTGCAGGGA
This sequence comes from uncultured Bacteroidales bacterium, assembly GCA_946403215.1. Classification (GTDB taxonomy): domain Bacteria; phylum Bacteroidota; class Bacteroidia; order Bacteroidales; family Paludibacteraceae; genus Colicola. The sequence continues at coordinate 12,859 of CAMIZG010000021.1, read as the reverse complement.
GCGGAGTTGGCGGATCACCTTTTCGCAGAAGTCTGACTCGTTGATCTTGAAATATGTGTACTCGTCGCGGCGGCGGAAACGCTGGAGCATGGTGCCCACCAACTCTTTCTCGAACTTGTTCTTCGTCTCTTCATCCCCCTCCTCAACCCAGTACTCGGGGTACTGCTTCTGTATCTGCAAGGGCATTAGGCCGGCAAAGATCGCATTGCGTGCGTACTGCGTGGCTGTTGGCAGGATGGCGGAGTAGAGCTGCTCGTCCTGTACGGTGAAGAACTCCGACAATAGCGGCTGGATGGTTTTCCACTGCGAGTAGCGGAAGTTGTCCACTACCACTACAAACACTTTCTTGCCGGCATCCAGCAGGGGGAACACCGCTCTCTTGAACACATCGGTGCTCATCATCGGACGACCGTTCGCCCCGCTGCCCGCTGCCTGCGCTGCCCCCGAACCGTCAGGCGACGTGAACCACTGCTCGTAGTTCTGGCGGATGAACTTGGCGAAGGCGGCATTTGCCTCCTTGCGCTGCATGGCGAGCAGTTCGGCCATCGAGGAGTTGGCGTCCTGCAGCCTGAGTTCCCACTGCGTCAGCGTTCGCTCGATAGCCGCAAACTCGTCGAACGTGCGGGCCGTGTTGATCATATAGGTTATGTCGGAGAACTCCTGGCGGTAGTTGGCATTGGTGTGCTCCTCCACGATCTGCTTGCTGTGCACGTGCTTCTTGAGGCACATCAGTATCTGGCTCGGGTTGACAGGCTTGATCAGGTAGTCGGCGATCTTCTGACCGATAGCCTGCTCCATGATGCGTTCCTCCTCGGATTTAGTGATCATCACCACCGGCAGCTCGGGGTGCGCCTCCTTGAGTACCTGCAAGGTCTCTATACCCGACAAGCCGGGCATCTGCTCGTCCAGAAACACGATATCCACCGCCTGCTGGCGGCAGGCGTCAATGGCATCCTGACCGCTCATCACGGGGATAACCTCGTAGCCTTTGCTGGATAAATAGATAATGTACGGCTTGAGCAAGTCAATCTCGTCATCAGCCCAAACAATGGTATTCATAATAAGTATTCAGTATTCAGTGTTCAGTGTGCAGTGTTCAGTTATCAGTGTTCAGGGTGTTCATCTGGTAGTTGCGCCACTTGTTGATTACCGCGGTGAAATCGTCCGCCCATTCGCTGTCGAAATGCATGCGCTCGCCTGTACGCGGGTGGGTGAACCCCAGGGTTTTGGCGTGCAGCACTTGCCGCGGACATAAGGCGAAGCAGTTCTGGATGAACTGTGCGTATTTCTGCGTTCGCAGCCCTTTGCGGATGACAGTTCCACCGTACTTTTCGTCGGCGAAGAGCGGATGTCCGATGTGCAACATATGAACGCGGATTTGGTGTGTGCGTCCGGTCTCCAGTCGGCACTCGACCAGCGTAACGTACGGATAGCGCTCCAGCACACGGTAGTGGGTCACGGCAGGTTTGGCCAGCGGGTTGTCCTCGATCGGATAGACGCGATAGATCGTCCTGTCGCGCGTGTCGCGGGCCAGCGCGCCGTCAATCGTCCCTTCATCCTCGTCAAACGTACCCCACACCAGGGCGTTGTAGGTGCGCTCCGTCGTGTGGTTGAAGAACTGCAGCCCCAGGTTGGTTTTCGCCTCAGGCGTCTTGGCTATCAGCAGCAGACCCGATGTATCTTTGTCTATCCTGTGCACCAACCCTATGTTCGGGTCATTCATGTCAATGACTGCCGACTGGTGACCGTCGGCTGCTGCCTGCCGGAAGTGCCATGCCAGCGCATGCAGGAGTGTGTGCTCGTAGTTGCCGTGCCCCGGGTGAACCACCAGACCGGCGGGCTTGTTCACTACCAGCAAATCATCGTCCTCATACACGATGTTCAGGGGGATGTTCTCCGGCTTGATGGTAAAGTCGTGCGGCTCATGATTGAGCAGCACCTGTATCGTTTCGCCGGGTTTAACCTTGTAACTGCTACTCACCACACGGCCGTCCACGAGCACCTGCCCGTCGTCGGCTGCCGCCTGAATACGGGTACGCGAAGTACCGGGCATATGCTCGGTCAGGTACTTGTCCACCCTTGCAGGCGACTGCCCTTTGTCCACCTCGCACTCGAAGCGGACAAACAGCTCGTCCGGATAATAGTCGTTAGAAGAAGCGTTCATCGCTCTGCTGTGTATCGGTTGTTATGGCGCGCTCCAGGTTGGTGGTCAGCTGTACGTTCACGGTCGACCCCTCTTGGAGCGATGCCCCTTCGGTAGGTGACTGCCGGTAGATGATATACCGGTCTTGCGTTTCCGGCGTAGGCTCCTGGTCATAGGTGTAACTGCCAATGGTGAGCCCCAGACTGAGCAGTGTTGAGCGTGCCTGACTGAGTGACTGACCGAGCAGTGCCGGTACGGTTACCAGCTTGTTTCCCTGCCTGCGGCCTATCACCAGCGTCACACCCGAACCTTCGGTCAGGCGCGTGCCGGCCTCCAGGCTCTTGTTCCCGTCACGCACATCGAGCACGTTGTCGGGGTAGAGCGAGGGTTCGTACTTCACATCGTTCACCTTCAGTCCGAGCGAGCGCAAGGTGGCTACGGCCTGCCGGTACGATACGTCGTGTAGCTCAGGCAGTGGGATCTGCCTTCGCGTGCGAGCGTTCATCACTACGTAAACGGGGCGCCCGGGCTTGGAGTGCGACAAGGCGGGAGGGGTCTGCTCCACTACCGAACCCAACGGGGCCTTGTCGGAATACGTGGAGTCAACCACAACCAGATACAACTCGCTGCCGCGAAGAATGATCTCCGCCTCCTGCTGGCTCATGCCGGTAACAGCCGGAATAGTCACCTCCTTGCCGTGCAATGTGTACCCCTTCAGCCACAACGTGACCAATACGAACAGTACGATTGCCACAACAACAGCAATGGCAATGTTCAATGTGACAAATCCTGTCACTGATTGTAAGAATTGGCGTTTGTCTTTCATTATTTTCATAAAAATCGCTACAAAGTTACAACTTTTTTTGGAAATATGCAAAAATTGTGCTAACTTTGTGACGGATTTGTGCAAAAAAGCAACAAAATTAACAATTTTAGTACAATAACCAATTAAATCTTACGAAAATGAAGAAAATTCTATTCGTTGCAGTTTTGGCCATGTGCATGGTAGGCTGCTGCAAGAAAGCTGAAGGCGAAAAGAAGTGCTGCGAAGGCGAGAAAGTTGAATGCGCACAAAAGGCTGCTGCCGAAGAGGCTGCTCCTGCTGAAGAAGCTGCTCCCGCAGAGGAGGCTGCTCCTGCTGAGGAAGCTCCCGCTGAGGCCGCTCCCGCTGAGGCCGCTCCCGCTGAATAATCGCAACTCGTAGAGTTATTCTGTCATCAACAGGTGTGCCGTCCAGGTGCACCTGTTTTTGCACTTGCGTTCGGGATCAAGAGGTATAGACTGTCAAACAAATTGTAATCTTACTTTATGGTATGAACAATCGACGAGTGATAGGTATCGGAGAAACGGTGCTGGATATCCTGTTCAGGAACGACCAGCCTCAGAAAGCCGTCCCGGGAGGTTCAACCTTCAACAGCATTGTATCGCTGGGGCGTGCCGGCGTGCCCTGTATCATCGTCACGGAGGTGGGAGATGACCATATAGGTGATATGACCTGCCGTTTCCTGACCGCCAACGGCGTGTCAGCGGAGTACGTGTGCCGTCATCCGGGAACGAAATCGCACATCACGCTCGCTTTCCTTGACGAGAAGAACGACGCCCAGTACACCTTCTACAAGGATCATGCATCCGCTGCCCTTGACGGCCGTTTGCCGGAGATCAGGCGTGAGGATATAGTGCTCTTCGGGTCGTTCTTTGCCATCAATCCCGCTATCCGTCCGGCGGTAGCCAGACTGCTGGATGAGGCGCGGAGCGCCGGTGCCTACCTCTACTACGACATCAATTTCCGCAAGTCGCATATTCCCGATATCCCCGTTGTGCTGCCGAACATTGAGCAGAATATGCGCCTGGCCAGTATAGTGCGCGGGTCGATGGAGGATTTTGAGTACCTGTACAACCTGCGCGATGCCCAGGCTGTATATGCCCGTGTCCGGCCCTTATGCTCCACGCTCATCCTCACGGATGGAGCACACGCTATCCGCGTCTTTACCCCCGAGGGCTGCGACACGATACCTGTACAACCTATCCCGACCGTCAGCACGGTAGGTGCCGGCGATAACTTCAATGCCGGGTATATCTACGCCATGCTCCACGGTGCTTCTTCCCACGCCGAGCGTATAGTAATGGCGCAGCGCTGGAGTCAGGATGTATGCCGCCAGATAGGCAATAATATCAGCGATGAACTCGTGTCATGGCTGAAACAATAAATAACAGCAAGCATGAGAACACGTTTCATTACCCTACTGACCGTACTGCTCTGGCTCACGCAGGCGGCGGCCGTCACTCTCTATCCGTCGCGTACCGACTTTCGCGATGAGCAGATATACTTCGTGATGACCACTCGCTTCTACGACGGTGACCCCTCCAACAACACTCAGTGCTGGGACAATCAGTCGAAGAACGCCGGCGATCCGTCGTGGCGCGGGGATTTCAAGGGGCTGATAGACAAACTCGACTACATCAAAGCCCTGGGCTTCACCGCCATCTGGATAACGCCGGTGGTTCAGAACGCGTCGGGCTACGACTACCACGGCTACCATGCGTCCGACTTCTCCAAGGTGGATCATAGGCTCGAGTCGGAGGATGTAAGCTTCCAAACGCTCATCGACGAGGCGCACAGCCGTGGCATGAAGATTATACTGGATATAGTGCTCAATCATACGGGAAACTTCGGCGAGGCCAACCTGTGCAAGCTCTTTGAGCGTGACTGGAGTGCCGACCAGAGCCGAATAGACGAGTGTATGGTTCCCCTGACGAAGTCACAGGGCGGTCTGCTGCCCGACAACTACTCCGACCTCGATGGCGGCAGGCAGTACGCGGCGCGGCTGTCGAAGATGAAGAACTCCTCAGACGAGAGCGGACAGAAGCAGAACTACGACAGCCATAACTACTGGCACCACTACGGCAACTTCAACTGGGACGAACCCAACCGCTGGTTCGCGCAGATAGCCGGTGACTGCGTTGACCTGAATACCGAAAATCCTGCCGTGTATAACTACCTGATCGAGTGCTACAGCGCGTTCATCCGGATGGGTGTGGATGGTTTTCGTATCGACACGGGCGGACATATCCCCCGCCTGTCCTTCAACAGTGCGTTCATCCCGGCGTTTGTGGCGGCGGGTGAGTCAGCCAAGGACAAGCGTGGCGGTACGCCGTTCTACATGTTCGCGGAGGTCTGCGCTCGCTATAGCGAGATACTCTACCGCGGTCAGGCGTGCCTCAGTCCGTTCTACTACACATGGGCGGAGAGCCGCAGTTATCCGTGGGACAACACCCCCGCCTCTTGGGAGAGCATAGTGGAGATGGAAGGTTCGGTCTGCACCTCTCACCCCAACTGGGCAGCGTGCTGGCAGCAGGGTCAGGATGACGGTGGCGGGCTGAGTACACAGCCTACCTCGCAGAACGCCCTGCTCAGCGGCAATGACTACCATACGCCCGACTACAGCAAGGCATCCGGTCTGCACGTGATCGACTTCACCGAGCACTGGAACTTCGCCAGCGCCTCCGGAGCGTGGAACATAGCCAAACCCTCCAACGACAAGTACTACAACGACGCCACATGGAACGTAGTGTATGTTGACTCCCACGACTACGCGCCCGACGAGGTGCAGTTCAACCGGTTCAGCAAGCCTCAGGACACGTGGGCGGAGAACCTGAGCCTGATGTTCACCCACCGGGGCATCCCCTGCCTGTACTACGGTTCGGAGGTGGAGTTCCAGAAGGGCAAGCGTATCGACGATGGCACGAACATCGCCCTCAAAGAGTCCGGACGCGCTTACTACGGCGGGTACATCAAGGGGGATATACAGACCACCGATTTTGCCGAATACACCGCCGCCACGGGTAACATGGCAGCCACTCTCTCCCATCCGCTGGCGCAGCATATCCAGCGTCTGGCTAAGATCCGCATGGCAGTGCCTGCGCTGCGCAAGGGTCAGTACTCGGTGGAGGGCTGCTCGGGCTCGTTCGCCTTCAAGCGCCGCTACACCGATGCCACCACGGACAGTTACGCCCTGGTGTGCATCTCCGGCAACGGCACCTTTACCGGCATACTCAACGGCACCTACACCGACTGCGTGACCGGTGATACCCGTACCGTCACTGACGGCAAGCTCACCGCCTCCTGCAGCGGCAAAGGCAACCTGCGCGTGTATGTGCTCAGCACCGACAAGACGCCTGCGCCCGGCAAGATTGGCGACGACGGCAAGTATATATACACCACTACGGCAGCCGATATACCCGCTCCCGTCTGGGACGGTACCCAGATGGAGCTGACCGGCGATGAGGGCGGTGAAGGTGGCGGAGGCACGCCCGCCACACCCGTTGCGCCCTGCCTGACCGACGAGGATGAGCACGCCGTGTTCTTCAGGAAGTCCTCGGATTTCGGCGATGCGATCAACTGCTATATATGGCACAAGTCCACAGGCTCCACGGTGCAGGTGTGCGGCGGCTGGCCGGGCAAGAAAGCGCAGGCGCTGGGTAAGGGCAACTACAAGTTCGTCGTTCCCGAAAATGCCGGTGATATCGATGACTCGTGGATGATTATCTGGAACGATGGCAACGGCAATCAGACGCCCGACCTCAAGTACCGCGACCGCTACCTGTACACCGGTGCCAACAAGGGCAGCATCCAGCCTGCCGAGCTGATAACGGATATATGCGAGCCCCCGACGGACACCCGTCTGCCCGCTGCCGACACCCGCCGTCCCGCCGCCACTAAGGTGCTGCGCAACGGTGTGCTGTACATCATGCGTGACGGCAACACATATACCGTAACAGGACAGAACTGCCGATAGTACACAAGGCGGAGCAGGAGGTGAAAAAGACAATTAACGGACAATTGGTAACCAACACTATAACAACTATGAGTAATTACACAGCTGATGCGTCGCGCTACGCCAAGCGTTCGACGATGTACAACCGCTGCGGCACGAGCGGCGTGTTGCTTCCAAAGGTGAGTCTGGGTTTCTGGCACAACTTCGGTGCCGATGCCCCCTATGAGCGCAGTCGCGCTATCACGCGTTATGCCTTCGATCACGGAGTGACGCATTTCGATTTTGCCAACAACTACGGCGTTCCCTATGGCAGTGCTGAGCAGACAATGGGTCGGTTGATGGACGAGGATTTTCGTCCTTACCGCGACGAGCTGTTTATCTCCACCAAGGCTGGCTACGACATGTGGCCCGGTGTGTACGGGGAGTGGGGTAGTCGCAAGTACCTCATGGCCAGTCTGGATCAGTCGCTGCGTCGCATGAAGCTGGATTATGTCGATCTGTTCTACTCCCACCGTTTTGACCCGGATACTCCTGTTGAGGAGACCTTGCAAGCCATGGTGGATATTGTTCGTCAGGGCAAGGCGCTGTATTTGGGCATCTCTAATTGGCCGTTGGAACCGTTGCGTGAGGCTGTTCAGTACCTGCGCGATCATGATGCGCCGTTACTCATCTACCAGGGCCGGCTCAACATGCTTGATCGCCAGCCGATAGACACGGGTCTGTTGGAGTTCTGCCGTCAGTCGGGTGTGGGTTTCATTGCCTACTCGCCTCTGGCCCAGGGTCTGCTCACAGACCGCTACCTTGACGGTATACCTGCAGATAGCCGTATGGCCCGTGAGCACTTCCTGAAGTCCGATCGCCGCACGCCGGAGTTGCTCAGTTACCTGCAGCAGTTGCAGGAGCAGGCCGCTTCAGCCGGCCGCACCATAGCTCAGCAGGCGCTGACCTGGGTGCTCGAGCAGCCGGGTGTAACATCCGTACTGGTGGGTGCCAGCAGCGTGGAGCAATTGGCGAATAATCTGCAGATTGTGTAAAAATGCTGGTGACAGCAATGCCATAGCCGATTTACATAATAGGCGCAGCGGCTTACTCCGGCTGCGGAGGGCAGGGAAGAACATCGGGGAACTCGGCGGCAAGGCGGAGCAGCAGTTGCTTCTTCTGCTCATCCGTTCTGCCCGGCCAAATGGATAACCCGAGTTTGAGCCCGGCTGTCCAAGGGGTAAGTGAACCTGCCTTGTCCGTGCCGAACAAGCCCTTGTACTCCGTCATGAACGTGTAACCGTTGTTCGCATTCGCGAAGCCTATAGGCGTGCGGTCGGCTGGCTTGACAGCCGAGAAATCCGTAAGGCTGTACTGCGCATAAGCGGACACAATGAGCTGCGTACGCACACCAAGGCGGATAGCAGTACCTATCTCTGCGTACATCATGGCGTTAACAGCCGATAGTCGGCTCTTGATGTCAGATCGTTGGTCAGCGCTCTCTGTCATGAATCGTCCGGGCAGGTCATGCAGGGTGAGCTGCCAGCAGTCGTACCGGCCTGTATGGGTAACCGAGCCTGTCGTATGACCGGTCGCATACACAGGCACAGCCATACTTACTCCTACCGCCGCGTGCAATCCGGCACGGCTGTCATCATCAGCAAAGTACTTAAACCGCAGTCCCACAGGCACTTCCAGGAGCCATGCTTCTTGTTGCTCGCGCCAATCGGCGAACGTGACGCGATGGATATACTGCTCGCCCTGATAGTCGGAGAGTGGACCATACTCAATCGTTCCTGTGAGCCTGGCATACGAACTGATACGCGTAGCGCGCAGGCCTGTCTGCAATCCTACGGTAGGTAGGAAGAACCACGTGTAACCTGCACCGGCAGAGTATGAGTTGCCCGCCTGCGTCGTACCGCCGTTGAGCGTGTAGCCCCAACTGCCGACACCTGCGCCGGCGTGGATATCCATATAGTGTTGCGGTTCGGCGGCGCGCGCCATACATGCAGCGAGCAGAATACTGCATGTCAGAAGAATACGTTTCATAAGCCTCCTCCTTTCTGTTGACCAAACATATTATACGACTTCCCGTCCACAATGATCAGCAGTTGACCATCCTGTAGCATCTTGCGACTTGGCGTTTTATGCGTTTGCTGTTCAACCGGTTCCACCGGTTCTGTGCAACTGCGATAGACTGTGCCGTCCGAGGCGGTCATCTGCACCTGATAGTTGCCGTTTAGTCCTCCCGGCTCATAGTAGAATTGCTCGGTTGCTCCATCAATGGGCTGCCCGTTCTTGTACCACTGCCATGAGGTGAAGCTCATGTCACGCTCGCGGTCAGGACGGCCGTTGTCAGGGTTGTTGTCTGCAAACAGCACGTCATCCCACTTCCGGTGCACGAATCCTGCCAGGTCAATGCTGAACGTGTAAGTCTGATAGCGGTCTTTGCAGCCGGATGATGTGTAGAAAACAATGATAAAGGTATAACTCCCCACGGGCACTCCTGCCGGCAGGGGTAACTCGATGGCATCGGAGTCCGGCAGCAGAGCGCTCATCTGGTCGGCAAACCCCGCACGGCGTGCCTCATCCATAAAGTATAGATCATAGGCGTCCGGCTTGCCCTGGTTAACCGTATATTCGATGCGTAGCATGGTGTCTGTCTCGCACACTGCCACCACGGGTTGCACTTCTACTTCGGGCATCTCTGTCACCTTGCATTGCAGGGTTATCTCCAGCGCGCAACCTTGGCGTGTGGTGTCGTGCACAAGGATCTTGTCACCGTCCGCTGCAAAGGTATAAGGGATGGTACGTCCGTCGTGGCAATGGTAGATGTCCGAGTACGGCAGTGCTGCCTGGCATACAGGGATGACGAGTATATCCGTATCACGGCACGCCTCGGGCACGTCATATACAATGACCACATGCTCGTTCTTCGAAGTCAGCGGTGTCGTGCTGCATTGCGAATCATTCACGCGGCGAGTGAACGTATAGCGGCCTGCCACGGTGCAGGGATAGACACACGCACTGCTGTCCGCCGGCTCACCGTCAATATACAGGGGGTTCTTGGTCTGTGAGGGTTGCAATACCCATGTACCTGAGGTGCTGTCCCAAGTGCTGTATTCAACCTTCCATAGATAGCCATACACTCCGCTTCCGCCTGTGGCATCCTGTTCGCTCATAATAGTCAGCGTCCGCGGAACACCTCGCAGTGTGTCGGGCTTCTCGTACAGACTGCCCGGATCAAACGCATTAAGTACGGTCAGATACGCCCGCCCGGGCGACTCCGTCCAGTCAGTGGTACACTGGTAGTCGTGCACGTAGCGCCGGAAAGCGTAGGTACCCGGTACACCGGTAGGCATCACCCATCCTTCATAGGCACGATGGCTGAGGCAGAGGGTGTCCATCGGGGTGCAAGAAACAGGATTACGGTGCTCATCCATGACCACGGTATCGCGGATAAGCATATAACGATAGCAATACTCGCCGTCCTGCTCATCATCCTTGCCGCCAAGCGGTGCTTTGCCCTCGCGGTTGGCGTTGGTGAGCAGCGCGTCCTGCTCACGCCAGCAGGCAGTATAACTGCCGCCCATACGTCCGGCATCGAACTTCTCATAGCCTTTGACTATCGCATATATCTGCTTGACACTCACTCCCTCGGTCGCTGTAAGTATCACCTCCTGGTTGCCGCAGGGACGCACCACAGTAGCGCTTGTGCCGGCTATACGGATCACATCCTCGCTCGACGAACTCCACACGGCCGAACTGCTGCCAATCAGACTGAACGGGCTGCGCGGGCGGTTGCCTTCCATGGGCGCACCCACACCCTCGGCTCGTTCGACAGGCAGGTTCTGCGCATCCAGCAGGACGGCATCGGTGGATAGTAACGAGGCTTCGTGGTCTGCAAAACACACAAGACGCGGATAGCGGTACTCACCGTCACGGACTATGCTCCACTCTCCGCGACCGGCAAACGGACTGCCGCCAGAAAGAAAAGTGGCTGTCTTTTCGATGGCATAGAGCTTGCTGTCCAGCACATCAGTCGTACCGTAGCCTGTTGCATAGGTTCGCGTCACTTGCTGGTCATACCATACTGCTGTAAGGCTTGACGCCGGTGCCTCATTGCTGCCGAACAGCGCACCCACATGGTCAGAGCCCTTGCAATAACCACTATTATAACATTCGCGCAACACAGCCGGACTCATGTTCACACCCACCAGCCCCCCTACGTGGTTGTTGGCATCGGTGATGATGCCGCAGTTGTACGAATATTCGATGGATCCGTAGTTCGTCCCGACGAGACCACCGACATTATCGCCATTATGGGCAATTATCTGCGCCATGTTGAAGCAGTGATGCATCCGTCCGCGATGGATGCCCGCCAGACTGCCCACATTACTCGTCATATCGGTCATGATCTGCCCCTGTGCCAGCGCGATGTTATGCACCACAGCCTCAGTCCCTGTCTCTGCTATCAGTCCCGCACTTGTAGGAAACGAGTTGAGGATATACAGGTTATAGATCACATGGTTGTTGCCGTCCAGCTCGCCGCAGAAGGGATGCGCCGCGCAGCCTATCGGCTCCCAGCTTGGTGGCAGCTCCTGTGCGCCGCCGAGGTTAAGATCAGCCTCCAGGCGAACGGTGTAGCCTGCAAAGTCCGTTGTCTGACTCTGCTGTGCTATCCACGCCAGCTCTTCCGGCGTGCTCACTGAATAGGTCGAGCCGCTGATACTTGGTACTTTGGTTGTTCCGTCCCAGGGCGTAAGTGACGCCGCAGAGATAAAGGGAACCCCTAATGCCATGCTTATCAGCACAGCATTTAGCAATGCAAATGTATGTTTCATAGGAACTTACTCTATACGCTGACCGGTTATGCTGTATTTGCCGTCGGGCGTGATTAGTAGAAGACCGAAGTTAATGGACAATTGATAGTTGACAGTTGATATTTTCCCCGAGACTGTTGGTTGCCCGGTATCCGTTGGCACGTACTGGTCGGGATCGCCCGGGATGATAGGCGGTGTAGGAAGGACCTCGTTACCTTCCGGATACTGGAGTTCACCCTCGTAGCCCGTAGTGGCGAAGTCGCCTATATATACACGTAGCGGCTTCCCCTCTGCATCCAGTGCGGAGAGCACATAACTGTACCGCGACGCCTCGTCCAGTCCAGTCACCTTGAACGTCAATGTATAGGGCAGTTCACTCGCTGCTGACTGATGGTCGCGCTTAGGGCTAAACGCTATACCCAACAGTTGTCCGCGATTGCCGAGAGTAAGTTTACAGAATACCGCGCCATCCTTGTAGATGTCTATCTGGTACGTGTTTGCCGATGAGTCCGTCGGCCAGGTGAAGTCTGCTGTCGTCTCGGCGGCATCCACGGTCACTGTACGCTGAACCAGTGCCGAGTCGGGTGTCTCGTTCATGCGGAACCGTCCCCAGAACGGATGTTCGCGATAGAGCTTGCGGCTGTCCGGCAGTACGGAGAGCAGGGCGGAATCAGGTATGTCGGCCAGCGTGCCTTCGGAAACAGCCGGAGGCGTGGCTGCCCAAACGGTGATGTGGGTAATGGCACTGTCGCCTTTGAAAGCGTTGTCGCCGATGAGCACGACGTTTTTGCCTATGGTCAGTTCGCGTAACGCAAACCAGTTCTCAAAAGCATTCGTGCCGATAGACACCACCTTGTTCGGCACAACGAGTGTATCCTGCAGTTTGATTCCCGAAAACGCACTACCGCCAACCATCGTCAGTTCTTCCGGCAGTATGATTGAGTCCAAGTTCGGACAACCGGAAAACGCGTTGTCACCGATGGTCGTTACCCCGTCTGGAAGATGCACACGGGCCAAGCTACTGCAACCGTTGAACGTCGATGAACTGATAGCCGTCAGTCCGTCAGGCAGATTGATCTGCTTGAGTTTGCTGCATCCCTTGAATGCCTCTTGGTGGATAGCAGTCAGCGTGGAGGGCA
>CAMIZG010000020.1 GCA_946403215.1 uncultured Bacteroidales bacterium | reverse complement strand
CCATCGAACTCGAACCGTTCGACTCCAAGATATCCGAGACAACGCGTACGCTGTATGGGAAATCCTCGGGAATCATGTTCTTCAGCGCACGGCAAGCCAAGTTGCCATGACCAATCTCGCGACGACCCACACCACGCTGCGGCTTAGCCTCGCCCGTTGCGAACGGCGGGAAGTTATAGTGCAGCAGGAAGCGGTCAGAGCCCTGGATAAGAGCCTCGTCGATCTGCTTTTCATCGCGCTTGGTACCCAGCGTAACAGTCGAGAGCGATTGGGTTTCACCGCGGGTGAAGATACTCGATCCGTGAGGTCCTGGCAGCGGACTTACCTCGCACCAGATCGGACGGATATCCGTTGTCTTACGGCCATCCAGACGCTTGCCTTCATCCAGCACAGCGCGACGCATTGCTTCCTTCTCTACATCGTGATAGTAGCGATCAACCATAGCAGCAACCTCATCTAACTCAATGCCAAGTGCCTCAGCACGCTGAGCCATGTACTCGGCTTTCTCTGTCTTGAAGTCCTCGCATATCTGACTGAACATAGCCTCGCGGTGATGCTTGTCTGTATCAGCGCTGGTAGCCTGAGCATAAGCACGAGTATAACTATAGTCATGAACAGCCTGCTTCAATTCATCATCATTAACCTCATGGCAATACTCACGTTTTGCTTCCTTGCCATAAGCCTTCATCATCTCAATCTGCGCCTGGCACTGCGGCTTGATAGCCTCGTGAGCTGCACGGATGGCGTCCAGCATAACCGACTCGGGTACTTCCTTCATCTCACCCTCAACCATCATAATGTTGTCCAACGTAGCGGCAACCATAAGCTCCAGATCAGCGTTCTCACACTGCTCGAAGGTCGGGTTGATAACGAACTCGCCGTTCACACGTGCTACGCGCACCTCAGAGATAGGACCTTCGAAAGGTATATCCGAGCAAGCCAGAGCAGCCGAAGCAGCCAGACCGGCTATCGACTCAGGCATATCAATGCCGTCTGCCGAATAAAGCGTAACGTTTACAAACGTGTCTGCGTGGTAGTTAGCGGGGAAAAGGGGACGAAGCGCACGGTCAATCAGTCGAGCAATCAAAATCTCATAATCCGAAGCTTTGCCTTCGCGGCGGGTGAAGCCTCCGGGGAAACGGCCGGCACTGGCGAACTTCTCTTTGTACTCAACGGTCAGCGGCATAAAGTCCGTACCGGGCATCGCGTCTTTCGCGGAGCATACGGTAGCCAATACCATGGTGTTGCCCAGACGTGCCATCACAGCACCGTCGGCCTGCTTGGCCAGTTTGCCCGTCTCAAGGGTGATCACACGACCATCAGGCAGAGTGATCTCTTTGGTAACAATATTCATCTGTTTTATGTCATTTCGGAGTGCTGTAGTACACCCCTGTTTTTAGTGCGCTCACGGTATGCGAACGCGTGTTAATAATTCATTAGACCCTAAAAGTCGTACAAAATTACATAAATTTATTTGAAAAAACAAATAAAATGAGATTTTTTTGCCAAAATATTTGCTTTTTTGAAAATAAAGTTGTACTTTTGCCGTATGAAACGGTATTCTACACTATTGCTTATCTGTTTGCTGATGTCTGTAGCACCCGTTTTCGGACAGAAAGACCTACAGCCTACGCCCGAGTTGCGCAAGTTCAGCCAACAGGGCTGGAAAATTCAGCATGCCAATTTCAGTTTTGACAGTTTGAGTATTTACTTCTCTGCCTGCGCCCCTGGTCAGTCCAACTACGACCTGTACGTCACACACTCACGCGCCGGTATGTGGAGTGTGCCAGAGCGCATGAACGACTCAATCAACACCGCCAATGGCGATGAACTATGGCCATCCGTCTCATCTGATGAACGAAGACTGTATTTCATCCGTCGCACCTACGACGAGAAACTCATCAGGTCCTCGCATGGAGCACAAGGCGTGTTCGACCAGTTGTTTACAAGCGATAACCTGCGCGGCCAATGGCAGAAAGCCGAACCCTCAATGGTAGCAACCGACCATGACATATCACCACTCGTTATGCCTGACAATCGGACAATCATCTTCGCCCGAAAGGAAGCCGAACGAAAGCGACTTTACTACGCCTTGTACCACACACAGTACTTGGGCTATGGTGTTTGGACTCTGCCCGTGCGGCTGGACTCCACCGAGAGGCGTTCACTCTATGCCCCCTATCTCAAGCAGCAGGGTGACACCGTACTCCAAGTGACTGAGATCCAGGAACAAGAACGCAGTAAGAAAGAGCAGGACACCACCTATCTTAATCGCCAAGTCGTTATCCCATCACACATGCGCAGTGCACGCTACGGCGTACTGACCGGCGTAGTAACTGACGAGAACTCCGGCCGCACCGTAGAGGCGACCATCCGCCTGTACGACGCCATTACAGCAAACCTGCTCGACGAAGCGCTGTGCGATGCAACCACCGGACGGTTCCGCGTGGCACTCCAGCCGGCACACAAGTATAACATCGACATCACCGCACCGAACTACAGCCACCACTATCTGACTATTGACTGCCGGCAAACCGATTCGTTGACCAACAGGCACATCAATGTACAGATAGCCCGCAACTTGAGCATTCGCATCAATCCCTACGATGCCGAACTGTTTACCCCCGAGCCTCCCGAGCGTGAGGTCATACGCAATACTGCCACCAACAAAACCCTGCGAGTGCAAACCAAGCGCGAACAACAAGGACGAGTGTATGACCTGCCCATTGGCAACACCTACGCACTGACGCTCTACCGTCGCGGCTACCAAGACACCACACTGCTCATCAACACCATGCGCGATGTGCGCTTCTCCGCAGCGGAGTTCGATGTTCCCGTCAAGCCCATCAAGCTCCCGCTCGTGTTACAACTGGGCAATGAACTTGATGGAGAAGTCAAGGAGGGATCAATCCGCCTGCGAAACCGCAACAAACACGAGGTTATAGAAATGCCCTACAACCCGCCGACCACCACAATCCTGCTCCGACAGGACGATGAATATGAACTTGTGGTGCAGAGTCCCGGGCACTTCTTCTTCGACACCATAGTCAGTATCCCCGAAGGCTATGACCAACAGTTGTGTAACATCGACCTCAAACCCATCCAAAAAGACATGATCGTTCAACTTCGGAACATACAGTTTGAGAGCAACTCCTACATTCTCACCCGTTCGTCACATGCTGAACTGGATAAAGTGGTCAAACTCATGGAAGCTAACCCTGGCTTGAAGATCGAACTTTCGGCGCACACCGACGACATAGGCACCGATGCATACAACGACCAGCTTTCCTCCAAACGCGGCGAAGCTACGCTCGAGTATCTTGTTAAAAAAGGCATCAACCGCTCACGACTGACCAGCACTGGCTATGGCAAGCGACAACCGCTCGTACCGAACACCAGCGATGCCAACAGAGCCATCAACCGCCGTGTTGAGTTCAAAGTAACGGATTTTTAAGGCTACTATCATGAAACAGACACTATCCATATTATCTACGCGTGTGCGCGCCATCGGGTTGACGCTGCTGCTATCAACCTTGTGCGGCACAGCTGCCGCACAATCCGCAGGCTCAGAGAAATACAACGACCTGATTACACGCACCGAAGGGCTACCCCCATACGAGGCGATGTACCACATGCTTGCCTACCAGCGTTTTCACCCCGAGCAGGCACCGATCTACTACCGGCTGGGCGACGTCGTCTATTCAATGCTCCCATCCAAGGACGCGCTGCACAACTACGACGAACGTGCCGAACTATTGTACAAAGCACGCCTGTTCTACGGCAACTGCCTGCATTTCCTCGAAGGCAAAGTACCCCGTGGCGAGGCGTTCCCTACCGTAAAGCCCGCAGGCAGCAGGCTTGAATATGCCGACCTGGAGAAGTACCTGCGTGCACACCTCGACACCATCAATCGCTGGCGAGCAGAGACCGACACGTTGCATAGTCGTTTCTATCGTATGGTGGATAGTTATGAATCGTGCCGGCAACTGTTCCTCGGGTTCATGAACAAGTACCCGTCCGAAAAACTCGCGCATCTGTGCTTCACCCTGGAGGATCGTGACAACCTCCGGCAACTCACTCGCCTCACGCTGCAGATGGAGCAAGACAAAGAGCTTTTCCTCAAGGCACTCAAAGCCTCACCTGTCCCCTACTACAACCCACAGTTCCGCTCACTCCCCATAGCCGTGTACCGATTGGATGGCATCACCTCATCCGACTTCCTGGCAAACGATATACCTGTCTGGGACTATGCCGGCTGGACTAACTCGTTCCTCGACGTTCAGCAGCGCACCTATCTGACCCTCATGAAGGATCTGGTACGCGAGTTCACTACCTTGGACAGCGGCATCGAGCGCTTCCGGCAAGGGCAATCCATACAACTCGACCCCGACAGACGAATACCCAACCGCATGGAGTGCTTCGACTACAATTCCCCGCTCGCTGCTTTCATCCGACTCGAGCAGATGGTAGCCACTGCCACCATGCAGGCTGCTGACAGCCTGACGGCCGGCGAACAAATCAACGATAGCGAACTGTCACTGCGCATAACTGCCAACATCGAAGCCAAGCAACACGCTGCCGAAGCGGAAAACATGCTCCGCACGCTCAAGCAACGCATCGATGCATCCACCGCACAGAAGTACGTGTACTTCCTCAATGCCACCAAGATCGTTACCGTCGAGCGACTCGTCGAAACAGCCGAACAGGCATTCGCCTTCCAACAACTGCTCACCCGACAGATCGATGAGCAACTGCAGAACTACGCCAACGCCTACCCCAAGCAGTTCGAGGACGTAGATATAAGCGACGACCAAGCCGCATCCGAAGCCGCGACAAAGTAAGATGAGGTGGCGTTTTGCACGATTGATGTGTCAAAATATGATTTTTTGGGGCATAATGTGATCACGTAACGCATGGTAATTTGCATAATTAAGAAAATTGCCGTACCTTTGCATCCGCTTTCACCCCATAAGTGTAGTGGGGTCCCCGAAAGCAATCACCTGATTGTTTTAGGGGAGAGCGGAGGCAATCGTGCGCTTTATGTCGTCAAGCGACAACCGATAGCACGATTTGCCGAACGCGAGGTGCCATAGCTCAGTTGGTAGAGCAAAGGACTGAAAATCCTTGTGTCACTGGTTCGACTCCCGTTGGCACCACAAGAAACGACCTTCACGGGTCGTTTTTTTTGTATCTAAACACTTACTTATGCAAATTATTGGAAAATAAACGTTCATAAATTTGCAAATTTCAAAAAAAAATCGTACCTTTGTGTGCGCATTGGTTTAGGCTCCTCTTACAGAGCCCGTATTGTTGAGTGCAATTAACACAAAATTCTGATATATGAAAGGAATTATTCTGGCCGGAGGTAGCGCCACACGTCTTTATCCGCTATCCAAAGCCATTAGCAAACAGATCATGCCGGTATACGACAAGCCGATGATCTATTATCCGCTATCCACCCTTATGATGGCCGGCATTCGCGAGGTGCTCATCATCTCCACCCCCCGTGACCTGCCGATGTTCGAAGAACTACTTGGCGATGGCAAGCGCCTGGGCATGCGTCTTGAATACAAGGTGCAACTCGTGCCCAACGGTTTGGCGCAGGCTTTCGTATTAGGCAAAGAGTTCCTCGGCGGTGAACCGGGCTGCCTTATTTTGGGCGACAATCTGTTCTATGGTCATGGTTTCCGCCACATACTGCGTGACGCAGTTCAACAGGTTGAAACGAACGGTGGGGCATGCATCTTCGGCTACGAGGTGATGGATCCGCGCGCGTATGGCGTGGTGGAGTTCGATGCTGAGGGACACGTGCTCTCATTGGAAGAGAAACCTGCCGAACCTAAGTCCAACTACGCCGTGCCGGGATTGTACTTCTACGACAGTAGCGTAACCGCCAAAGCCGAAGCACTCAAACCATCAAAACGAGGAGAGTATGAGATAACTGACCTCAACAAGACCTACCTGGAGGAAGGTACTCTCAGTGTCAAACTCTTCTCACGAGGTTTTGCTTGGCTGGATACCGGTAACTGCGACAGCCTGATTGAGGCCGGCAACTTCATCGCCACCATCCAAAATAGGCAAGGGTTCTACGTGAGCTGCATCGAGGAAATAGCATGGCGCAACGGATGGATCAACCGCGATGAACTTCTTGAACTCGGTCGCCAGATGGAGAAGACCTCTTACGGTCAGTACCTCATTCGGCTGGCACAAACTCAAGCATGATGCACCGGGGCAAATGGTTCATCCTTGCTATCGCTGTAGCGTGCATCGGCTGCCACAGGCAGTCGGGCAGGTTCTTTGCCAAAAGTGCTGTCGACGAGCAGGATAACGACATCGACCAGATCATCGAACTGCAGAAACGGGTAGTCGATGCGGAAACGGCAGTGATCACCTTCGTCAAAAGCGACACCAACAGATGGGTGCAACATGAGTTCGGATGGTGGTACAGATACACCCACCTTGCTGGCGAGCACCCCGTCACCGGCGACCTGCCCATGCTGTTAGATACCTGCTGCACCATACATGAATCGGTCTATAGCCTTGACGGCAAGTTACTCATGGACGCTATCCGCTGGTACAATAGCCGCGCCACTGACACCGGAGGACAATCCACCGAACCCTTTGCCTACCGCATGATGATAGGATACATGCACCCCATGGACACACTGGCCCTGCTCATCCCTTGGCCATACGCTTATGGCAAACAAGGAAGCGAAGCAGTACCGCCGTTCACCAGTATACACGTCACGCTGTGCTTGCATGATGTCCCCTGTCAGGAGGTCACACTCATTACCGACACAACACAAAACCACATATGAAACACTACACAACACTCATAACTGGCTTGCTACTCCTGATGATGGGAGTCACCTCGTGCAACCAGAACAGTTACTCCGCCAAGCGCAAGGAGGAGGACAAACTCATTGCGGACTTCATCCAGCGCCAAAAGATCAATGTTATCTATGAGGAACCCGAGGATACGCCATGGGGAGAGAAGGACTACCTCAAAGTGCCCGGCTACGACGACCTGTACTTCCATCTGGACGACCCCGGCGATGATAGTTACACGGTTAAGGAAGGCAATAAGATCCTTGTCCGGTACATCCGCTACACACTCAATGTGGTAGCCGACACCTCACGCTACATGACCACCAACGAACAGGCATATGCCACCGAGTTCGCCTATGGTATTGACTACACCACCGCTCCTGTCGGATGGCACGTGGCCGTTAAGTACATGAAACACTCCGGTGCTTCCTGCAAGATAATCTGCCCCAGCAAGCAAGGTCTCGATGCGGAGAAAAGCTCCGTCACCCCCTACGGCTACGACATGCAAATCAAAATCCCGAGATATTAACCCCACTGCGATATATGACAAAATAGTAAATATTTATGTTAGTCAAAAGTATTTCCGGCATCCGCGGCACGATAGGCGGCCGCGTGGGCGAGGGACTGAACCCCGTAGATATAGTTCGTTTCAGTGCGGCATACGCCATGCAGCGCAAGGCAGCCCTGCCTGACAATCGCACACTCATCGTTGGCCGTGATGCACGCATCAGTGGCCAGATGGTTGATATGCTCGTCAGCGCCACCCTTAGTGGCTTGGGCTATCGCGTAGTCAACATCGGCTTGGCCACCACCCCAACCACCGAGCTCGCTGTCATTGGTGAAAAAGCTGCCGGAGGCATCATCCTTACCGCCAGCCACAACCCCATGCAGTGGAACGCACTCAAACTGCTCAACGAGCGCGGGGAGTTCCTCTCCGACAAGGAGGGCAAAGAGGTTCTCGCCATCGCCGAGCGAGAGGATTTCATCTTCGCCGAGATCAATGACTTGGGAGCAATTGAGCATAAGGACTACCTGCCCTACCATGTGCAGAACGTGCTTGGCCTCAGCCTCGTGGATACCGAGGCCATCTGCAAGGCTGACTTCACTGTAGCCATCGACTGCGTGAACTCTGTAGGTGGTCTGGCAATCCCCGCACTGCTGGAAGCGCTGGGAGTGAAGAACATTATCCGCCTCAACTGCACGCCCGATGGGCACTTCCCCCACAACCCCGAGCCATTGCCCCAACACCTGACTGAGATTAGCGACCTGCTGCGTAGCGGCAAGGCGGATTTAGGCTTTGTGGTTGACCCCGATGTCGATCGTCTGGCTATCATCTGCGAGAACGGCGACATGTTCGGCGAGGAATACACGCTGGTCAGCGTAGCGGACTACGTGCTCAAGCACACCCCGGGTAATACGGTCAGCAACCTCTCATCCACCCGTGCACTGGCTGATGTCACCAAGCGTTATGGTGGCACCTATGAGGCTTCGGCTGTCGGCGAAGTGAACGTTACCACCCTGATGCGCAAGAACAATGCAGTCATCGGCGGTGAGGGCAATGGCGGCGTAATCTACCCCGCCAGCCACTACGGACGTGACGCATTGGTTGGCGTAGCACTCTTCCTCAGCCATCTGGCACATAGTGGCATGAAGGTCAGCCAGCTGCGCAAGACCTATCCCGACTACTGCATCTCCAAGAACCGCATTGACCTCACCCCCGATATGGATGTCGATGCCCTGCTCGAACGTATCAAGCAACGCTACGCCAACGAGCGCATCACTACAATCGATGGCGTCAAGATCGACTTTGCCGACGGATGGGTACATCTGCGCAAGTCGAACACCGAACCCATCATACGCATCTACAGCGAGGCACCTACAATGGAGCAGGCCAATGCACTTGCCCAACAGATCAAAGACGCCATAGCATGAACATACTCATCACCAATGACGACGGCTGGGGCAGCAAGGGCATACTGACCTTGGTGCGCCTGATGCTACCCTTCGGCCATGTGTTCGTCATTGCTCCCGATAGTCCGCGTAGCGGAGCCGGAGCATGCATCACGGTCAACAAGCCCATGTATCTCACCCGCGTGGACAACCCGGGCGAAGGACTGGAGCAGGCTGAGGTCTATGTTACCAACGGCACACCCGCTGACTGCCTCAAACTGGCCATCAACGCTCTGTTCGGTGGCGACGAGAAACAGATCGGCCTCGTCGTCTCTGGCATCAATCATGGTTCCAATGCTTCCATCAACGTGATCTACTCCGGCACAATGGGAGCATGCCTCGTGGCGGCCGAACACGGGATCCCCGCCATCGGCTTCTCATACTGCGATCACGCACCGGACATCGACCTGAGCGAGGCAGAGAAATATATCCCCGAGATCACCCGCCATCTGGTGGAGGAAGAGGTGCCATACGGCATCTGCTATAACGTCAACTTCCCCGTAGGTGCTATCGAAGGTATCCAATGGACACGCCAGTGCCGGGCACATTGGGAGAAAGAGCTGGCACCGCAAACCGATGCCGAGGGACGCACTTTCTATACGCTGGTCGGCAACTTTGTTAACCTCGAACCCGATGCCGAGGACACCGATGAATATGCTCTTGCACATCACCGCATCAGCATAACCCCAACCAGCGTAGATCTCACTGCCTACCAGCAACTCTAAATGACAAAATGGTAAATGAAAAAATACGAAAATGACTAGAGGGGACTTTGATAAGTTGTGGTTAGGACTGCTGATCGGGCTCTTATTGCCTGCATTGTTCTGTCTGGCATACGCACACACCATAGGGCTTCACCACATGTGGCAGGAGGGCATGTACAACACCCTCAAACCCGTTGTCGGACGCATGATGCTTTTAGGCACGTTCGCTAACATGGGGATCATGTTCGTCCTATACGAACTCAATGTATGGCGCCTGGCCAAAGGTGTGATGCTGGCCATCATCCCCTACATGGCCGTAGCAATCATCCTCCTGGGCTAACCTTTGCAGCTTTCGATTTTCAACTAAATGAAGTATTTCCTTATATCCGGCGAAGCCTCGGGCGACATGCATGCCGCCCGACTGATTGCAGCCCTGCGAGAGCGGGACAGCAAGGCGCAGTTCATGGGCTTGGGCGGAGATAAGATGCAGGCTGCCGGATGCCGGCTCTACCAGCACTACCGCAACATGGCGTACATGGGCTATGTAGCGGTACTCATGCATCTGAAGGACATTCGTAATAACATCCGCATCGCCGAGCAGGCACTGCTCACCGAGCGACCCGACCACTTGATTCTCATCGACTACCCGGGCTTCAACCTGCGAATGGCTAAGTTCGCCAAGCAACACTTACCCGGCACGCGTGTCACCTATTATATACCGCCTAAAATCTGGGCGTGGAAACGCTGGCGCGTGCATCAGATTGGTAAGTTCTGCGACCGTATTCTTGGCATCTTCCCCTTCGAGCCCGACTTCTACGCCCGCTACGGCTACACATGTACCTACGTCGGCAACCCCACGGCCGAAGGTATTGCCGACTATCAAACATCAAACATCAAACATCAAACATCCACTCCCGCTCCCTACATAGCCCTTCTCCCCGGCAGCCGTAGGCATGAGATAGTCAACTGTCTGCCACGTATGCTGGCCGGTACAGCTGAGGCGCTACGTTCGAAGTCGGAGATCAAGCACATAGTGGTCACGCAGGCGCCTGGCATCGAACCCGAACTGTACGAACGTCTGTGCACCGGGTATCCTAACGTAACCCTCACAGCCGATACCTACCGAGCCGTATGCCATGCACGTGCAGCCGTGGTCAACTCAGGCACCGCCACGCTGGAAACCGCACTCCTCGGATGCCCACAGGTAGCCGTCTATCACCTGGCATGCGGACGTCTGCTGGGACTACTCCGACCGATCATGTTCCAGATCCCGCACTTCACCCTGGTGAACATCATTGCCGGGCGCGAGGTCATCAAGGAACTCTTAGCCCACGAGTTTACCGTTTATTCCGTCCGCGATGAACTGAGCCGTATACTGACCGATGCATCCTACGTCAGCCGGATGCAACAGGGGTACGCTGCTGTTCGGCAAGTTTTAGGCACCTCGCATGCGGCAGAGGTAGCCGCTCAAGGTATCTGTTCCTGATCTGTCTGCCATGCGTCTCCTTCCTTACGTCTTCCCTAAGCGCTTGCATAACCGTCGCGCAGCTTGGCACCGGTCAGTCAGGCAGCGTGCAAGGGGTTACCTGCCCTTCTACCGCCGCAACCTCGCGGTGGCTTTTCCGGTCATGCTCACCCAGCTCGGCGCAGCGCTTGTCGGACTGATTGATACAATCATGGTCGGCCACTACAGTACCACCGACCTGGCGGCCGTCAGCTTTGCCAATGGCGTTTTCTTCACGTTCATGGTCTTTGCTATGGGTGCGGTAATGGCTGTCACACCACTGGTAGGCCATGCTTTTGTACAACAGAAGGACGAACGCGTCGCAGCACTGCTGCTCAATGGCTTATGGTTCACCCTGCTCATTGGGGGTGTCACCTGCGTTGTACTGGGCATATGCGTGCCGCTGATGGATAACATGGGGCAAGACCCAAGTGTGGTCGAGGCGGCACGGCCGTACCTGATCATGCGCATCATCGGTATGCTGCCGTTCTTACTTTTCTGCCTCCAAAAGCAGTTCATGGAGGGCTTGGGCAACACAATGGTTGCAATGATAGTCACCGCTGGCATCAACCTGCTGAATATCCTACTGAACTGGGTGTTCATCTTCGGCCACTGGGGTGCGCCCGCCATGGGTGCCGCCGGCGCAGGCTTGTCTACAATGATTGCCTGGGTGCTGCTGCCCGTTGTATTCCTCGTATGTATTCTGTCGCATCGCGACTGGCGCAAGTATGTGCTGCTCTGCCGGCGCGGGCTCAGCGATCGCGCCATTATTCGCGAACTCATGCGTATAGGCGCGCCTATCGGACTGCAGACCACTATGGAGACCATCCTCTTCACACTCTCCTTCATCATGGTCGGATGGATCAACAAGGAAGCCCTGGCTGCCCACCAGATCACCAACCAGGTGGCAGATTTTGCTTTCATGCTCTCACTCGGCATCAGTTCGGCCACTACCATCCGCGTCTCGCACCAGTATGGTCTGGGCGACATGCGTGCCACGCGTATGGCTGCCAATGCCAGTGTGCATCTTATTCTGCTCATGAACACCATCGGCGCCGCACTGATGATCAGTCTCCGCAACTACCTCCCCTACCTCTTCACCAACGACGAAGCCGTCGTCTCGCTGGCCTCACAACTGCTCATCTTCGCCGGCATGCTCCAGTACGCCGATGGCTTGCAATGCGTCGGGGCTGGCATGCTCCGCGGCGTGACCGATGTCAAGGTGCCCATGTGGATTACGGTCATCACCTATGTGGTGATCGCCCTGCCGCTGGGTTACATCCTTATGTTCCCCGCTGGCCTTGGCGCAGTTGGTATGTGGAGCAGTTTTGTCGTTGCTCTCACCATCGCCGCCATCGCCTTCCACATTCGCTTCCGATGGCTCTTCAGAGGCAAGTTAGCTGAACAAATGAGATAATAAAACAAACAACCTGATATGGCCAAACACCGGGCACCACTCAAAGCCGATGAGTTAGGAACGGATTCCATC
This sequence comes from uncultured Bacteroidales bacterium, assembly GCA_946403215.1. Lineage (GTDB taxonomy): Bacteria > Bacteroidota > Bacteroidia > Bacteroidales > Paludibacteraceae > Colicola. The sequence continues at coordinate 20,347 of CAMIZG010000020.1, read as the reverse complement.
CGAAGCCTGCTGATTAAGTATGCACTGCCGGGCATCATTGCGATGACCGCCAGTTCGCTGTACAACATGGTGGACTCCATCTTCATCGGCCACGGATGCGGAGCGCTGGCACTATCAGGCCTGACGGTCGCCAAACCATTCATGGACATTTGCGTGGCATTCGGCACACTGGTTGGTGTGGGAGCCAGTACGCTCGTAGCCATCAAACTCGGCGAAAAAGACTACAACACAGCCGGACGGATCTTGGGCAATGTTGTCTTGCTCAATGCCATCCTTGGTGTTGCGGTGATGGTAGTAGGCTTGATCTGGATGGATTCCATCCTCTATGCGTTCGGCGCAAGCGGGGCGACCATCACCTACGCGCGCGAATATATGGAGATTATCCTCATCGGCAACGTACTGACACATATCTATTTCGGGCTCAACAGCATGCTCCGCTCCATGGGGCATCCGCGCACCTCGATGGTAGCTACGATAGTTGCCGTGTTCATAAATATAGTGCTCGACCCCATCTTCATCTTCGGTCTGGATATGGGTGTGCGAGGCGCAGCGATCGCCACGCTCATCTCGCAAGCACTTGCCACGCTTTGGCAGATGACCATCTTCCTTAACCCCAAGGAGATCATACATTTCCACCGCGGCATATGGCGACTGGATGCAGCGATCACCAAGCGCTCACTATCCATCGGACTGTCGCCGTTCTTGATGAACATCGCTCACTGCTTTGTTATCATCATCCTCAACAACCAGTTCAAAGCTTTCGGTGGCGACATGGCACTGGCGTCCTATGGCGTGATCAACCGATTTGTATTCGTGTTTGCTATGATCGTCATGGGGCTCAACCAAGGCATGCAGCCTATCGTTGGCTACAACTATGGCGCACGGCAGTACGACCGAATGCTTCGTGCTTTCGAACTGACGGCCATATGCGCCACAATGGTCATGGGGTGCGTGTTCGTTCTCGGCGAGTTCGTACCGCGATGGATGGTGCTCTTGTTCACACATGACACCGACCTGCTCACACAGACCATCAGCCCCATGCGTATCGTCGTAAGCTCCATGTTACTGGTAGGATTCCAGATGGTGGCGGGTAACTTCTTCACATCAATAGGGATGGCAGGTAAGTCCATCTTCCTCAGCCTCACGCGTCAGGTGCTCTTCCTCATCCCGCTGGCGCTGCTGCTACCCATGCTCTTTGACGCCCCGATACAGGGCGTCTGGTGGAGCATCCCCGTCAGCGACACACTCTCCGCACTCGTCGCCGCAGCCATGATATTCGTCCAAGTTCGCAAGTTCCATCTCCGGTAATTAGGGTCTTCGCACTTGCTCCTCGGCCCAAACTATAAAGCTCATAGAAGGCTCATAGGAACCTTACTGGAACCTCATAAGCCTTCTGTATTGTAAATCATAGAGTTACAGAAGTCAGATTTTGAAGGATTTTTGAGCGTTTTCCATATCTCTTAATCCACTGCAAAGATACAAAAATATCTTGAATAATTTGCAAATTTTTTAATATAAAAAATTGCATTCCGCTCACGCCTGGTATCATGTGCACGTGCTATTTGACGAAAAAGTTGGATTTTCCACAAAAAAATCTTGAATAATTTGCAAATACCAATATTTTTTTGTACCTTTGCACCTGAATTTAAAAACAATTGACATCAACGGTTCTTTTGCTTCGGCAAAAGCTAAGAGGGAAACAGGTGTAAATCCTGTACAGACCCGCTGCTGTGTATCGCCCCGATAAGGGAATGTTCATGCCATTATGCCACTGCCATACGGTGGGAAGGCGGCAAGAACAGCGATAAGTCAGAATACCTGCCGCTGATGTGCGTTCACAAGACTCCCGAGGACTGGAGACGAACGAATCAGCGCGCGTGCATGTGCACTGCAGTTTCCGTCTTTCTTTACTTTGTCTTGTTGGCGCAATTAATAAGAGCGTTATATGAAGCGTCTGTTAGTTTGCCTGTGCTGGTGTGCTGTTCTGCCTCTGATGGCGCAGAACTCACCCTATCTTACTCATGTCTATGAGTTTATGCCTGCGCCGGGACAGTTTGTGAATAAATACCCTGAATACGAATCCGGCGACGATGCTGCTGCCATGTGCCGTAAGGTCGAGGAGCAGATTGCCGATAACGCCCTCGGACTGATCAGCCTTGGCGGCTGGGGAGGATACGTGGTGTTCGGATTTGACCACCCGGTACTCAACGTAGCCGGCGTGAACGACTTTATCATTGAAGGCAACGCGTTCTACGCCGACAAGACTGTTGGAGCCGAAGGCGGCGGTTCGTGCGAACCAGGCATAGTCATGGTCAGTGTGGATGCCAACGGCAACGGACTGCCCGACGATGAGTGGTACGAACTGGCAGGCTCGGAGTACAACAACCCCGCCACCCGTCATGACTATAGCATTACTTACGAGCGTCCCGCTGCTAGCCATGAGCCCACACCTGATCCTGACTTGAAGTACCGCACCGACACCACCTACATCCATTGGACGGATAACGATGGCAACGATGGGTATATAGGGAAACTCAGTTTCAACAACCAATCATACTACCCTGAATGGATAGAGCACGACCAATTGTCTTTCACAGGCTCTCTTCTGCCAAACAATTACGCCTTCAAGAACAACCAGTTCGTGCTCTATCCATATGCTTACGGCTATGCTGACAATCATCCTGACGACTCACCGGCCGCCGAGCTCAACATTGATTGGGCAGTACGCGCGGACGGCACACCCGCGCTACTGCAATCCATCGATTTCGTCAAAGTCTATACCGCCCTCCATCAGCAATGCGGCATGATCGGCGAAACATCCACCGAGATCAAAGGTGCCCGTGACCTCCATCCCGATGCAAAAACAGGCGTGGAGACTATTAGTCAAAAGTCGAAAGCCGAGTGCGTTCTGAAACAGCTGTGCAACGGACGACTCATCATCCTTCACAACAACAAAACATATAATCCTTTAGGACAACTAATCAATATTAATTAACAACAAAATTATTCACAACATGAAGAAAATTCTTCTTTCTTGCGCATTGATGCTTGCCAGCACAATGCTTTTCGCAGAGGTTATCCGACTTGACCTCTCGCAACCGACCAACCCGGAAGCGTTTGAATTCAATGAAGCCGGTATGTGGGCGGGAACATGGAGTGAGGCCGCAGAGTACACGTATTTTACCACCCAGGCATTCCAATTCTCTCACTTATTGAGTGGCAATTCGTGGGGAGGTACAACTTGGGATGGCTTTACTGTCAGCAAGGCCACTGCTGACGGCGAGGGGTACGGCTATTACAGCAACACGGCTAAAGGCGGCCTGAATGGTTTCGCTACTCCTTACATCCTTGCATACTACAACGAATGGTGGCTGATGGATGATGCCAACGAGGACATGATGTCTTCCAACCACATTCTTTTTGATGGTGAATACTATCCCCGTTATGTGTATCTTAACAACGCCTTTGTAAGTTACCAGAACATCCTCGAGGGAGGTGGTGCAGCACGTGCTTTCCACCAAGGAGATAAGTTTGAGGTTTGGATTAAAGGCTTAGATGAAGACTATGAGGAGGGCGACGAAAAGGTCGTTTATCGTTTGGCTGACTACACCTCGGAGAACGAAGCTGAGTGGTTCGTCAACACGAAGTGGGCGAAGGTTGATTTGTCAGCTCTTGGCAAGGTTTCGGGATTGTCGTTCACCGTTGTTTCTACTGACCAAGGCGTTTATGGCACGAATACTGCCACTTATTTCGCATTGGACGGACTGACTATCTCCACCACAGCTGACGAGGATGCTCCCGAACCTGTTGTGGCACCTGTTGTTGCCACCTTTGAGAACATTCCCGCTGGCATCAACGTAGCCAAGGCAGATACATGCTGGCAAGGTGCTGACGCGCCGGCTCTCGGATGGAACAACTGGACGAGTGGTGACTATAACTTCCAAAGCTATTATGGTGGCAATAGCGGATACGGAGAGTATTATTCTGCCTTTACAGTAAGCAACGAGACTGCAAATACTTCGACAGGTCCGGATGAGCCCAACCGCAGTGCCAAGGGCGGTGCATACGAAGGACAGAACTTCGCTTCGTGGAATCTCAACTACTATGGCGCGGATACTATCACGTTTGACGCGCAGATTGTTCCTGGTTTCTTCCTCATCAACAATGCGTATGCTGTAACCTCGATGTGTAATGGTGACGGTTACGCCAAGAAGTTCGGCAAGGACGACTGGTTCAAACTGACTTGCATCGGCGTGCGGAATGGTGCTAAGACCAACGAGTTGGATGTATATCTGGCTCAGGATGGCAAGTATATTGCCGAGTGGACATATGTTGACCTCTCTGAGCTTGGCGAGATCGACGGTCTGACATTCAATATGAGCAGTAGTGATGAGAGCTACGGCTACATGAACACTCCGGCATACTTCTGTATGGATAACTTCGGTGCAGAGAAACCGGAAAACTATGTAGAGCCTGCTCGTGCTGAGTTCGACCTCACACCGTCGGCTGTCAGCAACACCAATGCCGCAGTTATGGTTCAGAAAATTATTCGTGACGGTCAAGTGCTTATCATCCGCGATGGCAAGACCATCAACATGCTGGGCGTGGAGCTCTAAACTGCAGACTAAACTGCAAAAAAGAAAAGCGTAGGGTTTTGATCCTACGCTTTTTCTATATACACCTCCAAGGCGCGGAACGTACCGCTGAACTGTATCACGCCGGCATCGGCAGCAGGCAGCAACAATAGTTCTCCCTTGGAGATGTTCGTTATTTGCCCGTCTGCACGCTCTGTAAGCGTACCGCTACCATCCAGACAGATAATACAAACGAAACTTCCAATCGAACGATAGTCGCGATCTACCTTGCCGTCAACATGCAGCACGTTGGTGGTGAAGTACGGACATCTAACCAGCTCGGCCGGAGCGTTCATAGCCGGAGCGTACTGTACGCGGTAGTCATCATGAACAGTGTAGTCAATACTCTCGGCAGCTTTCTCGGTATGCAGTTCGCGCGGATGGCCATCCTTGTCGCGACGGTCGTAATCATAGATGCGATACGTCGTATCTGACGTCTGCTGTATCTCGCATAGTTGACACCCCGAACCAATGGAATGAATCCTTCCTGCAGGGATAAAGAAGCAGTCACCCTCCTTCACCTTATACTCCGCCAAGGCATCCAGAATAGTCTTGTCTTCAACCATCTGCTTGTACTCTTCCGGCGTGAGCCGTTGCTTGAGTCCGCAGTACAGGCGAGCCTGCTCTTCAGAGGGAAGGGTGTACCACATCTCCGTCTTGCCAAACGGCTCACCGTACTTCTGCGCCAACTCGTCCGATGGGTGAACTTGTACACTCAGATCATCACGCGCATCAATGAACTTGATGAGCAACGGAAAAGTGTCACCGTAGCGAGCGAACACATGCTTACCCACCAAGCGCTCCTTCTGCTCACACAGCATGTTCCAAATATTCTTGCCAGTTTCCACGCAAATACTATCTCGCCCGGGGTATGCGGACAATATCCACTGCTCTGCTCCCCAGATCATGGGGCGGTCTATCGGATAGAAGTGATAAAACATACTGACTATTATTTGTCATCGTCCACCGATGAATGATAGTGATAACTCGAAAAGTCGCGTTCACCTTTCTCGCGTTTGTCTGAGGCCAGATGAATTCCCCTGCCGCTCAACCGGTCAAACCAGCCTTTCTGCCAGGCAAGTATTAGCAGCCACCCGAACAACAAGCCGCCCAGATGAGCAAAGTGGGCTACATTGTCACCGGCTATGTGAGCAAAACCGGCAAACAACTCAATAAAAGCATATACTATAACGAATACGCGCGCACGTATGGGCACAGGAATAAACAACAGGAACAGCGGCGTATCAGGGAACAACCAACCAAAGGCAAACAATATACCGAATACGGCTCCACTGGCACCTATGGTCACTGCCAACTGACCGGGCATAAAAGCCATCCAAACCAACTCTTGCACAAGGGCAGCGCCCAAACCGCAAACCAGGTAGTACAACAGGAACTTCCGCTCTCCCCACTCGCGCTCCAACGCCGGACCGAACATCAGCACGGCGAACATATTACAGAACAGGTGGTCAAACCCTGCATGCATGAACATATAGGTGAAAGGCTGCCACAAGTGGAACGAACCACTCCCGTTACTGAATCCCGAAAACGACCAGTTCATCAGCCCGAACCACTCAACAAGATGCACTCCGTAACGCTGCAGAAGGCTGTCCAATAGCCATACAACAACATTTGCGAGTAAGATATTTTTTGTTACAACAGGCAAATTTCTCATGTTAAATCTATCAAAATACTACCTAAATACGTACAATTTCCGTGCTAAACAGTAAAAAAACACAAAAATATGCCATTTTGACGCATTTTTTCAGCAAAATATTTGCTTATTTGAAAAAAATGTCTTATCTTTGCAGTGTTAGTACGGAGAAATGCTCCTATTTATTAAACGTTTAATTAATCTAACTAATCTAATTGTCATTATGAACAAAGGTGAACTCATTGCTGCCATCGCAGCAAAAGCTGAGATCTCGAAGGCAGCTGCCGCTAAGGCTGTTGACGCTGCTATGGACGCTGTAGTTGAAGCTCTGAAGAAGGGTGAGGCTGTACAACTCGTTGGTTTTGCAACTCTGAAGGTTGCTGAGAAGGCTGCTCGCAAGGGCATCAATCCTGCAACTAAGCAAGTTATCAACATCCCTGCCAAGAAGGCTGTTAAGTTCAAAGCTGGCGCTCGTCTCGCTTTCTAAGTCTTGCTTGTTCAAGTAAAAGAGTTATCCGCGCGGATAACTCTTTTTTTTGCACTCAAGCACTAATATATCTTGTTCAGAATGCGCGATATACGGCCAAAAATCTCACTGATCGTACCCAGGCCCTGAATACGTGCGTACTTGTCGTGCAACTCGTAGTAGTCATCCACCGGACGAGTCTGCTCGTGGTACACGACCAGTCGCTCCTTGATTATATCCAGGTCGCTATCATCCTTTCTGCCACTCGTCTTGCCGCGCTCAATCAGACGACGAATAAGTTCTTCCTCGGGCACATTAATATCAATCAGCATGGCCGTCTCATCACCACGCTTCTTCATCAGCCGCTCAAGCTGAACCGCCTGATTAAGCGTGCGAGGAAAACCATCAAAAATCAGGCCCTTGGTGTCCTTGGGCAACGAGTTGATGTAATTCTCCAGCATCTGAATAGTAACGTCATCTGGTACTAAGTGACCATGAGCCGTATAAGACTCTATCAGTTTGCCCAGTTCACTGCCTGAAGCTGCCTCACGACGCATCATCTGACCGGTACTCAAGTGGGTAAGACCATAGTGTGCCACAATAAACTCCGCCTGCGTTCCTTTGCCGCAACCGGGTGCTCCGCATAGAATAATGTTCTTCATTGTCGTATGGTTGTGTTTAGTCCTTTTATCCTACATACTGCGCTCGCTTTTCCAAACGCGGATGCAAAGATACAAAAAATATTTCATAAATGCAAAAAAACATCCGATACATTTGCAAATATCATATTTTTTTTGTATCTTTGCAATCACAACTGAAATAACTGAAATCTCATAACTATGTTCAACGAACGAGACACTAAAGGACCGGCACTGCGACGCGGCAGTATTGAGGTAGTATGCGGCAGTATGTTTTCCGGTAAGACTGAGGAACTCATCCGGAGGATGAAGCGTGCGCAGTTTGCCAAGCAGCGTGTGGAGATCTTCAAGCCTGCTATTGATGTGCGCTACAGCGAGCAGGATGTTGTATCGCACGACCACAACGTCATCCAATCCACCCCTGTTGAGTCCAGTCAGACCATTCTGCTGCTGGCCAACGATATAGATGTTGTGGGCATTGATGAGGCGCAGTTCTTCGACATGGGCATAGTGGACGTCTGCAGCCAACTGGCAGAGCGCGGCATACGCGTCATCTGCGCCGGTCTGGATATGGACTTCAAGGGCGTACCCTTCGGCCCGATGCCAGCGCTGATGGCTATTGCCGAGGATGTGTACAAGACCCACGCCATCTGCGTTCGTTGCGGCGATCTGGCGTATGTCAGTCACCGCCTGGTGGCCAACGAGAAACGCGTGCTGCTCGGCGAGACCGATAGCTACGAGCCGCTCTGCCGACGCTGCTACCAGCAGGCTATCGCCAATGATAACCATTGATGTCATTCTGCCTTTAGCTATTGCGGACACCTATACATATAGTGTCCCCGATGGTGTGTCATGCCCCGAAGCGGGCATGCGCGTTCTTGTACCGCTTGGACGGAAAACAATCACAGGGTTAGTGTATCGCAAGCACTCGCAAGATGCAGATGACTCCGTTTGGGAAAACATCCGCATTCGCGAAATTATTGAGGTGTTGGATAGTCAGCCTATTGTGCTGCCTTCGCAATTAGAGTTATGGCGCTGGATGGCCGATTATTACCTATGCACCCTGGGCGAAGTGATGGTTGCCGCACTGCCGGCACGCCTATTGGACAACGACTACACCGCACGCACGGAGGTTTATGTATCCCTACATCCGCGATATACAGACATCGAACAGTTGCAGTCCGTATTCGACTCACTCAAGCGTGCCCCGAAACAGGCAAGACTACTGGAATATTTCCTCGAATTATCCGATGCTTTCGATGGCGCCTCTCACGCAGTAGAGCAACGCCAGCTCATCGAATACTCCGGCGAATCAACAGCCGTACTGCGCACTCTGGTTGAAAAGCAGATTCTCTGCACAACGCACGAGGTCGTCAGCCGTATTCCCTCTTATGACACGGACATCGAACCGGCTCATCCGCTAACCGCACAGCAACAACGTGCTGCCGATGAGATCCAAGCTGGTTTCAACGAAGGCAAGGTCTGCCTGCTGCACGGCGTTACATCCAGCGGAAAGACAGAGGTGTATATTCACCTCATCCGCCGCATGCTTGATAGTGGCAAGCATGTGTTGTACCTGGTGCCGGAAATAGCACTTACCACTCAACTGACCGACCGGCTCAAGCACGTATTCGGCAAGCAATTAGGTGTCTATCACTCGCGCTTCAGCGACATGGAACGCGTAGAGATCTACAACGATCTGCTGACTTCCCGCGAACCGAAAGTCATACTCAGCGCCCGCTCGGGAGTTTTCCTGCCATTCGCCAACCTCGGACTTGTGATTGTGGATGAAGAGCATGACAGTTCGTTCAAGCAGCAAGATCCCGCACCGCGCTACCATGCGCGTTCTGTTGCAGTGGTTATGGCGCACGCCGCACAAGCGAATGTGCTTCTTGGCACAGCGACACCGGCTATCGAATCTTATTACAATGCATCCATAGGCAAATATAAGCTCATTCAAATGCCCGAGCGCTACGCCGGACTGAGTCTGCCTTCAATCACTATAATCGACCTCAAGCAGCAGTACCACCGCAAAGAGATGTACGAGCACTTTGCCGACCCGCTGGTTGAACGCATCCGCGGGCAACTCGCACAAGGCAAGCAGATCATTATCTTCCTGAATCGCCGCGGCTATGCACCATATATATCTTGTCGCAAGTGCGGCTACGTACCCAAGTGCTGCAACTGCGATGTGAGTCTTACGTATCACAAACGCACCAACTCACTCGTATGCCACTATTGCGGCTATACGACTACCGCCCCGACTGCCTGCCCTAACTGCAGTGGTGACGGGGTCCCCGCTAACAACGTGCAGCGGGGTGATAGTGTATGGAGGGACTACGGTGCAGGCACTGAACGGATTGAGGACGAGGTTAACCTATTGTTCCCCGAAGCACGTGTGGCGCGCATGGATATGGATACCACACGTAACAAGAATAGCCATCAACGCCTGATTAATTCTTTCGCACGCCATGAGGTAGATATACTCATCGGCACACAGATGGTAACCAAAGGCCTGCATTTCAACGACGTCTCGCTCGTGGCTGTACTGAACGCCGACAGCATGATGCAATCACCGGATTTTCGTAGTTACGAGCGCGCATTCCAGATGCTTGAGCAGGTTGCAGGACGCGCCGGCAGAACAGGTTCGCAAGGTGAAGTTATTATCCAATCGTTCCAGCCGGACAACCCCTTATATGCTTTCCTGCGCGAGCATAATTACGCAGCGTTCTACAAAGAGCAGCTCAAGGAGCGCAAGGCCTTCCGATTTCCGCCGTTCTATAGGCTCATTGTGCTCACGCTCAAGCATCGCGACTACTCGCGTCTGGATAGCGCTTCGCGCGAACTCAGCCAGCGCTTGCAGACAGCCTTCGGCAACAGATGCTCGGGCATCATCATACCTCCCGTAGCACGCGTGCAGAACATGCACCTGCGTACCATACGACTTCGTATAGAGGCGAATGCCTCGTTTACACAAGCCAAGGCACTTGTTACGCAACATATTCGCTACGTACAATCGCTACCCAACTGCAAGGGCACAATTATCCAACCGGATGTAGATCCGATGTAACCATCAGCCAATTGCTCCTCGCGGATGCAACGGGCTTAATCAAAAATTTCGATAAGTATATCCAATGATTTAGGAATACGGAACGTGTCAACATGTTCCTGATAGTAATTGCACAATTGCTGCAATTGCTTTTTTCTCTCTGCACGCGATCGAGGCTTTGCCACTTCAGTTTCGCCTGCCAACGATGTACCTGTGCCGAGATCCGGAACACCTATCCCCAACAGTTCAGCCAAACGACTCATAAATGCTATATGCATATTTTCCGGCTCGGACGCATCGTTGAGTTCGCGGACGAAGTCACCAAGGAATTGATACATCCGTTCATCCTGCATCGGGTGAGTAAGGGTTAGCATCACAATCTCTGTTACAAACAATGCTATCGACTGACGACGTATATCCCCATAGACCTGTTCAGGCAGATAAACGGGATCGATGCTTGCAATGGTTGCCACGGGGCGTACAGGCTGGCTGTCATACGTGAGTTCCACCACCGACAGTGGCTGATAGGCGGCACGTACCTTGTGCTTGCCATGAGCACCATACAACTGCAACGCCAGCCGACCTTCGCTGCGCGAATATACATGTAGCACGGACAACTTATCCGAGTGCTTACGCAGACCTAAGACTATGGCTTCAGTCGTCTGTTTCATAGTCAGCATATTGACTCAGGTCGTCAAACGTATAGCCCCGCTGCAGGAGGAAACGCATCACTTTCTGCTTGTCTTGTCCATGTTTGGATCGGATGAGCTTGCGTATGTTGGCGGCATATGCAGTACGGTCTATGTCTTGTATAGCCTCGTTAATGGTAACATCCAGCAAACGTTTAGCGCGTAACCCCATGATAATCTTCATCCTGCCCCAACCCTGGAATGCCACTTTGTCGTGCACAAATGCATGGCAATACCTGATTTCATTCAAGTAGTTATCTTGCTCTAATTTACCAATGACTTCGTCGGCCTGCTCATCCGTTGCTCCTAAACGCAGAAGCAACTGCCTCACATCAGCAGGGCAGCGCTCAGCCGCAGCACAATAGCGTTGGGCACGATCCAAATAAATCTTGGTATCAATAGTAGGCATGAATGAATCGTTGCTTTCCATATGCATCCTTCATACATTCGGCTTGGTAACCGTATTTTTGCATCAGTGCGAGCATCTCGCTACATAGGTTTTCGTTTATCTCCATCCACAACTCCTTAGCGCGGCGCAACTGCGCAATGCGCCGGTAGAACAACAGCGGGTCATCCTCGGGCACAAAGAGCGCCCGGGCAGGCTCGTGGCGGAGCGTATTTTCAGTCATTGTGCTTTGCTCCGACGGACGGATATACGGTGGGTTGCTGACGATAATATCATAGTCCTGTATATCTTCACGAAGTATATCCGCACACAGGAATACGACATCCAAATTGAGATTTGCAGCGTTCGCTCGCGCAACAGCCAATGCTTCCGGACTCACATCCAAAGCATGAACGGTCCAATCGGGGTGGCGGTGCTTGAGTGCCAGAGCAATGCAACCGCAGCCCGTACCGACATCCAGCACCTTGACACACTGCTGCCCACCGACTGCTAACCGCCGACTGCCTATCAATTCCACCAATTCGGCTGTCTCCGGACGGGGAACAAGAGTCGCCGGAGTAACTTGCAAATCGAGCCCCATCCACTCCGTGTGACCAAAGATATATTGTATAGGAACATACCTGCGCAGTTGGTCGAGGATGGCATCAAGGTCGGGCACCTCTATCTGCCCCTGGTAAGTGCTGACTGCAAAGCGGTTCATTCCTGTTGCCTCCTCAATCAACCAGTAAGCCATTTCGCACGCCTCATGTTCAGGATAATACGGCGTAAGCTCCGATACAATATGTTCGACTAACAGTTGCACAACGCAAAGGTACTAAAAAATTCTGACTTTTGCAAGCGATTTTCTAAAAAAAAGCCTTTTATGTCAAATATTATTTGCAAAGACAAATATTATTTGCAAATGTCAGATATTTTTTGTATCTTTGCATGCGCATTTTGGGAAAGAGAGATTTGCAAGGTAAAAATTGAGCGACTCTGATTATATTCTCCGGTGCGTAGAACTCGCCAAGAACGGGCAGTACTACGTTGCACCTAACCCTATGGTTGGGGCTGTTTTGGTGCTTAACGGCGAGGAAGGAACCGGTAAAGATTCCATCTTTGCCGAGGGTTGGCACCACAAGTACGGCGAGGGGCACGCTGAGGTAGAGTGTTTTCGCGCAGCCGAGCGATGCATGACAGGTTTAACCGATGCAGAAAAAAGAGCTCTGTACGCTCGCATGACATTATACGTATCGCTTGAGCCTTGTTCCCACTATGGCATGACGCCCCCCTGTGCTGACCTGATTGTCAGCAAAAGTGTGCACCGCGTTGTTGTAGGTTGCCTTGACCCCAACCCGCAAGTAGCCGGCAAAGGGGTGCAGAAGTTACGCGAAGCGGGCATAGAGGTCATAGTGGGCGTGGAAGAGCGGGCTTGCCGCGAGTTGAACAAACGATTTTTATGTCTGCACGAGAAGCATCGCCCTTACGTCATCCTCAAGTGGGCACAAACTGCTGACGGGTTCATTGACAACAGATGCCAGGAGTCAATAACCGATAAACAGCAGTCGGAGCTGGGCACACCACTGGTCATTTCCACACCCGCCACCAAGCAGCTCGTGCACCAGATGCGCGCTGAGAACATGGCTATCATGGTTGGTACGCGCACCGCGCTACTGGATAACCCATCGCTGCTGACCACCCGATGGCCGGGAAGAAACCCGGTACGCGTCGTATTGGACAGGCATCATCGCATTCCGCAAGATGCCAAGATTTTCTCCGCTGACGCACCAACCATCGTCTACAGCGAGCAGACAGACTGGCCGTTCATCCTCATTGACCTGGCAAAACGAAACATACACTCCGTGCTGGTCGAAGGAGGGACAACGTTACTCAACCACATTCTACAGACTGACATCTGGGATGAGATACATATTGAGGTATCGCCTGCCAGGATAGGCAAAGGCGTACCTGCACCCAACGTTGAACTGCCCACTTACTGGGAACAAACTGACGGAGCAAGGTTATACACCATTAAGAAATAAAGCACATATTGTATGGCACGAATTTTGCATTGTACTATCGTAGTTTGCGTGGTGCTACTTGGCATGAGCAGTTGCAACCTTTTCCAGCGTGAGATAAAAGAGGGAGCAGTGGCGCAGGTGGGAAACAACTACCTCTATCAGTCGGACATCGATGCCGTCACGCAGAACGCAGCCACGCCCGAGGATAGCGCCCACTATGCAGAGCAGTTCATTCTCCGTTGGGCTACGGACATACTCCAGTACCAAGAGGGCAAGGACCATAGCTCACCGGAGATCGAAGCATTGGTGGAGGACTATCGCCGTAGTTTGTATGTGGCAGAATACGAGCGATACGTTGTTGACAGGCGCATGCCTAAAGCCGTAAGTGAGGCGGAGGCCGACACATTCTATGTGCATCATCAGGAGCGATTCGTCCTGCAGGAGAACATACTGCGCGGCGCTCTACTGGTCATCCCCAAGGACGCACCCTCGCTGCCCGAACTGCAAAAACGACTGACTGACCTCACCGATGAGGAAAACCTCGAATATATCGAGAAATACGCCTACCAGTACGCCAGCGGTTACGAGTTGTTTACCGACGAATGGCGCACAGGCAACCAGATACAACTGCGCATGCCTACTAACAAGTGGCAGAAATCACTCGCTGCCGGCAAGCAGTTCGCAGAGCCCGATTCGACATCACTCTACCTGCTACAAGTTTCCGATTGCCGTTTGGCAGGAGAAACCATGCCGCTGGATTACGCCCGCGAGGCGATTGACAAAATGGTATTATCCGAACGACGCGTTACGTTCCTGCAAGAACAACGGCAGAAACTGTTCGAAGACGCCGTCCGGTTCGGTAAAGTGAAGATTGAACGATGAAAAGATGAGTATGAAACGATTTATTTACATATGCCTATTGGCGCTGGCTATGCCCTGCATGGCCGATGACAACATCATTGACGAAGTCATTTGGATTGTCGGTGACGATGCCATCCTCCGCTCCGAAGTAGAGGAGGAACGCATGCGAGCTCAATACGAGGGACAAGCTATCCCGGGTGACCCCTATTGCGTCATTCCTGAGCAACTGGCAGTGCAGAAACTATTCCTTCACCAAGCAGAGCTGGACTCAGTGGAGGTATCCGAATCCACTGTCAGTCATCAAGTTGACATGCGTATGAACTACTACATCTCACAAATCGGCTCCAAGGAGAAAATGGAGGAGTACTTCCGCCGTCCCAGCAGCGAGATTCGCGAGGAGATGATGAAGACCGTACGCAACCAGATGACCATCCAGCAGATGCAACAAAAGCTCACCGCCAATATCAAGCCTACCCCGGCTGAGATTCGCCGATTCTACAACAGTCTGCCTCCTGACTCCATTCCTATGATGCCGGCAGAGGTTGAGGTGCAGATACTGAGTTTCGTTCCGCCCGTTCCTGTGGAGGAGATCGAACGCATCAAGAGTAAGTTGCGTGAGTTCACCGAGCGCGTTACAAGTGGCGCAGCCGATTTCGCCATGTTGGCGCGATTCTACTCCGAGGACACAGAGAGCGCCAAGCACGGAGGCGAACTGGGATTCGTGGGCAGAGGACAACTCGTTCCGGAGTTTGCCGATGTCGCGTTTAACCTCAATGATCCGAAGAAGGTCAGCCGCATTGTGGAAACAGAATATGGCTACCACATTATCCAACTTATCGAGAAGCACGGCGAACGTATCAATTGCCGGCACATCCTCCTTAAGCCACGTGTATCGGCTACCGACAAGATGAACGCCATCGCTCGGCTGGACTCCATCGCCAAAGTTATCCGCGCCGACAGCATGACATTCGAGCAGGCCATCATCCGCTACTCTGAGGATAAGAATACAGCCATGAATGCCGGACTGATGACCAACCCAAACACCGGCTCATCAAAGTTCGAGTATCAGGATCTGCCCGCAGAAGTAGCACGGCAGATATACGGCATGCAGGAAGGTGATATATCCGAACCATTCGTCATGATGGATCCAACGAAGAACAAAGAGGTGTGCGCCATCGTCAAACTCAAGCGCAAAACCGATGTGCACCGTGCTAACCTCACCGACGACTTCCAAGCCATCAAGGCTATGCTGGAGCAGAAGCTATCCGCGGAGTTTATTCATAAATGGATACTCAACAAGCAGAAAGAGACCTACGTACAGATTGATCCTCGCTGGGCGGGCTGCGACTTCGAGTTCCCCAACTGGATACATTAAAAATTTAGACTTGAGAGTTGAACGTTTTATAGTAGTGCTTATGGCAGGCTTGTTGTCAATTGTCAATTGTCAATTGTCAATCAGCCAGACTTTGGTCTATCTGGAGCGAGCGAACAACTTGCTGTTTGACCAGGAAAAACTGCCGGATGCACGTATCGTGGTAGGCAACGTAGTGTTCCGCCACGACGATGCACTCATGTACTGCGATTCAGCCAACTTCTATGAGGCGACCAACTCCTTTGAGGCCTTTGGCAATGTGAAGATGGTGCAGGGCGATACGCTTACCGGCTACGGCGACAAACTTCTGTACAACGGCAACACAAAACTTGCACGTTTGCGTCAGAACGTACGACTCATTCATCATGAGGCTATACTTACCACCGACAGTCTGAACTACGACCGGCTCCGCGACATAGCCTACTATTACTCCGGTGGCAAGATAGTGGATAACCTTAACACCCTCACATCCTATTGGGGGCAATATACGCCCTATAATAAGCACGCAGCGTTCCGCGACAGCGTACATCTCACTAATGATCGCTTCACGATGGACACTGATACGCTGCTTTATGACACCGAGTCGCACGTTGCGCAATTGGTCAGCCCCACCATCATCATCTACGAAAAAGAGACTACCATCCTTTCCTCGAACGGACTATATAATACCAGCTCCGAGGAGTCACAACTCTTCGACCGCTCGCACGTCATTCACAGCGATGGGATGTCGCTCACAGGCGATACTATCTTCTATGACAAGAAGCAGTCGTTCGGCCGTCTGTACGGACACATCGAGCTCGTCGATTCTACGAATCAGCTCACCTTGCGCGGCAACTACGGCGAGGTGTACGAACAAGAATCACCGGTAGCCCTGCACCCCGAGTATGGATCACACGGCTTTGCCACTCACGACGCGCTGCTCGAGCACTGGGGCGACAGCCTGCACACATACATGCATGCCGACACCCTGTTCACCGAAGAACTGGCTCTATCCGACACCCTGCCCAAGGACAGCACTTACAGACGCGTCAGGGCTCATCACAATGTGCGCATCTATCGCGATGACATGCAGGGCGTTTGCGATTCAGCCGTATATCTTGGTAACGATTCTATTGGAAAAATGTACGGCAACCCGGTATGTTGGAATGAAAACAACCAGGTGGCCGCGGACAGCATACACACCTTCTTCCGCAACAATGAGGTAGATTATATTCACGGCATTGGTTCAGCCATCTGCATCCAGCAACACGACCCGCTGCACTATAACCAGATGAGCGGCAAGGAGATGATTGCACACGTCAAAGACGGGGAGGTCTATCGCGTTGATGTCAACGGAAATGCCGAAACGGTTTTCTTCCCTGTGGATGAGAAAGATCACTCGATCAGCGGCTGCAACCGCACGCAGAGCAGTTTTGTCAAAGTATATATTGAGAACCGCGAGGTGCACCACGTGCTCTTTACCACTGCCACCACCGGCACCATGTATCCGCTTAATCAGGCATCCGAAGAAATCATGCATCTTGGTGCATTTTTCTGGGCGGAGGATGAGCGTCCGCGCACTCCGGCTGATGTACTGATGCTCGTGGAGCGTACAGCACGCCCTGGCAAGAATGTTTTCAGTGCATCAGCTGACAACGGGCAGAACAAATAACATTAACCTCAACCTCAATACAGCGCTTTCAGCCTTTCTACAACAATGAACATCAATCATTCTACAATAATGAAAAAATCAACAACTATTCTTTTTGCCTTGCTACTTGCCGCTGGCGTTATGGCACAGGAGAACATGGGCGGCTTCGGTTTTCACATAGGCTACGCTGCGCCAACCCTGCGTTTGAACACTCCGACCTCTGTTCCGTCCACTAAATTGGAAACAACTATGATGAGCGGTGTTAAGGTTGGTCTGAATTACGACGCAACTATCACCAAGGGCTTTGGTACCACCCTCGGCCTAAACTACACCTTTGGCACCTACCACTCCCCATGGGTGGAGTCCACCGATGGCTATTCAACCAAGCAGGCAAGATATCGGGACACATACCACGGCTTAGAGATCTTCTGCGATTGGCAGTACAAGTTCCAGATAGCCGGCGATACGTACCTCATGTTATACACCGGTCCCACCATTCAATTCCACATTTCGCTTAACGAGCAGGAGTATGTCCGTGTCGGCAGCACCACTACTACGCAGACGCGTTATGGATACGAATACCGCGACAACGAGGCATTTGAAGACTACAAACGCGTGAATGTCACTTGGGGCATAGGTGCCGGCTTCCAGTACAAACGCTATTTCCTGCGCGGCGGATACGACTTTGGTCTGTTCAACCCCTATAAGAAAGATACGTTTCGAGCCATGGGCGTCGACTCCGACCTGTACACTCGCGGTCGCTTCGACCAGTGGCAGATCAAGATAGGCATGTACATCTGGCAGAACTGACGCGTGCCTCCGCTCTCCCCACCACAAACACTACGTTGGTTTGTGTCGTGGACCCCAATACAAGTAGAAACTTATGATCCCTCCGCAGACCATAGATAAGATTTTCAGCGCCGCCAAGATTGAAGAGGTGGTGCAGGACTACGTGCCGCTCAAACGCCGCGGTGCTAACCTGATTGGTCTCTGTCCGTTCCACTCCGAACGTACAGGCTCGTTCACCGTGTCGCCGAGTAAAGGCATATTCAAGTGCTTCGGCTGCGGCGAGAGCGGAAATGCCGTCGGGTTCGTCATGAAGATTGACAACTGCTCCTATAGCGATGCTCTGCGTACGCTGGCTAAGAAGTACCACATTGAGATCGAGGAACGCGAACTGACCCCCGAAGAGCAGCAGCACCAGGACGACCGCCAGGCGATGTTCATCGTCAATGAGTGGGCGAACAAATGGTTTCAACAGCAGTTGTGGGACACGCAGGAGGGACAGGCTATCGGCCTGAAGTATTTCCGTGAACGCGGTCTGCAAGACACCACCATCCGCAAGTTCGGTCTCGGCTACTCGCCCGACAAGAAGACCGCCCTCACCGACGCGGCACATGAGGCCGGCTATATCGACAAGTACCTGACCAACGACCCTGATACACTGATCGGTAGCGGCGTGTGCGGCAAGAATGACAAAGGCGAAGCCTACGACCGTTTCCGCGACCGCGTCATGTTCCCCATCTACACCACCTCGGGCAAGACCGTCGCCTTTGCCGGACGCATACTCAGAAAGAAGTACGACCGCGAAGGCAAGGAGATACCCATGGGCAAGTACGTCAACTCACCGGGGTCAACCATCTACTCAAAGACCAACGAACTCTATGGCCTCTTCCAAGCCAAGCAGGCAATGGCCAAGCAAAACCTCTGCTACCTTGTTGAGGGGCAGATGGACGTTCTGTCCATGCATCAGGCGGGCATAGAGAACGTGGTGGCTTCCGGCGGCACAGCGCTCACTCAGCCGCAGGTTCGGCTCATCAAGCGCTTCACTACCAACATCACTGTACTCTATGACGGCGACGCTGCAGGTATACATGCCGCCATACGAGGTATAAATATGTTCCTCAGCGAGGGCTTCTTCGTCAAGGTCGTGCTCCTACCTGATGGTGAAGATCCCGACTCCTACGCACGTACACACGACGCGTCCGAGTTTATGGAATATATACAGCAGCACCAGCAGGACTTCATCCGTTTTAAGGCGCAGTTCAGTTGGGAACAGGTCAAGACGGATCCCACCAAGCGCGTTGAACTCACTCACGATCTGGTAGAATCCATCTCACTTATCCCTGATGAAATAACACGCTACGAGTATATACGCGATTGCGCCCAGCTCCTTCAGACCTCCGCTGAGGTACTCACTCGCGCCGTACAGCAGCAACGCATCGAACGCCGCAAGAACGTCACAGAGGCCTACAATGCCCAGCAACGGGCACAGGAGAGCGAGTCCATACTGCCTCACGATGCATCATCATCCAAAGCATCGGACGAGTCTGCTGCCACCGGCACCCCATCCCCGGTACCCGACAAGGCGACAATGAGCAAGACAGAGCAGAACATCCGCAACCTGACGCAACTGCTTGTCAGGTACGGCGAACGCCCGTTTGTCACTTTTCCAAACGGCTCGACCGTCTCTGTAGGTGCATACATCCTGCAGCAACTGGAGCAGGACGGCGTACAGATCACTCAGCCCATTGACCAACGCATATTCGAAGAGTTCAAAGCCCACCAAAATGCCGAAAGCTTCGTTGCGGAACGGTTCTTCAAGTTCCACCCCGACCCGGAGATCAATGCACTCGCCTGTGACCTGATAGCCGACCGCTACCAGCTTTCCACCATCTTCACCAAAGTAGCCATCTCGGAGAACGTGGTGCAAGAGGTGGAGCAACGCTCCGAGCAGGACCTGCTCTATGAGCTCGTGCCGCAACTGCTATGCGAACTCAAGCTCAGTATTACCAACGAGCGTATCGCGGATATCAAGAAGCAGATGAAGCAAGCGGCTGACAACAGCGAACAATCCATGCAACTGCTCGGACAACTCAGCGAGCTGCAATCCGTCAAACGCGAGATCTGCAAGTTCCTTGGCAACCGCATGCATTAACCAAATCATA
>CAMIZG010000019.1 GCA_946403215.1 uncultured Bacteroidales bacterium | reverse complement strand
AGGAGGATGAGAAGATCAACGGCTATGATGTCTATTCGTACACGTTTGCCAAGACGTATGCGAACATCATCTTCAACAATGGTGACGGCACACAGACTGCTGATCTGACATGGTCAGCCGACAAGCCTTACTTCTATCCGACGGATAAGACCGACAACAAGTACTCGAGCGCCTGGTACGCCAAGGCAAATATCCCGACCTCGGGTGACCAGCCCGGCGGTGGCGATGAGCCTGCAGAGACGATGACTGTTTACTTTGTGAATGTACCTTCATGGTCAGCTGTTAAGGCGTTTGTATGGCCTGCAGAGGGTAGCGCTTACAAAGAGTGGCCGGGTGAGGCGATGACGAAGGAGGATGAGAAGATCAACGGCTATGATGTCTATTCGTACACGTTTGCCAAGACGTATGCGAACATCATCTTCAACAATGGTGACGGCACACAGACTGCTGATCTGACATGGTCAGCCGACAAGCCTTACTTCTATCCGACGGATAAGACCGACAACAAGTACTCGAGCGCCTGGTACGCCAAGGCAAATATCCCGACCTCGGGTGACCAGCCCGGTGGTGGCGATGACCCCGTTACTCCGGGTGAGACCTTGGATCTGCAGCTCGTTCCGGGCGTATGGGAACTGGCTGATATCAAGGTTGCTGCCTGGGCTTGGAAGGACGGCGAGAATGGTGCATGGACTGCGTTCTTTGCTCCTAAGGCCGAGGGCAACGACACACTGACCGTCAAGATCCCGGCTAAGGCCGATAAGATCATCTTCGTGGCCTTCAAGTCCGACGTAGAGGAGCCCGACTGGGCAAAAGAGCAGGCTCGCGTGGATGCCGGCGACATTGACAAGCAAGGTCTGACCTTCACCATCACCGGTGCAACAACCGGTACGTGGGAGAAAGTGGATGATCCTGTTGTACCGCCGACACCGACCATCGTCGATGGTTACTATCTGGTAGGCACCATCAGCGAGTGGGCTGCGGCAGCCGAGTACTTGTTCACTGTCAACCCCGACAACGCAGAAGAGTACGTGCTCCACACGACGCTCGCTGCGGGTGATGGCATCAAGGTGGTTAAGGTAGCAGGTGGTCTACTGACCGACTGGTATCCTGATGGCCAGGGCAATGAGTACGTAGTGGATGCCGAGCATGCAGGTAAGGTGACCATCTACTTCCGTCCGGCAGGTAACGAGGAGTGGAGCGCCTTTGGCGGATATATCTACATCGCAGTGGACGAAGCTACCGATCTGGATGCTATCCGTGCAGGTGAGCAGGCTGTGAAGGTGATCCGTGAGGGTAGGATGTACATCCTCCGCGACGCACGCACCTACACAACCACAGGCCAACTCGTCCGCTAACGAGCGAGACGGATCATGAATCGAGGGCGTGTCAGTCGGCACGCCCTCGTTGCGGTTAGTAGCAGTAAGATTCACCGCGCATCAAGCGCAGCGGAGTAGGGCGCTGAGTATAGCGCGGCAGGAAAGGAGAATATCCCGGTAGGCTTGTTCGAAATCGCCGGTGTACCAAGGATCGGAGATATTTACCATCTTGTCATTTACCAGTTGACCATTTATTAGCCGTCCGTCCACCCATTGCATCATAAGTGAAACCTTGCTGTCGGGGTCATCGCCGATGATGCGCTCCAGCCAGCGGAGGTTGGATTGATCGGCGCATAAGAGATAGTCATAGTGGTTGTAGTCAGCGCGCGTCACTTGCCGCGCAGCGTGGCCGGTGAACGCTACTCCTTTCTCGCGCAACTTACGTCGCGCCGGCGGGTAGATATCGTTGCCTATCTCCTCGGTAGATACTGCTGCCGAATCGATCTCGAACCGTTCGGCCACACCGGCATCACTGCAGAGTTGCTTCATCACAAACTCTGCCATCACCGAGCGGCATATATTGCCATGGCAAATGAAAAGGATCCGGGTCTTATGCATTGTTGTCCGATATGTGCCGGGAGGCTATATACTCGTCGTAGAGGAGCCACAACACGAAGAAACAGCCGTAGAACAGGTACTTGAACAGGTAGGTGTGCAGCAGTTCGAACCACTCAGGGTGGTGCTTGGTGAGCACGGCTACCAGATATATGCGCAGTAAATTGAACGCGTACGCGAACAGCCATCCGACAGGTATGTATGCCAGCTTGTCCACCCACCGTCCGCGTGCCGCAAGCATGATCACCAGCCAGATGAACGACTGCTTGATAGCTGTGCAGCCCCACACGATCGATATCCCCACGCCCGTGTCCGTGAACCGTAACCGATTGCCGTCGGTCAGGGTGATGGCATCATCTGCCCAACCAATCATCGTATAAACTACGCCGGCAATATGGTCAGCCAACCGGTCGAAGTACCACGTGAGATCCAAACCGAACCAGCTGACAGCACCATGACCATCCTCATCGCCAATAACCGTAAACTTCCAGAAGTAATTGGCGGCGAGCATGGCTACCACGAAGCGGATGATGCCTTCGTAGGGGCGAAGCCTATTTATCATTTCACCTTTCACCTTTCAATTAGATAGTGGTCTTAGCGTAGGGTACTGCATCTATGGGGCAGAAGTCGTGGTCAAGATACTTATAGTAAGCCGCCTGGGCGATCATCGCGGCGTTGTCGGTCGTGAACGAGAAGGGCGGGATAAACGCCTGCCAGTGGTAGCGGCGTGCGTAGTCGATTAGGGCGTCACGCAGACCGGAGTTGGCGCTCACTCCTCCGGCGAGTGCCACCTGACGGATACCCAGATCATTGGCGGCTTTCTTAAGCTTGCGCAGCAGGATGTCGATCACCGTGGTCTGCAGCGCGGCGCAGTAGTCCTCGCGCAGGTTGGGCACGCGCTCGGCGAGCTGGTCGATAGTATCCACGCCCTCCGCCTGCATCTGGTCGCGCAGGGAGTAGAGGAACGATGTTTTCAGACCGGAGAACGAGTAGTCGTAGCCCGGGATATTCGGCTTGGCCAACGGATAGCGCTTCGCATCACCCAGTTTGGCGAGTCTATCCACATGGGGGCCGCCCGGGTAGGGTAAACCGAGCACCTTGGCGCATTTGTCGAACGCTTCACCTGCGGCGTCATCGATGGTCTGGCCGATGATGCGCATGGTTGGTGTGTTGGCCGTCGAATCTTGGCCATTGGCCATTGGTTGTTCGATGAGGACGATCTGGCTGTTGCCGCCGCTTACAAGTAGGCAGAGGAAGGGGAATGTAGGATGCCGGAACTCAATGCCTTGCAGTTTTTGGGTGGCAGCGATCATCGAGTCGGCCGGATGAACGAAGTGCGCCATAATGTGTCCCTGCAGGTGGTTGACCTCGATGAGCGGGATATTCAGACTGAGTGCCAAACCCTTGGCAAAGGAGGTGCCGACAAGCAGGCTGCCAAGCAGCCCCGGACCGCGCGTGAACGCCACAGCGCTGAGCTCGCGTTTGTCCACACCAGCACGACGAAGGGCTGTGTCCACTACAGGAACAATGTTCTGCTGGTGAGCACGACTTGCCAGTTCGGGTACCACGCCCCCAAACTCCTCATGAACCGACTGCGATGCAGTCACGTTACTCAACAACAGACCGTCACGGATGACAGCCGCAGAGGTGTCGTCACAACTCGATTCGATGGACAAAATGGTGATCATATTAGTCAAAAGTCTATAATGTGCAGCCAAAAGTTAACCATTATCGGCTAATTTATCATTTTTTTGAAAAATTTGCACAAATTTACGATAAATATTTGGAATTTCCAAAAAAAAGTTGTATATTTGTAAACTTTTTATGGCCGAAAGTAAAAAGTCGAAAGTCGAAAGCAGAAAAAGAGATGTATTTGTATATATTTTTGGTTTGGCTCGCCTCTCTGTTTGGCCATCGCAAGGCACGTATGCTGATGCGTGGTCAGTGGAAAGCGACAGATGAACTCCGCACGCGCTTGCCGCACAAGCCTAACAGGCAGCAGCGTCTGTGGGTTCATGTGGCGTCGGTAGGTGAGTTTGAGCAGGCACGCCCCATCATAGAGCACTATCGCAGCGAGCATCCGGAGGTACAGATCGTGCTGACGTTCTTCTCGCCATCGGGCTATAACTTGCGTAAGGACTACGACAAGGTTGATGCAGTCACCTACCTGCCGTTTGCTACACGCAGGAACGCCCGGATGTTCCTGGATGTAGTCAAACCAGACGTGGCAATCTTCGTCAAATATGAGTTCTGGCCGGCATACCTGCGAGAGTTGAGTAAGCGCCATATACCCACCTATAGCATCAGTGCTATCTTCCGCGAGAAACAGGCGTTCTTCAGCTGGTGGGGAAAGGCATACCTGAATATACTGAAATTATTCACCGCTATCTATGTGCAAGACGATTGTTCGGCACAGTTATTGCATAGTCATGGAATAGATAATGTGGAGGTGGCCGGTGACACCCGTTTTGACCGTGTGCACGCTATCGCGAAACAGGCGAAAGATATCCCTCAGATTGCACGGTTCACAGCCGGTGATGCTAAGGTAATCATTGCCGGCAGCACATGGCAGCCCGATGAACAGATGCTGGCGCGTTACATAGGTGAGAACCCTGACGTGCGTCTGGTGCTTGCACCGCATGAGATACATGAGGCACACCTGCATCAGATCTTCCAACTGTTCGAGGGCCGGTACGTCCGCTTCACGCAGGCCACGGTCAACAACCTGGATGCAGTACGGGTACTCGTGGTGGATACTATGGGGATGCTGTCATCCATCTATCGTTACGGACAGGTGGCATACATTGGTGGCGGTTTTGGTGTTGGCATTCACAATACGATTGAGGCAGCAGTATTCGGTATACCCGTGTTGTTTGGCCCGAACTACAAGCATTTCCGCGAAGCCTGTGCTCTGATTGATGCCGGCGGTGGCAAATCGGTGAAAAACTACGACGAGTTCAAAGCCGCCATGGATGAGGCACTTGCCAATCATGAGACTATAGGAAAGAAAGCCAGTGACTACGTTGAGTCCGAACTCGGCGCAACAGACAAGATATACGACAAGTTGTTCAAGTAATATGCAAAAACCCTCTATACCCAAAGGAACGCGTGACTTCTCGCAACTCGAGATGGCACGACGCAATTATATATTCTCTACTATCCGCGAGGTTTTCTCGCTGTACGGCTTTGCGCAGATTGAGACACCTGCCATGGAGCTGATGTCCACCCTGATGGGCAAGTATGGCGAGGAGGGTGACAAACTGCTTTTCCGTATTCAGAACTCCGGCGAAAAGGCCAACGAAGCGCCCGAGAAAGGTCTGCGCTACGACCTGACAGTGCCTTTTGCACGCTACGTGGTACAGCACCGAGACACAATCCAGTTCCCCTTCAAGCGTTATCAGATCCAGCCGGTATGGCGTGCCGACCGCCCGCAGAAAGGTCGCTACCGCGAGTTCTATCAGTGCGACGTCGATGTTGTGGGCACCAACAGCCTGCTGGCAGAAGTGGAGTTGATACAGATTGTGGAGGAGGTCTATCGCCGTCTGGGTATTCGCGTGTGTCTGCATCTGAATAACCGCAAGGTGCTTGCCGGTATAGCTGAGGTCATCGGTGCGCCGGATAAGATGATGGATATCACCGTAGCCATTGACAAACTCGACAAGATTGGCGTTGATGCTGTGAATGCTGAGCTCCGCGAACGCGGACTGAGTGCAGAGGCTATTGAAGCCCTACAGCCTATACTTAACCTCAAAGGCTCGAATGAGGACAAGCTGCGCGACCTGCGCACCATCCTTGCAGAGAGTGAGATCGGTATGAAAGGTGTAGAAGAACTCGAAGAGATCTTCACTCAATTGTCAAATGTCCATACGGCGCAAGCAGATCGTTCGAGTCAAGGACGAGATAAGAATTGTCGATTGCCAATCGAGTTGGATCTTTGTCTGGCGCGTGGACTGAACTATTACACGGGTGCTATCTTCGAGGTGAAGGCCTTGGATGTACAGATGGGTTCGATCACCGGCGGCGGACGATACGACAACCTGACTGGTATCTTCGGAATGCCGGATGTTTCAGGCGTAGGCATCTCGTTTGGTGCTGACCGCATCTATGACGTACTGACCGAGCTTGACCTCTATCCGGCTGACTTGCAGTCAACAACGCAGGTGCTGTTTGCCTGCTTCGGCGATGATGAACTGAAGTTTGCCATGCAGTGCGCAACAGCCTTGCGCAAGCAGGGACTGCGTGTGGAGGTCTATCCAGAAACGGTGAAGATGAAGCGGCAGATGGCGTATGCTGACGCAAAGCATATACCGTACGTGGCCATCATCGGAAGCAACGAACTTGAGGAACGGAAAGTGATGCTTAAACAGATGCTGTCCGGCGAACAACAACTGATGACTGTCGATGAACTGATACAACAGCTGAAAGCCTGATACAGTAAAAATTCAAAAATTTAAATAAATTTTTTATTTAAATAACTTTATATACTTACAAACAAAATATGAAAAAGATTATCTTAGGTCTATTGGCCATGATGGTGTCGATGACACTATTAGCAGAGCGCATATCGCCTGACGATGCAGCGCTGGTTGCAAACAACTTTATGAACGTCGCTTCGGCACCGGGTGTTAAGAAAGCCGTTGCTCCTAAGAAGATGGTACGCAAGGCTACTGCTGAGGAAAACCTGTTCTATGTGTACGAAAACGCTAACGGCGAAGGCTGGGTGCTCGTAGCCGCTAACGATGCAGTTGCGCCTATCTTGGCTTACTCCGAGACAGGTCATTTCCGCACGGACAACCAACCCACCAACGTTCGCGGCTGGCTGGGTAAGTACAACAAGTTCATCCAGAAGATCGAGGCCGATGGTGTCGTAGCCGGTGAGGAGACAACTGAGCAGTGGAACACACTGCGCAAAGGTGTCCGCAAAGCCGCTGCTGCAGCCGTAGTTGGTCCGTTGGTGAAGACGCAATGGGATCAGGACGATCCGTATTACAATCTGTGCCCGGGTACAGGCAGCAACAAAGCTTACACCGGTTGCGTAGCAACTGCGATGGCTCAAGTTATGAAGTACTGGGAGTGGCCGGTGAAAGGTACGGGCAGCCACACCTACCAGCCGCTTGATCCGAACAGCCAGACCGGTGCCAAATCCAAACGCTACGGACAGCAGACCGCTAATTTTGGCGAGACTACCTACGATTGGGCTAACATGCTCAACAAGTACACTTCCAGTGCTACCTCAGCTCAAAAGACAGCCGTAGCTACCCTGATGTTCCATTGCGGCGTGGCAACTGAAATGATGTATGGCAATGACGCTGACGGTGGTTCGGGTACCTACACGGTTAACTATGGTGACTGGTCGGACAACGCTTGCGCTCAAAATGCGTTTGTTAATTTCTTCGGGTATAAAAAAGAAGGCTTGACCGGTTACATGCGTGACGGCTATTCTTACCAAGGACACCAGTATTACTCCAAATGGTCGGACGCTGATTGGACAGCGATGATTAAGGAAGAGCTGGATAAGCAGCATCCTATTATGTATGCTGGTGCCGGTGACGAGGGAGGCCATAGTTTTATCTGCGACGGTTATGATAATGCCGGCTATTTCTACTTCAACTGGGGTTGGTCGGGCGAGAATGATGGTTACTATTTGCTTTCCAATCTGGCTCCCGGTAGCGGCGGTGCCGGTGGTGGCTCATATGACTTCTCGGAAGACCAGGACGTAATCATCGGTATCGTGCCTGATAATGTTGATCCGGTTGCAGTAACAGGTGTCAGCGTGACCCCTACTTCTGCAACGCTGAAGATTAAGGGCAAACAGCAACTAAAGGCCATTGTTGAACCGAGCAATGCGGATGATAAGAGTGTCAGCTGGAAGAGCAGCAATACATCGGTTGCTACAGTTACGGACAATGGTCATGTTGTCGGCGTTTCCGCCGGTACGGCTGTTATTACCGTTACCACCAATGATGGCGGTTTCACTGCGCAGGCTGCTATTACTGTAATTGACGATGTAGAGACATTGACCGGTTGCAATGAATATAGTTATACATTCACATCAAAGATGAGCGGCTCTGCAATACTTGGTGATCTGGAGTGGGCGCTCACAATGGAGAATGGTAGCTCCACCAATTATGATACCTATTATGACCGTGGTGCGCAATTCGGCTCAAGCAATAATCCAGCCAAGAAAGTATCGCTGGTAACAGATGACGTTGTTGACTGCCTGATTGGTGATATAACCATCAATGCCGCAATGGGCAAGGATGGTGACGGCAAACTGGCTGTATATATCGGTGGTACGCAAGTCGGTGCTACGAAAAATCTGGAAAACAGCAAGAAGGATTATTCTTTCAAGAACGAACAGAAGCTGCAGGGTGAACTTGAAATCCGTATGACGAACACTAAGAAGGCGTTGTACATCAAGTCCATCAGCTTTACTCCGGGGGAGCCGGAATCTGTAACAGCTGTTGAGGATGCGGCCGCTGCGCCGAAGGCTGTCAAGGTTATCAAAGAGGGTCAGGTTTATATCCTGCGCGATGGCGTTTATTATACCATCCTCGGTGTACAAAAGTAACAAAACATACGCATCATGACAACCGCTGAAGCATACGACCAAGTACTGGCACAGTGCCGGAGTATCTATATCAAGAAGATGAAGGATTACGGTCCGTCGTGGCGTATCATGCGTCCACAGACGGTCAACGACCAGCTCTTCATCAAGGCCAAACGAATCCGCACCCTCGAGATGACGGGTGTGAACCTCGTGGGCGAGGATATAGCCGGAGAGGTGCGTGCTATTGTCAACTATTCGGTGATGGGAATCATCCAATTGCGTCACGGCTTTGCCGACAGCATTGATATGACGCCCGAGCAGGTGACTGAACTGTATGACAAGTACGTGGCGGAAGCCAAGGCACTCATGATGCGCAAGAACCATGATTACGGTGAAGCGTGGAGGGATATGTTACCCTCCTCGCTCATCGATATCATCCTGACGAAGATCAACCGCAATAAGCAGATCGCTTCCAACGACAACCGTACGCTGATCTCCGAAGGGGCAGACGGCAACTACTTCGATATGCTCAACTACGCCGTGTTCTACCTCATACTGACAACTGATGACAAATGCGAAAATGGTAAACGATAAAGTGATAAAATATTATGTGGGCTCTGTTGCACGTACATTGCTTGCATTTACGTTTCTGTTCTCGGGTTTCGTGAAAGCCATCGACCCCGTGGGGACGGTATATAAGATTGAGGACTACCTTACGGCTTTCGGAGGAATCTTTACCTCATGGCTGTCATTGGCAACGGCTGCGGCTGTAATTCTTATCCTTACCGAGTGGACACTGGGTGTGATGATGCTACTGAATGTGCGCACGCAATGGACGACCTGGCTGGCACTGGCGTTCTACGTGGTGATGACGCCGCTCACGCTATATATTGCACTGACTGATCCTATTACGGACTGTGGCTGCTTTGGTGACGCGCTGGTCATCACCAACTGGCAGACCTTCTTCAAGAACGTGGTGCTCCTGTCGCTGGTCATCGTTCTGCTCTTCACCAAGAAGCATATACCGCCGACCTTCGTCTGGTGGGCTGAACTGGGAGTCGTGGTAGTTGCTCTGGCTCTTGCCGGAGGATTGATGCTTTATACGCACTACCACCTGCCGCTGATTGACTTTCGTCCGTACAAGATAGGCAACAATATCCCCGAACTGATGGAGATCCCTGAGGGCGCACCGACGGATGAGTACGCTATCACACTTATCTATGAGAAAGACGGAGTTGAGCAGGAATTCACCCTGCAGGATTACCCGCGTGGCGATAGTTCGTGGCGCTTTGTTGACCAGCAGTCCAAACTCGTCAAGAAAGGCTATGAGCCGCCTATCCATGACTTCGAACTCGTGGACTACGAGGGCGCGGATGTAACCTACGACCTTCTGGAAATGGATAAGGTTGTACTCGTTGTGATGTACGATCTGACAAAGACCGATTTGTCATTGCTGGGCAAGGTGGTTGATCTGTGTCTGGCTACCGAGGAACAGGCTGTACCTGTGTTCATTCTTACCTCTGCAACGGATGAGCAGATCTGGGAGTTCATTGAGGCGCACCGTGACCTGCTGCTTGCCAACGGCTTGGCTGCCAATGACCCGACGCTGGATCCCGAAGAGGCCGCCGGCTTCAATGACGAGCTGCTTAGCCATTGGCGGATGTTGTTCCTCAATGCTGACGGCATTATGCTAAAGACCATTGTTCGCGCCAACCCGGGTGTGTTCGTAATCGAGAAAGGGACAATCACAGACAAATATAATATACGCAACAGATAAACTATGAAATGCTTAATCATCGGCTCAGGTCCGGCGGGCTATACAGCCGCCATCTACGCCTCACGTGCTAACCTTCAACCCGTATTGATTGAAGGGCCTCAACTCGGCGGGCAACTGACTATCACTACGGAAGTGGAGAACTTTCCCGGTTACCCTGATGGCGTTGAGCCTTTTCAGATGATGGATGATATACGTCGTCAGGCCGAGCGCTTTGGTACGCAGTTCGTATCGGCTATCGTCGATAAGGTGGACTTCTCCTGCTCGCCCAAGAAGGTGTGGACAGACGATGGCACACTCTATGAGGCAGAGACGGTTATTATTGCTACCGGTGCATCCGCTAAGTGGCTGGGAATCCCGAGTGAGAAGGAGTACAGAGGTCGTGGCGTAAGCGCGTGCGCAACCTGTGACGGATTCTTCTACCGTGGAAAGACGGTTGCCGTAGTGGGCGGCGGTGACACTGCGTGTGAGGAAGCGATCTATCTGGCTAATCTGTGCCAGAAGGTATATATGATTGTCCGCAAGCCTTACTTCCGTGCTTCGGAGATTATGCAACAGCGCGTGTTCGACAATCCGAAGATTGAGGTGCTGTTTGAGCACAATACGTTGCGTCTGACAGGTGAGACCAAGGTTGAGGGTGCTGACCTTATTTACAAGAAGGGCTTGCCTGATGAGGAGCAGCGCCACATTGCTATTGACGGGTTCTTCCTGGCTATAGGCCATCAACCCAACACGAAGCTTTTTGCCCAGTACCTTGACCTTGATGCAGAGGGATATATCAAGGTGAAAGGTGACAGCCCGTGCACGAATATCCCTGGCGTATATGCAGCAGGCGATTGCGCCGACCCACACTACCGCCAAGCTGTCGTGGCTGCGGCTGCGGGCTGCAAGGCAGCCATTGAGGCGGACAAGTTCCTAAAAGCATAAGCAAATAGCATATATAGAAATGAAGAAAGCGAACCGCAAGGTTCGCTTTCTTGTTAACAACGTGTGTATCAGAGAGCTCTGGTTACTCAGCGTCTTTTGCAGCCTCTTTCTTGGCAGCTGCTTTCTTAGCGGGAGCTTTCTTCGCAGGCTTAGCCTCTGCCTCCATCGAAGCTTTAAGGTTAGCCAGAACGTCGATGTCACCGAGAGTGGTCTTCTCAACCTTCGGCAGCTCAGGAGCGGCCTCTTTCTTCTCTGCCTTAGCTTCCTTAGCGGGAGCCTCTTTGCGCTCCTCCCATGTGCGGAGGTGCGAAACGAGGATGCGCTTAGCGTCGCGGTTGAACTCAAGGATCTTAACATCCAGCTCGTCGCCTACGGCTACCGGGCTCTTGTCCTCCTTCTGCAGGTGACGGGTCGGGCAGAAGCCCTCTACGCCCTCTTCGAGCAGGATAGTAGCGCCCTTGTCGCTGATCTCGAGTACCTTACCGGTAACGATGGTGTCGATGGCGAACTTAGCCTCCAGCTCTTCCCAAGGATTGTCCTCAAGCTGCTTGTGACCAAGTGACAGACGGCGGTTCTCCTTGTCGATGTCCAGAACGATAACCTCGATCTGAGCACCAATAGAGGTGAACTCGTTCGGGTGTTTGATCTTCTTCGTCCAGCTCAGGTCGCTGATGTGAATCAGACCTTCAACGCCCTCTTCCAACTCAACGAATACGCCGAAGCCGGTGAAGTTACGTACCTTAGCGAAGTGGCGTGTACCAACAGCGTATTTGGTCTCGATGGTCTCCCAAGGATCAGCCTTCAGCTGCTTGATACCCAGGCTCATCTTCCTGTCAGCGCGGTCGAGAGTCAGGATAACGCACTCAACCTCCTGGCCAACCTTCAGATAGTCGTTAGCCGAACGCAGGTGCTGGCTCCAGCTCATCTCACTTACGTGAACGAGGCCTTCAACGCCCTCTGCAACCTCAACGAATGCTCCGTAGTCGGTCATAACGACAACCTTACCCTTGATCTTGTCGCCTACCTTCAGGTTAGCGTCCAGTGCATCCCATGGATGCGGGGTCAGTTGCTTCAAGCCCAGGGCAATACGCTTCTTGTCCTCATCAAAGTCAAGGATAACAACGTTGATCTTCTGGTCGAGTTGAACAATCTCCTTCGGATCGCTTACGCGGCCCCAGCTCAGGTCGGTGATGTGGATCAGGCCGTCAACGCCACCCAGGTCGATGAATACGCCATAGTTGGTAATGTTCTTAACGGTACCCTCCAGCACTTGACCCTTCTCAAGCTTGCTGACGATCTCTTTCTTCTGTGCCTCGAGCTCGGCCTCGATGAGAGCCTTGTGCGAAACAACAACATTGCGGAACTCAGGATTGATCTTAACGATCTTGAACTCCATGGTCTTGCCAACGAACTGATCGTAGTCACGGATCGGACGGATGTCAATCTGACTACCCGGCAGGAAGGCTTCCATGCCCAGCACGTCAACGATCATGCCACCCTTGGTGCGGCACTTGATGTAACCTTGAACGATCTCCTGCTTGTCGCAAGCCTCGTTAACGCGATCCCAAGCCTGGGCAGCGCGAGCCTCTTTGTGCGACAGAACGAGCTGACCGTTCTTGTCCTCTTGTGTTTGGATATAAACCTCTACTTTGTCGCCCGGCTTCAGGTCGGGGTTGTAGCGGAACTCGGAAGCAGCAATGAAGCCGTTGCTCTTGAAGCCAACGTTTACTTCTACTTCGCGTTTGTTAACTGAAACGACGGTACCTTCAACTACCTCGTTCTCTTTGATAGCGCTCAGGCTACCATCATACTTCGCAATTTCGGCTTCATTCTTTGCGCCTTGGGCGTTGGCCTCATAGGCATCCCAGTCGAAATTGTTGAGTGATAAATTCTCTGCCATAATTGGTAGAAAACAAAAATTAAATGGTTAAACATTCGTGTGCAACAGCGCCTCAATGCACAGTTCGCACAAAAAGCGCACAAAGTTACGAAAAACTTTTCAGATTTCCAAACCTTGTGCGTTTTTTCTGCAAAATATTTATGCTCCGTAAAGTCAGGATTACATCCTGTCGGGCATCTCGATGCCGAGAAGTGCCATGGCGTGCTTTAGGATTGTTGCCACTTGGGCACTGAGTAGCAGTCTGAGGTTTTTCTTTTGGTCATCGGCCTCATTGAGGATGGAGTAGTCGTGGTAGAACGAGTTGAACTCCTGCGCTAGGGCGTACGCATAGTTGCAGAGCACAGCCGGGCTGAATTCGTCGCCTGCCTGCTTGACTGCAGCGGGATAATCGGTCAGGCGCTGGATGAGGGCGATCTCCTTGTCATTGAGCTCGTTCGGCTTTTCACTTTCGACTTTTGACTTTTGACCGGACTTCCGCAGCACGCTTTGTATGCGCGCGTAGGTATATTGTATAAAAGGCCCTGTGTTGCCGTTGAAGTCGATGCTCTCTTCCGGATTAAACAACATGTTCTTACGAGGGTCCACCTTCAGGATAAAGTACTTGAGCGCTCCCAGACCAACCTTGCGGGCTATCTCGTTGGCTTCGGCCTCTGTGATGTCGGGTAGGGTGTTCACTTTGTCCTTGCTGATAACTTTTGCATCCTGAATCATCTGCGCCATCAAGTCGTCGGCATCAACTACTGTGCCCTCGCGGCTC
Source organism: uncultured Bacteroidales bacterium (assembly GCA_946403215.1). Taxonomy (GTDB): domain Bacteria; phylum Bacteroidota; class Bacteroidia; order Bacteroidales; family Paludibacteraceae; genus Colicola. The sequence continues at coordinate 19,000 of CAMIZG010000019.1, read as the reverse complement.
TTCATCTTGCCGTTAGGCAACTCAACCATTCCGTAGGAGAAATGCACAAGTTCTTTGCCGAACGGGAAACCTAACTTATCCAGCAGCAGCGACAGTACCTTGAAATGATACTCCTGTTCGTTGCCCACTACATAAACCATCTTGTCGATGGGGTAGTCCTGATAGCGAAGCTTGGCGGTACCGATGTCCTGTGTCATATATACCGATGTGCCGTCTGAGCGTAACAACAGCTTCTCATCCAGCCCATCACCTGTCAGGTTAGCCCAAACCGAACCGTCCTCGCGGCGATAGAACAGGCCTTCTTTTAATCCACGCTCTACCTCTTTCTTGCCTTCCAGGTATGTGTTCGACTCGTAGTAGATTTTGTCGAACGAGACGCCCATCGTCTTGTAGGTTTCATCAAATCCGGCATAGACCCACTCGTTCATTCGTGCCCAGAGGTCGCGCACTTCTTTGTCGCCTTGCTCCCACTTGAGTAGCATGGCTTGCGCCTCTTTCATCAGCGGTGCTTCGCGCTTGGCGTCGTCCTCGCTGAGTCCCTGTTCCATCAGGGCTTTGACCTGTTTGCGGTACTCCTGGTCAAAACGAACATAGTAATCGCCGATCAGGTGATCACCTTTCTTGCCGGACGACTCGGGTGTTTCGCCATTGCCGAACTTCAGCCACGCGAGCATCGATTTGCAGATATGTATGCCGCGGTCGTTCACGATGTTCGTCTTAACTACCTTCCAGCCGTTGGCCTCTTGTATGCGTGCTATGGATGCGCCGAGCAGGTTGTTCCTCACGTGGCCGAGGTGCAGAGGTTTGTTGGTGTTGGGCGAGGAGTACTCGACCATCATCAGTGGCTGTTGGCCATTAGCCATTGGCTGTTGGCTGTTTCTGCCGTAGTTTGTGTTGGCAGCGATGGCCTCTAACTGCTCGATCCAGAACGATGGGGCAAAGCTCATGTTCAAGAAGCCTTGCACGGCGTTGAACTTGGCAATTAGCTGTCGGCTGTCAGCCATTAGCCATTGGCCTATCTCCTCGGCTACCTGTGCCGGGGCTTTGCGGGCGAGTTTGACGAAGGGGAACACTACCAATGTGATGTTTCCTTCGAACTCTTGGCGGGTCTTTTGCAGTTGTATCTGTTTGTCGTCCGCCTCAATGCCATACAAGGCTTTGACGGCGAGACGTACTTGACTTTTTAGCGTTTCTTCTAAACTCATATTTTTTTGCATTTTTCTTCTAACCATTTAGCCTCTTCTTCATTCAGTAGGGGGCTAACTCTCTTATAGACCTCGGCGTGGTAGTCATTGATCCACTCCCTTTCTTGTTCAGTGAGTAGCGAGAAGTCGATTAGCGTCGTATCGTAAGGGAAGAGGGTGAGTGTCTCCCAGGTCAGCCATTCGTCCTCGGTGGTGGCTTCCTTGGTGCTATCAACGGGTGTGACGACTACGAGGTTCTCCGTGCGAATGCCCCATTTGCCGGTGCGGTAGATGCCCGGTTCGTCGGAGCAGATCTGTCCGGCTTCGAGCACGGTGGGGTTCTTGTCGGTGCGGATGTTTTGCGGCCCCTCATGGCAACTGAGGAAGTGTCCTACGCCGTGACCTGTGCCGTGACCGTAGGTGATACCTGCCTGCCACATGTACTGCTTGGCAATGGCGTCGATCTGGTTGCCTCGTGTGCCGCGCGGCCAGCGTAGATGCCCGAGCATCAGATGGCCTTTGAGCACATAGGTGTAGTCGCGTTTGGCTTGAGCAGGTATCTTGCCCCCCAGCCATACGGTGCGGGTGATATCCGTTGTGCCGTCCAGGTACTGACCGCCACTATCCAGCAGCAACATCTCTTGCGGATAAACGACGTCGGCTGTCTCCTTGGTGGCTGCGTAGTGAACGATCGCTCCATTGCCTTGGTAGCCGGCTATCGTGCCAAAACTCTCCTCAACGAAGTTCTTGCCCTGCAGTCGGCAGGCATGCAGCTGCTCCATCAGATCCCATTCAGTGATCCGTCCTGCTGCCATGTGAGCACGCGTAGCATCGCTCTCCAGCCAGCGGAAGAACCGCGTCAGGGCTACGGCGTCCTGCTCCATCGCTTTGCGCACACCGGCCAGTTCAATGTGGTTCTTGTGCGACTTGGCCACCAGGATAGGCGACTGAGCGTTGATCTTCTTTACGTCGGGATTAATGGCCTCGTAAAGTGCTTCGTTGACCTTGGCACCATCGAAGAGGACGGAGCCTTCTATGTGCTTGAGGTAAGGGAAGACCTCTTCGTAGTCCCTGAACTCCACATCATTGGCGCGCAGGTAAGCAGTCACCTCGCGGGTGATCTTCTGCGGTTGCACGAACATCGTGCACTTCGACTGCTCGATCACCAGGTAACTGACTACCACGGGGTTGAACTCCACGTCATGGCCGCGAACGTTCAGCACCCAGGCTATCTCGTCCAGCGCGCTCACCACCATTGTGTCGGCGCCCTTCTCGCGAATCTTGGCGCGGATGCGACCCAGTTTGCTGTGGATGCTCTCGCCGGCGTAACGGGTGTCAAACTCAAAGAACCGATGCATGGGCTTCGGCGGACGATTCTCCGTCCAGAGCGGACGGATCAGGTCAACGGATGTCAATCCGATGCCGGCTTCCTCCAGTTTGTCTTTGAGCTCCTTGTAGGCATTCACGCTCCACATCTCGGGATTCACTCCCACCACAAAGCTGACTTCTGACTGCTGATCGCTGACTGCTGACACCAGCCACTCTTCGATCTTCGGGCAGTCGATGTCCGACTCGCGCATGAGTTGGACTGTTGTACCTTCGAGCTCAATGCCGGCCTGAAGGTAGTAGCGGCTGTCCGTCCAGAGCAGCGCCTGGTCAAGGGTGACGACGGCTGTACCGGCTTCGCCTGTGAACGACGTGAGCCAGCAGACCTCTGCCCAGTGGCTCGCCATATATTCCGATGCATGCGGATCGGTGCTCGGCACGATGTACGCGTTCAGCCCTTCCTGCTGCATCAATCCGCGTAGTGCGGCAAGTTTATCTTGTACGGTCATAGTGTTATTTGTGTATGGTCGTATTAGTATTTCCAATTTCCGCACAAAGATACAAAAAAAAACTCACATTTGCAAGTTTTTCGTCAATTTATTTGTATTATTCAATTTTTTTTCGTAACTTTGCATGCAGAAATTTCTATATGTGAGTCACGCCCATAACGAAGGGGAAAAATGGGGCTGACTAATTAACCGAGGCCCCCGACATCGAAATTAATGCAGTGAAAGAAAGCATTTATGAGTGAAACAAAGTCAGACATCTTGCATGTTATAAGGAATAGACGTAGGAATCTATACCGAGGATTTCCGCAATGAATACATTTCATTGACGGATATTGCTCGTTTTCGGAACAATGATGATCCGCGTTTTGCTATACAGAACTGGATGCGTAATCGCAATACGATAGAATTTCTCGGTTTGTGGGAGAGCCTGCATAATCCACATTTTAACCGTGTGCAATTCGACACGTTTAAAACGGAAGCCGGTCTTAACCGCTTTGTTATGACACCCTCCAAATGGATAGAGGCAACAGGTGCCATTGGTATAGTATCCAAAGCAGGACGGTATAATAGCGGTACATATGCACATAGCGATATTGCCATGGAGTTCGCGTCTTGGATTTCTGCTGAGTTTAAGCTCTATTTGATGAAGGACTATCGCCGTCTAAAATATGATGAAAACTCACGTTTGTCCTTGTCGTGGAACTTGAACCGCGAGATATCCAAACTCAATTATCGTGTGCACACTGATGCTATCCAGCAAAATCTTTTACCGCCTGAATTGACCAGAGAACAACAATCATACGTGTATGCCGATGAGGCGGACGTACTCAATGTGGCGTTGTTCGGAATCACCGCTGCACAATGGCGCGCCAACAACTCTGATAAAAAGGGTAACATCCGTGACTACGCATCCTTACAACAGCTGCTTGTTTTGGCAAACATGGAGTCGTATAATGCTCTACTGATCGGACAACAAGTTCCACAGAGTGAACGACTAAAATCATTAAGAATGATGGCGATTAACCAATTGCAGACGCTGTCATCATTAGATGTTACTTCTTTGCCGCAGCTCCCAAGAGGAAGTGAGCAATAGAGTATACCTCCGCCGCGGGATAATAATGGCCGTCGCTTACCGACGTTAAACCGAAGCGCTGAGCTCAGCAGCGTAAAAAAGTGAGTACATAATAAATTTTCGCGTTTGCGATTTATTTGACCCTTCGGAATGTAGGAAGTTTTGAATTAAGTCAATAATAAGTCAGCAAGCGTCCATAGTGCATATATGGGCGTGACTTATCGACTTAATGGGCGTTTCCTACAGCCTCGAAGGGGATAAGGAACGCTTATTTTATATGTATAAACGGAGTAAGCCGAAAAGCCAAAAGTGAGTAGGCATTTTTAAATATTGTTATAATGAAAAAATTTTTATTCATGGCTCTCATTGCCGCTTTCTTTTGCGCATGTAAAGAGAAGAACCAACCTGCTGTCCCTTCTGGTGATGGTGCGCTGAGTGGTGAGTTCTCGGTCAGCGAAACGACCAAAGTACACTTCTCGCAAGGCAATTTGCAGTATGTGGGTACCTGGCAGTTCGCCGAGCATCAGTGGGAGTATTTCGGTAACAATCAGTCGGACAACCACCGCGACCTCTTCGGTTGGGGCACAGGCGATGCGCCTAACAAAGTTAGCACTGACTACAATGACTATATCTCATTCGTTGATTGGGGTACCAATGCAATCACCAATGGTGGCAATAAAGCTACCCAGTGGCGCACGCTGACGAAGGATGAGTGGGAGTATCTGTTCAGTTTTCGAACAGATGCAGGCAGCAAGTATGGTGCAGCAAAAGTTAATGGCATAACGGGTGTAGTCCTCTTGCCGGATAATTGGACTCTGCCAAGTGGGTGTAGCTTTACTGCCGGAATGACCAATGCAAGTTCTGGGGATGATTGGGGCAGTGTGGTCTCCACGAATATATATGATGCGAGTCAGTGGTCTCTAATGGAGTCTGCCGGTGCCGTATTTCTGCCTGCGGCTGGTCATCGCAGCGACACGGATGTGGACGATGTCGGTTTGTACGCTCGCTACTGGTCGTCTACGCCTAACGACAAGACCAGCGCGTACCTCTTCTTTTTTGACTCGAACAACCTCAGTCCGCTGGGCACTTACAAACGCTATTTCGGTCGGTCTGTGCGTTTAGTGCGTTAGTTTTGTCTCTTCATCCTCTGTGACGGCAAGACCTACACCGTGCAAGGGCAGGAGGGTGTTGTAAGGTGGAGGTGACGAAAATGGGAAAATGAAATAAAACTGATGGAAAATTTGGAAATGTCAGAAATGTTTTGTATATTTGCATACGTTTTTCTGATATAGAATGAACGTGCAAAATGTGACGAAAAACGTGCAAAAATTCCCAATTGTAAATTATTGATATACAACAAAGAAGGCTCATGAGGTTCCAATAAGGTTCCTATGAGTCTTCTATGAGGTTTATAGTTTGGACTATGGCGAAGCTCAGTCGAGGCTTCGGCGGGGGTGAGGGAGATGTCAAGTTTGCTGCTTCATGGCCTTAGTCGTATATCGCTGAAGTTAGCCAGTACGAGGGCGGTCATGGCTTCGACGACAGGGACAGCGCGGACAGCGACGCAGGCATCAGAGCGATTTGCAATTTTTCCATTTACAATTTTCCCATTTGCCGTTATGTCATTTCGCATTTGAGCAAACGCTTTGGGCGTGGAGGGAGTGGGTTTGAATACGCAGCGGAAGGATAGGGTAGTGCCGTCGGTTATGCCTCCGAGTATGCCGCCGCTATGTTGGTTGGCAATGGAGCCTGGCTGGCAGACTCCTTCGAAACCGCTGCCGTAGTCAAAGCCTTTGCAGGCATTGATGGAGAGGATGGCGTATGCGAGGTGGGCTTGGAGCTTGTCGAAGATTGGTTCGCCCAGTCCGGACGGAAGCCCGTTGACCTCACAGCGGATAATACCACCAATGCTGTCGCCCTCGGCGCGGTAGCTGTTGATGAGTTCGTTGAAATACTCCGGGCGCGTCTCATCGCCCACCTGAATGAGCTCGGCCTTGATCGTTATGCCTTTGTTGGCGAGCAGTTGCTGCGCCACGGAGCCTGCTACGACTCGTGCGGCCGTCTCGCGTGCCGAGGCTCGTCCGCCACCACGCCAGTCGCGGATGCCATATTTCGCCTCGTACGTGCTGTCAGCATGTGCATGGCGGAAGGAGTGCCGGAACGCCTCATAATCCTCGGGACGAGCATTGCGATTGCGGATAAGGAATGCAATAGGCGTACCGAGCGTCACACCGTCCAACAGACCGCTGAGCCACTCGACTTCATCGTTTTCCCTTAGCGCTCTGGGAGAGACGCCCATCGCGGATGTTTGCTGTTTGCTGTTAGCTGTTTGATTTCGTCCCGCGCGGCGGTCGAGGTTGGCGCGGATGAGGTCGAGGTTGATGCGGATGCCGGCGGGCACACCATCAAGCACTCCGCCGACAGCGGCGGAGTGCGATTCACCAAAGGAGGTGAAGACGAATGTGTCACCAAAACTATTCATCGTTCGTAACGCGCGTTTACCGGATAGCCGTCAGGTGACGGATGTGCTCGTTGAACGCGTCACGCTTCATCAGATCCTCGATGCTGATGTGCATACGGTAGTTCCAGAAGTGACGCGGGTTCGAAGGCAGGTTGATGCGCTCGGCGTGAGCGTCGGGCAGACGAACTTCACCATCCACAGCCAGCCAGTCTTGGAGCGGCAGGATAACCCACATAGCGGGGCTGTACATGTGCTGTTTAACGATGAAGTCGGCTATCTCCGGCGTCATCTCGCGCGGTGCTTCACCCCACCAGCCCATCTGGTCGTTGTAGAACTTCTGCGTTACCTCGCGATCTTCTTCCCACCATGCGCGCAGCGGGTTGGTGTCGTGCGTGCCCGTGGTGCAGACGCTCAGGTAGGGTGCATCAGCCGGATGAGCGAACGTGCGCTTGGGGTCCTTAGGCATACGCTGGATCTCCAGGCTGAGAATCTGCAACTCGTGCATGACTTGAGGAACGCAGTCGGGCACCATACCCAGATCCTCACCGCAGCAGAGCATGCCTGTCGAACTGATCAGGGTAGGCAACTTGCGCATAGCGCTCTGACGCCAGAACTCGGTGTGACGACGGTAGAAGTAGTCGTTGTAGATGTTCATGATGATGCGCTTCTGATCGTCGTAGAGCTCGTTGTAGGAGTGCGACTGATAGATGCTGATGCGCGGATGCAAGAGCTCGGGGTTCTTCTGGTCGCGCACGAAAAGTACCTCGCAATGCAGGTACAATAGTCCCTCACGCAGGTTGATGGCCTGATCTTTGTTCATGAAGCCTACCTCATGCAACTTGTCGTCGTTCTCAAGCACAGCGTCGAAGTAGTCCTGCACCTTAATCTGGCTGTCGAACTCATCCTTGAACCAGAAGACGTAACCGTCGTTGGTGTTGAGGAAACGCTGCTTGGCGGTCTCGGTGTCATAGCCGAATACGTCGCCGAGGAAGTTGCCGCGGATATACGGCTTGGTCATTCGATCTATATCGAGGCATACGCCCATGTTCCACAGGTCTTGCGGTGAGTAGGGCATAGCAGGCGAGAAGTGTCCGCATAGTCCCCATACATCGGTTTTACGCATCTGCCAGATACGGAAGAAACCCAAAATATGGTCAATACGATAGGCATCGAAGTAGTCCTGCATCTTGGTGAAGCGGCGGCGCCACCAGTCGTAGCCATCCTTAGCCATCTCGTCCCAGTTATAGGTAGGGAATCCCCAGTTCTGACCACTGATGCTGAAGTCATCGGGCGGCGCACCTGCCGATGCGTCGAGGTTGAACAGTTCGGGCTCGACGGCTGCGTCCACTGAGTCGGGACTGATACCAATAGGTATATCGCCCTTCATGGCTACGCCGATGGAGTGGGCGTAGGCTACTGCATCGCTGAGCTGCTTGTCGGCGTGAAACTGCAGGAAGTAGTACAAGCCCTGCTGCTTCTTGTCGCGCTTGGCTAGGAAAGCGGCATAAGGCTCGAGCCAGCCTTTGTTCTTCTCGAAGAATGTCTTGTACTCCTCACTGGCGAAGCAGGCATCGCAGTCAGCTTTGTAGAGCGCCTCGAAGTACTTCATCTTCTCGTCGTAAACGCACTGGTAGTCGGCGATGCTCTTGGCGTTGAACTCCTTCTTGGTCGCCTCGTACTTCTTCTTGAGCGCCGGTGTCAGGCGTCCCATCTTCTCAATATTGATATATATGGGATGCAACGCGAACACCGAAACGGCGTTGTACGGATAGGAGTCGCGGTTGGTATGGGTCAGGGTCGTGTCGTTGATCGGCAGGGTCTGGATCATTCTCTGTCCGGTCAGGGCTGCCCAGTCGGCAAGTTTCTTTAGGTCGGGGAACTCACCTATACCAAAGCCATCCTTGGTACGCAGGCTGAATACGGGCACGGCTACACCAGCACCGCGGAAACGCGGCTGGGTGCGGCGGAACGAGCGATCGTTGACGCGCAGACGCGCACCTTTCTCCGGAAGGCCCCAGGCGTGGCGGTTCTCGCCCCACTCCATATCCACTACGTTGCCTGTAGCCAGGTCGTAAATAACGTATTTGTACTCAAATGCATCGACGCCGGCTACTTCGATATCGGCTTTCCATACGGGGAAGTCGGCATCGCTCATGGGGAGCTTCTTGTCGATGTTCCACTCCCCTAATTGCTTTATGCCGCCCACGATAGCCACACCCTGCGATGGCAGGATCTGGGGCAGGTCGATGGTAAAGGTTACATTGGCCTTGGATGCGGCTTTCGGCTTTCGGCTTTCGGCTTTCGACTTTCTTTGGAACAGCGACTTGAGGAAGGCGGTGCTGTAGAAGGCTTTCTCGTAGTCAACTGACTGCCAGAAGTCGTGCATCACTACCTTCTTGTCAGCGGCGCGCAGCGTGAGCTTGCGCGTCAGGCCTGCCTCGTAGATGAAACCGCCCTCTTGCAGGAGGATAGCATACTTGTAATCTATAGTACCAGTACCCTCTACCTCGACAGTGGCTGTCCAGAAGTCATCACCCTGGCAGGTCAGGCGAAGCGGTTTCTGCTCCGTCCAGCCCGCAATGTTCGAACCGGTCTCCACGATGCACAACTCTTGGCCGTACACCGTGCGATAATTGATTTGAAATGTCAGATTCATAGATATGTTATATGTTAGATTTGTGTTCTTGAAAGTTCGTGGAATTAGAAATCGCTACAAAGTTACGAATTTTTTTTGATATTTGCAAATTTTCGAGCAACTATTGTGCATTTTTTTTCTGATATGTGTGAATTGCAAAAAATCCTTGCGCGTGTGCGTGTAGGGCGTTTTGGCGAAAAAAATAGTCCAAATTTTCAACAAAAAGCGTGCTTATTATTAATAAATAATATTTGATTATTATTGATGATTAAAAATCGGCATACTTTTCTTACATTGCGCTATTTGATATATGAAAATATTTATGTATCTTTGCAACCGATTTTGAAGTTTTATGTATAACTATTTATGAAAAAAATCTACACAGTACTCATTACATTCCTATTCATTCAATCCCTATATGCCGAACGTTTGACGGGTATAGTGACAGACGCAATGACTCGTGAACCGCTGATTGGTGTAACTATTCTGAACACTGACGACGGCAGCGGTACAGTAACAGACGAAGATGGCAAATATGTTTTGCAAGTTCCCGCTTTACCGGTAAACTTGCAATTCTCGTATATAGGCTATCAGACCGAGAAGCGCAAGGTGCTCACGATGCCGCTTGGCAACTACAATATACCTATGTTCCTTGACAACGAGATCTTGGACGAGGTAGTAGTATCGGTAGGTCGCTTTGAGCAGCGTATGACCGATGTGACGGTTAGTATGGAGGTGCTCAAGTCCTCCGTTATCCGTTCGCAGGCTCCGACGGATCTGTCATCGACGCTGCAGACGCTTCCGGGCGTGGAGATCATTGACAAGCAGCCGAGTATCCGTGGCGGTGGCGGCTGGACATACAGCGTAGGTTCGCGCTGTCAGGTGCTGCTCGACGGTATGACTGTGCTCAGCCCCAAGACCGGCGAGATCAACTGGAACAATGTGCCTCTGGAAAACGTAGCGCAGGTGGAGGTGATCAAGGGTGCCTCATCCGTGCTGTACGGTTCGTCGGCGCTGAACGGTGTTATTAATGTACGTACGCAACGCCCGGGCGAGACGCCCAAGACGAACATCAGCGGTTACGTAGGCATCTACGATAACTATAAGGATTACGCCTATACGGGCGCGCGGCAGCCGGTGTACTACGGAGCTGAGGCTTCGCACTCGCGCCGCATCGGCAACTTTGACGTGTCAGGCGCTATCAGCGGCTTCAAGGACGAGGGCTACCGCCAGCAGAGCTTCAACGACCGTATCCGCCTGGGCGGTAACGTGACCTACCATCACCCGATGGCCGAAGGCAAGTACATGAATGCCGGCGCTAACCTCAACTACGTGGCTAACCAGTTCGGCGACTTCTTTCTGTGGCGCAGCCCGAAAGACCCCCTGCGTCCATCACCGCTATCGAACATGGGACGCAAGGAGCACAACTTCAATATTGACCCATTTTTTAATTACGATAACACTGAGAAAGGCATTTCGCACAAGTTGCGTACGCGTTTCTACTTCACTTCCGACAACTTGACCACCCCCTCACCCGTCATCAGCACGAAAGATCTGCTCAAGTGGGGCATCAGCAGCTTTGACCTGGGTAAGGTGAAGGGTTACTATGACCAGATCGTTGACAAAACCAGTGGCGGCACCTCGCTCGAGGACGCGCTGATCGTTACGTTCAAGGACGTAGCTCTGCCCGCGATGAACGAAGACTGGATGGGTGCAATTACCAATGGTATAGACCTGGTTAAGAACGGCTTGGGTTATACGGGTACGGTAGCCGAACTGCAGGACGCTCTGGGCTACGCCATGAACCTGCTGGCCGATCAGACGCCTACGCGTCCTGACCAGACCTACAATGCATATGTTGACTACCAGTTTGCCAAGCAGTGGAAATCGGGCGTTCGCCTGACCGCCGGCGTGAACTGGAATCATATAACCATGACCACCAACATCACCGGAACGCACCACACCGATAACTTGGCTGCCTACCTGCAGTACGACCATCGTATAGCCGACCGCCTGTCATTGAGCGCAGGTATGCGACTGGAGTACTACCGTATGGACGACCAGTACAAGGAGGCAAACATCCAACTGGGCAAGTGGCTCTGCCCCGTACGTCCTGTGTTCCGCGCCGGTCTGAACTGGGAGATCTACACCGCAGGCTTCCTGCGCGCCAGCTTTGGTCAGGGCTATCGTAACCCCTCCGTTACCGAGAAGTTCGCACGTAAGGATATTGGTGGCGTAGGTGTTTATCCGAACCATAACATCAAGCCCGAGAGCGGCTACAACGCCGAGATCGGTTACAAGCAGCTGTATAAATTCGGTCCTGTGACCGGTTCGCTGGACGTAGCAGCGTTCTACACCGAGTACCAGAACATGATTGAGTACCGCTTTGGTCTGTTCCGCAACTCTGACTATGCGATGATCAACTCCATGGACGACCTGATGAGCGAGGTGCAGGGCATGATCGACGGTATCAAGTCAACCAAGTCGCTCAGCGACGCAGGTATCGGTATCGGTGCACAGTTCGTGAATGTGAGTCACGCACGTATCTACGGCGCAGAGATCGGTACGGTAGGTAAGGTGGATATCAAGAAGGACATGACGCTGGCCTACAACATCGGTTATACCTTCATCGAGCCCGAGGATATGGACAATGCCAAGCGCATTGAGGAAGAGAAGACCTACACCGATCCCCTGCAGATGAAGAACAAGTCCAACGACTCAAAATACCTCAAGTACCGCAACAAGCACTCGTTCAAGACGACGATCGACTATAACGTCAAGTGGTTCTCGGTGGGCATAAATATGTCGTACCGCAGCAAGATGTTAGCTGTTGATTACCTGCTGGTTGACGAGCGCGAAAAAGCGCAGCCAGACCTGATGGATTATGCACGCAAGTTCATCTTCGGCTATGAAGATGGCGTGTCGCTCCACGACTATTGGATGGCGCACAACAAGGGGACGTTCTCTATGGATCTGCGCTGCTCAGCACGCTACAAGGATAAGGTGGAAGTGCAGTTCCTGATCAACAACCTGCTCAATACCGAGTGCAGCTTCCGCCCGATGGCGTTGGCTCCTCCGCGTTCGTTCGTTTGCCGAATGAACATCACCCTCTAAGGTGTTAATTAGCGAATAAATCAATTAAATAACAGAATATGAAACGAATTATTACATTTGTCTTTTCACTTATCGTACTGGTTAACGCTTCGCAAGCCGTGACGGTTAACGACGTAGCAGGTGTCTTTTCCGGGACACTGACCGGTAATGATACAAAAGAAGTGTATATCCTCCCCGGTGTGGAGGCTAACACCGTTACATTTGTGGTGCCTGACTTCAAGTGCAGTTCCAAGAAATTCGGCACCCTCGTTCTGGCTAACATCCCCATGGATGGTTCCGGCAAGTTGTCGCTGGAAGGCCGCGAGTTGTATATCTCCAATCTGGCCGACCAAGCCACGTTTGCTGTAGATAACGCCAACTCCGTATTGGCTGCTTCTACGGCTAAGGTCACCCTGTCCGTTCAATCCCCCTCGCTGGGCGATAGCCCTGTATCAGTGGCGTTCAATGGCACGCGAGTTACCGGCAAGAACTATGACATCGTCAATGGTGGTTTTGAGGGTTCCTGGACAAACAATGAGCCCAAAGGCTGGCACTCTTTTGGTACTGCTTCCGGAAGATGGAATACCTTCGTAACAGGCAATACCGATCAGTTCACTCAATCTGAAGTGACACGTCCTTACTCGACAGGCACAAATAGTGTTCATCTTCAGACCAAATCTGTGCTTGGCGGTAATCAAGCTAATGGCAACTGTACGAACGGGCGAATCAATGCCGGCTCTACAAGTGCATCAGATGCAAGTGGTAACTACAACTACTCTGACCCCACCAATGATGATTATAATACAAAATTTGTCGGTTTGCCTGACTCAATGGTCTTTTGGGCAAAATACGTTCCTGTAGGAGCTTGGAATCATGAAGAGAATTATGCCCGTATGAATACGGTCATCACAACGGGCGTCCGTTACCAAGATCCCGAGAATGATGATGCCTCTTTTGCTGCTGCGAGGCTTGCACAGGCAGACACCAACTATCAGGCAACGCCCACAAAGGATTGGCAGCGAATAGCAGTGCCGTTTGATTACAAGGCCGGTGCAGACCTTTCAGATGCTACTTATGTTCTTATTACGTTTTCGACAAATGCCAAGCCGGGGGGCGGCAACTCTACTTCTAGCAGCCAGGACCATCTTTATGTGGATGATGCAGAAATGGTGTATAACCATAGCCTGACTTCACTAAAAGTGGATAACAAGAATGTATCGTTCAGCAGCAACAAGGCTAATACTGAAATTGTTTTCAGCGAGAGTGATTATGAATTGGCAACCACTACCGACGCTAAGCATGCACAGACCTTTATCGGCTATGATGCATCAAAATATCAGATGTACGTGTATGTAGTAGCCAACAACTATCCGACATCTAAAACAGGCTACTCCGCATATACCGTGCAGATGAAGATGCCGCCCTACAACAACGAATATTTCTATGAGGAGTACATCTGCGCTAATGAGAAATATTCTGACCAGAACTTTACTGACCTAACTGATGAGGGTGAGTATGAAACCGTATTGAAGAACCTCTCAGGCGGTGACTCTACTGTCACCCTTACGCTCAAGCACTGGCCTACATATAAGAAGACTGAGTATAAGACCATGATGCAAGGTACTGCGGCTACATGGAACGGTTACGATCTGAGCACATATGCTGCTGCAACTGAACCGTATCTGTTGACGGCAAACAAGCAAACCATCCATGGTTGCGACTCAATCATCACGCTGCGCCTGACGGTTACCGCTATACCGAACACTTCTTCTTCTCGTTCGGCAGAGACCTGTGCAGATGCACCGTATAGTGATGCTGACTTTAGCAATTTGACTACCTCCGGCGTATATACGAAGAAGATTAAGAACTATTTGGGTGGCGACTCTACCATAACGCTCACGCTCTCAGTTTGGCCGTTAGATACTCTGTACGACCAGATATCCATGCTCGAGGGCGCTGACAAGACCTGGGAAGGTCATGACTTGAGCACCAAGCCCATTGGCAAGGATACTCTCATTGAGCACTTTACCAGTAGCCACGGTTGCGACTCGGTACGCATTCTTTACCTTAATGTAACGCTTGTTCCTTCGACCGAATATGCTTACGAGGCATCTACTTGCGATAATAACCTGCCGTATGTGGATGAGGAAGGTAATGGCTTGTTCAATGGTCTGACCGAGGGTGGCGTATATACCAAGACCATCGAGAATTCGCTGGGTGGTGACTCGGTTGTTACGTTCACACTGCATGTATGGCCTACGGAGGAAATCGATGACTATTGGACAATGATCGTTGGTGATCCCGTTGTATGGGAAGGCCATGACCTGAGCGTGCTGCCTGTAGGTAAGACCAAGATCAAGGAGCGCCTGACCAGCAGTCACGGCTGCGACTCTATCCGCGTGCTGCACCTGACGGTTGATACTATACCGAACACCGAATATGCCTATGAGGCAAGCACATGTGCCGGTACACCGTATTCAGATGAGCTGTTCGAAGGACTGACCGAGTCGAAAGTATATACCACCGTTATCCCCAACAGTCGCGGCAAAGACTCCACGGTTACCCTGACCCTCACAGTTTGGGAGTTGACGACAATCGAAGAGGAGATGACCATTGTCGTTGGTGATGCCGCTGAGTGGGAAGGTCATGACCTGAGCACCAAGCCTATAGGCGAAGAAACCCTCACGGAGACCTATACCGACATCCACGGTTGCGACTCCGTACGTATCCTGCACCTGACCATAACACGTATTCCTGACACGGAGTATGCTTACGAGGCAGGCACCTGTGCCGGTACACCGTATTCGGATGAGCTGTTCGAAGGACTGACCGAGTCGAAAGTATATACCACTACGATTCCCAACAGCCGCGGTGCTGACTCCATCATTACCCTGACGCTCACCGTTTGGGAGCTCACGACGATTGAGCAGAGCATGACCATTACCCAGGGGGACGCCGCTGAGTGGGAAGGTCATGACTTGAGCACCGAGCCGGTAGGCGCACGGGATCTGAGCGAGACCTATTTGGACATCCATGGATGCGACTCACTCATGATCTTGCACCTCACGGTACAGGAGCGCGTAGAAACAGGCGTTATGACGCAAGAGCAGCCTGTGCGCAATATTCGCAAAGTGATTTACAACGGACAACTGTATATCATCCGCGAAGATGAAACGAAATATTCCATTTTAGGAACCAAAATTCAATAAAAAATTTAATAAAACAAAATTATGAAAAAAATCTTTAGTACTTTAGTTGCCGGATTGATGATTTCGGCGCAAATGTTTGCAGTAACCCCGCAGGAGGTCTGTGGCCAGTACAAGGGTGACTTGTACATCAGCTGGGATGAATTCCCCGGTCGTTCGATTTATCTGGTACCGGGCGCAGCTGAGAACACTCTGACCTTTGTATTACCTAACTTCACAATTCTTGGCGTTGAATTGGGTGACATCGTATTGCCTAACATCCAGGTAGCAGCTGACGGCAAGTTGAGTATTGAACCTACTACATTGTATTTGGATACTATCGAACTCCGTGCAAATATATCAATGCTGCAGAACTATGAGTATGATGGCGAGAAGTACAACTCCGTTGTAACCGCTCAGCGCGCAGAAGTAACCCTCGAAATCGCAGAGCCTGAGACGCTGCCTGAACCTATCATCGTTACCTTTGCCGGTGACGTAGTTGGCAGCAACAACTACCAGTTCCCCAATGGTGGCTTTGAGGGTGCATGGGAGAACAATGAGCCCAAGGGCTGGCACTCATTTGGCTCGGCTACCGGCGAGATGGTTGACTTTGTGAAGAACAACACTGACCAGATGGTTCAGTCCAACGAAGTACGTCCGGGCTCTGAGGATGCTCACAGTGTACTGCTTTCGTCGAAGTTGGTACTCGGCGTTCCCGCCAACGGTAATCTGACCAACGGTCGCATCAACGCCGGTTCGACAACCGCTGACAGCCCTGAGCACAACTTCAACTTCTCTGACCCGACAGAGGAAGGCTTTAACACGCCGTTCAACGGTCGTCCGGACTCGATCGTATTCTGGGCTAAGTACCTGCCTGCTGACCGCAATGCTGCTAACGAGAAGAACAAAGCACGCGTTAATACCGTTATCACCACCGATGCACGTTATCAGGATCCTGAGACCGCTACGTTTGCTGAGGCTAAGATCGGTGCTGCTACCCTCAACTACAGCGCAACAGCTGACTTTGGCTGGCAGCGTCTGGCTGTGCCTTTCACATATGTTCCCGATGTAGAAGATGAGCCTGCTTACGTGCTCGCTACTTTCTCTACCAACATGACTCCTGCCGGTGGCACGACCTATTCGACCGGTAAGGGCGATTCGAAGAGAACCGTAGTGGACAGCCTGTTCCTTGACGATGTTGAGTTCATCTACAACAAGGAGCTCACTGAGTTCACCCGTGACAAAGCTCCTGTAACCTTCGATGGCCGCATTGCTACCGTTGATGCAACTTACTGCGATGACTGCGCTAAGTCTGCTGCCTTTGCGAAGGGCCAGTCTGCACAGACCTTCATCGCTTACGACGCTATCCACAAATGCGTGCTCGTATATGTTGTTGCTGACGACTATGCTCAACTCAAGCGCTACAACATGTACATCGTTAAGTTCACCGACAGCAATCTGGACGGACTGAATCCTACCTTCGCTGCTGTTGAGAACAATGTTGTTGAGGTTGTTTGCGAGAAGATGATCCGCGACGGCCGTCTGGTTATCCGCAGAGGTAACAACGTATATGACGTAACCGGTTCACTGCTCAAGTAAGCGGATGTTATAAAGTACAACAAAAGAAGCGCTCAACCGAGCGCTTCTTTTTATTTGGGGGCTCCGACACAACTTGTTGTGGCGGGGAGGGAAGTTGAGGCTTACTTAACCTCCTCGAAGTCAACGTCCTCGGCGTTGTTGCCGGAGTTGGAGTTACCGCCTTGGTTGCCTGCGTTGAAGTCCTGACCGGCGTTGTACGTGCCGCCTTGTGCACCGCCTTGGGCGTTCTGTGCGTTGGCAGCGTTGTACATGTCAGCACTTGCAGCCTGGAATGCGGTCATCAGCGCATTGCCTGCAGCCTCGCATGCGTCGGCGTCCTTCTTCTCATAGGCAGCCTTGAGGTTCTTCAGAGCCTCCTCGATCGGAGCTTTCTTGTCGGCAGGGATCTTGTCGCCCAGCTCGGCGAGTTGCTTCTCGGTCTGGAAGATCGTAGCGTCAGCCTTGTTCAGCTTGTCAACGGTCTCCTTGGCCTTCTTGTCGGCCTCGGCGTTAGCCTCTGCTTCGGCTTTCATGCGCTTGATCTCGTCCTCGCTCAGGCCGCTCGATGCTTCGATACGGATCTTCTGCTCCTTGCCGGTAGCTTTGTCCTTGGCGCTGACGTTCAATATACCGTTGGCGTCAATATCGAAGGTCACCTCGATCTGCGGTTCGCCACGACGTGCCGGCATGATGCCGTCCAGGTGGAAGATACCGATCTGCTTGTTCTGGGCTGCCATCGGGCGCTCGCCTTGCAGTACCTTTATCTCTACGCTCGGCTGGTTGTCAACCGCCGTGGTGAAGGTCTCGGTCTTCTTGGTCGGAATGGTCGTGTTGGCCTCAATCATCTTGGTCATCACGCCGCCCATCGTCTCTATACCCAGGCTCAGCGGAGTTACATCCAGCAGCAGCACGTCCTTCACGTCACCGGTGAGTACACCACCCTGGATGGCTGCACCTACGGCTACCACCTCGTCAGGGTTAACGCCCTTGGACGGAGCTTTGCCGAAGAACTTCTGCACTGCATCCTGGATAGCCGGGATACGGGTCGAACCGCCTACGAGGATGATCTCGTCAATGTCGGAAGTTGACAGACCGGCGTTCTGCAATGCCGTACGGCACGGAGCGATAGTACGCTGGATCAGGTCGTCAATCAGCTGCTCGAACTTAGCACGGGTCAGGGTCTTTACCAGGTGTGCAGGCACGCCGTTTACCGGCATGATGTACGGCAGGTTGATCTCTGTGGTCGTGGTGTTCGACAGCTCGATCTTTGCCTTCTCGGCAGCCTCTTTCAGTCGCTGCATAGCCATCGGGTCCTTGCTCAGGTCGGCACCGCCGTTCTCGTTCTTGAACTCCTGAACGAGCCAGTCGATAATACGGTGGTCGAAGTCATCACCGCCAAGGTGCGTGTCACCGTCGGTAGCTTTTACTTCAAATACACCGTCACCCAGTTCCAGAACCGATACATCGTGCGTACCGCCACCGCAGTCGAATACTACAATCTTCATGTCCTTGTTGGACTTGTCGAGACCATAAGCCAGAGCGGCTGCTGTAGGCTCGTTCACAATACGGCGTACGTTCAGTCCGGCAATCTCACCGGCTTCCTTCGTAGCCTGACGCTGCGAGTCATTGAAGTAGGCAGGTACGGTAATAACGGCTTCGGTCACCTCCTGGCCGAGATAATCTTCAGCGGTCTTCTTCATCTTCTGAAGGATGATAGCCGAGATCTCTTGCGGAGTGTACAGACGTCCGTCAATATCCACACGCGGGGTGTTGTTGTCGCCCTTCACTACTTTATACGGTACGCGTGCGATTTCGCCTGACAGACGGTCGTAGGTCTCACCCATGAAACGCTTGATCGAATATACGGTTTTTGTCGGGTTCGTGATCGCCTGACGCTTGGCGGGATCGCCCACCTTACGCTCGCCACCATCTACAAAGCCGATCACCGAAGGAGTTG
>CAMIZG010000018.1 GCA_946403215.1 uncultured Bacteroidales bacterium | reverse complement strand
ATGCATCCCCTTTGGCACATACGCGCTCCGCGTGACTTGGTCGCCGAGATACAAACGATGGCTGCCACAGGTGATCGCCGTCCCGGGTTACTCGGGCATACGCATACACGCCGGCAACACACCTGCCGACACAGCCGGATGTATTCTCGTGGGCAGGCGACTCGGATATGACCTCACGGACAGCATCCGCACCCGTAACGAACTAATCAAACGACTCAACACACATGAAGAGATCACCATCAAAATCGAATAGGCTTCTATGGCTGGTTCTTCTGCCTTTGTACATCATCGCCATCATCAACCTCTTGTCAGCGTGCAAGTCGGTGAAACCCGTTGTTACAGCGCAGCAGAACGACCATACGGAGAACCATAGCCACTCGCAACGCGACAGCGTCGTTATACGCGACAGCGTCGTTGTACGTTATGTCATCGGGCAGAGCGCAAACAGCGATTGCCTTCATGGGGCGGAGCTCTATGTACGCGTGGACACGGTCTTTCGCGACCGATGGCGCACTGAGTACCGCGACCGAATAACGCAGATAGCCGACTCAACCGACCACAAGGACAGCCGGACAACACAGCTCCCCCCCGAGCGTTATATCCCTCCCTGGGCGTGGTACACGCTCGCCGCATGCATCCTCATGGTCGTAATACTCATCATCCGCATCATCCTCCGCTTCTACCTCCGTCGGTAGCGGCGGAGTTCTTTTTGCGGCGCAGGGTTACCCTGTACACCCTGCTTGCCGCTGATACACCATAGAATTACTCATGGGAATACCCAGCTTTGGTCGTTGAAATATCTATCAAAAGATTACCACCAGAGTATGAGTACGAATTATCTAAGGTTATATTCCACACATACTTGTCACCTTCTTTTGTTAACGTAATCGATTTACTTGAAAGAACCTCTGTCCCATCTGATCCTGCAGCGAGTAGCGCGCTCAAACTAGTTCCCGCAACTTCCGTTAATTTAATCGTAGCGCTCGGAGTGGAACTCCAAGTTGGTGCCGTAGTATTGGATGTATAGAACTTTAAGCCAGTTATTGTTCCATACTCCATCCCCTCCAATAATGAGCTCGGATAAATAACTTGATTATGTTGAGCGACATCGCAATACCATCCATAGAACGGCACATATTCATTCGTACTTGCACCATCCGCAATAGTCTTGGTTTCCCCCCACACACTATTCGAGAAGCCACAAAGTATGGCTGTAAGTATCAGTACTAACGAGTAAAACTTTTTCATACGCGCTTTGTTTCGTTTCTGTTCAGTTCGTTTTTTGTTCAGGTGCTTGCCTGCTGCAAGCGGTCCCATCTTGCTCCACCCACACATACACACAATAAGCATACACAACAACTACATTATTCATGTGTTGCTGGTACTGGCTTAAGGTTGAATGTGTTTGGTACCTATTAAGGTGTGATTCGATTTACCGGGCTTAGCGTCTCCGGTCAGGACGTACGGTTAGGATTCTGTGCCGGGTTAATAAATTTGTTCCTTGCTACTTACGAGTGACACCAATGCATTGTTTTCGTCACTTGCACTAATCCTCTTTATCCCTTACACGCGAACAGATCGCGTTGCTAACTATTTGATAGTGAGCTGCAACCGATCCGTTCTCCCGCATAAATAATTAATACGGGAGCATAAATATAGGAATAATTTCTTGAACTTGCAAATCTTGTCGCCAAAAACGTACAATTGCAATCATCATATTGCACACAGGTGCGTAGCAAAGTGTCAGTGGGTGAAAAAAGATACCAGCATTCTTAGACATACGCGTTCGGAAGGGGCTTGCATCATACAAAAAGGACAGCCACATGACTGTCCTTTTGTCGAGAAGAGGCGACTCGAACGCCCGACCCCCACGTCCCGAACGTGGTGCGCTACCAACTGCGCTACTTCTCGTTTTTTGCGGGTGCAAAGATAGTACTTTTTTCGGATATATGCAAATAATTGCATCAAAAATTGCTATTTTTCGCACAAAATATGCCTATTTGTGCAATGTTGGTTGCATTTTCTTCCTATAGGTCACCCATACGGCATAGCATGCAAGCAGAAGCAGCAGGAACCATGTACCGTCCGACATCGGTCCCTCCATGCTGGGGTTATCCTTGTCACCGCCCGTCCCCGGAGGCGACTTGCGGATCCCCTTAGCAGGCGACGAACCGCTCGCACCGAACGGATCGAGATCGCCTGTGCCGGAGGGTACGTAAGCCGGCGATGAAGCCCCGGGGAGATAGGTGCTGCCCCGGTAGGTTGCCGGTGTATAGGACGACGTGGACTGCATCGTATAGCCTGTAGCGGTTGCGTCGGCTAACGACGGTTGGATTCGGGCTGCGGCAGAGGTGCAAATCAGGCTTGCCAGAAAGATTGCTGTAACAAATCGTAATGTTTTCATTGCGCTCGAAGTATTATGGTACAACAATCTTATTAACCTGACTCTGTGTTGAGATGACATATACGCCGGTGGAGAGTTCACGGATGCTGCGCTCCATGGCATCTCTGTCGGCGAAGGAGGCTACCTGTACGCCCGTAACCGTATATATCGTACCACTCCAGCCGGCAGTGGTGGGCATGTTGCCGGTACCGGTAGGCACTGACGGTCCGCCCCGGTAGCGGAGTGCTGCATAGCTCTGCTGTACCTGCTCTGTACCGATAAGGTAGGCCTCAAAGGCAGGAACAGCCACCGTCTGGCGTGTGAAGTAGTCGTAGCCCTCTTCAATCATGTAGATGTTCGTCAGTGTGCCGGATGCATGCATCGTGTTGTTTCCCTGCACCTCCACCTGACTATATTCATAGCCGTCCGTCAGTGCTATACTGGAGCGTCCTGCAAACTCGGAGGTAATCGTCTGTCCGGCAGCACCGTGGAAGACAACCCAGTTGGTTTCGTAGTAACCGCTTCCGTCGGGGAAGGCGATGATGTACGGCGTGTTCTTGGCCGGCTTGACCAAGGTGGTCAGCACATCGTCGTTGGATTCGGCGGTAGAGTATGTCAGTTGCTCCCAGACTGCCTCGAAGTCTTTGATGGCACATGTTCCTGAGAAGGTCTTGAGCCAGTAGTATCCTTCGACATCGTCTGAGCCGTTGTTGAAGCGCGGATAGAGGGGATAATCCCGTTCGTCATCATTATCGTAAACGGTCACCTTACTTACTTCAAACGGGATGCAGACAGTTGTCCAGTCGGCGTTCTCAAAATGCCTGTGGTAGCGGATTGGTTGCAGGATCAAGCCTCCGGCAAACGAGGTGCGTGCCCCTGTCGGAGCTGAAGCGGCATCGTCGTGGTGGTAGATGTCGAAGTAATCCGGTGCGCACTCACCGTCACCCGAGAAATCGTAGTAGTGAACATCTGTGTAGCGGATGCCGGCCGGTACAGCAAACTTAACCACGTAACGCGACAAGCCGTTGAGTTTGTAGGTGATGGATGCCGGATCGATCTCAACACGGAAATAATTACCGATTGGCGTCATGGCAAACTCCTGTCGTCCGGTACCTGTTGCCCCTGTGAAGGGTTGCACATAGGCATTGGCTGCCTCAACACCGCTGCAGGTAGCCTCAACTATCCATTTACCTTCCGCTGACATATATGCATATACCGCATAGCTCTCACCTACTCCGAACGCCGAACCGTCCAACACGGCTCCGCTGCCGGCATTACCGCTGCGCTCGCAGAACTGCTCTGACGGCAACTCTTCCCACGTCCATGTAAAGTCGGCTTCGTCGTCAAAGGTGAAAGTCAGGCGGGCGTGTGTATAACTTTCGCCGTATGTTTGTGCACTTGGCGTAATGAAATTCGTCTGGAGCACATTGTCATACGAAGTGATGCGATACGTTCCGCCCGGCGCCACACGACCTTCCCAAACAGCCTGGGTGGCACTGATCCATGTGAGCCGGTTATGGGTGGTATGAGCATCTTCAGCCGTACCTACCGCCGAACCGGCAACATAGAGGTTGGAGTAGTTGGTCACGTAATGGTCAAGGTCACGCATCACTGCCACGAAATCCCTGCCGGAAGTAACACTTGCCGTCCTGTCGCCCGGGGTACGTGTGCTATGGGTGCGGTCATAGATCAAGTATGTCCAATTCTCCGTGACGCTAACCGTGTGTGTCAGGTTGTATATACCATCGACAGCGGTTGTCCGGAAGCGCCATTCATTCATGGCATCTGTCCAAACTCCTGAATTGACACCTAGCCAACCGTTGATAGAGTTAGCCAGATAGTAGCTGGAGTAATCGTCCTGTGTGGTGAAGTTCACCTCCTTGTAGTTGGCAGAGCGGTTACCTGCAATGTCACTCGTCTTGGCTGCCCAAATCTTGACGTTATACGCTGTTTCAGCGGTAAGACCGGTAATGGTAAATTGACTGTTCGTCACAGAAGCTGCTGAAACGGTCAGTTCGCGTGCACCATTATTGATGTTGACGTGATAGAGCAATTGGTCTGAAGCAATCGTTTTGTGAATGGCACCCACATAAATAGTCGCGTTGGTCTTAAATATTTTGTCCTCTACAGGCTCTGCAAACAGCATTACCGGCAGGTCAGCATCCACAGCACAGGCACCATGGATCTCCACCTCACGGAGGCACATGCCGTTATATGCATCGTGCTTGTTGACGAAGAGGCGAACGTATTGTGCCGTCGCGTTGAGCGTGTATGTCTCTTCGGCTCCCGGTTTGGTGGTGTAGTGGAGCACCGGTACATAATGGATGCCGTCATTGGATACCTGCCACTCATAGTCCTTCGGACGGGTAGCACCACCGGCGTGGGTCTCCCAATAGACTTTGATGGTAGTAATCTGATAGGCATTATCCCATTGGAAAACAAGCCATTCATCTTCGCCGGCTACAGTTCCTCCTGCCACCTCCCATGTATTACCTGTATTGCCATCCACCAAGTTATTCAGACCGGCACCGTTGTTGGTTCCGGATGTGAGGGTTGCCATAGGAGCAATATTATCCGTAGATATCAAAGGCACATTGACTGTCAGGTTGGTAATTGCCGACAGTTGGGCAGCCTTGTCCATTGCCTGGATCCGGAAAGTGAAATTGGTACATGTAGGCAGGCCGTCTATTACTATCTGGTTCGAGCCGTTGGTTTGTTGCAGGCTATAGGTCTCTGTATATGGGTTATAGATACGGAACCAATTGGTGGTACCATCCTCCTCATCGGCAGCAGTCAACGTCAGATACGCCTTGCCGTCGTCGTTATAACTTGCTGTTGCGGTTGTGATAACCGGCACATGGGTATCTGCATCAGCAAATCCCGAACCATATGCGCGCAACTCGGATAGGCGGATTTGCTGGTTGATCGCATTACGCTGGGTGGACTTTAATAATATGTATCGCGCGGGCGCGTTGAGCGCGTATGCGTTCTTGTCGCTTTCAGTATTTCCCACATTCGGTGTAGTGGACTGACGGGCAATCAGATACCACTGGGTACTGTCGCGCATAATTGCCTCTATTTCGGAAGAGGTACCTGTCAGTGTCTGACGAGCGCGGATGGTATATTTCTCCGAATGAAGATTAATCGAACCATCTGTGATTTGATGCCAGAACACATCAATCTCGCTCAATTGGTAGTAGTCTCCCAGATCGACGCACCACCAGTCATCATCCGGATTGGCACCATCCCACGAAGTCCAGAAAGTAGTCAAACTGCCATCGTTGGCTTTGTCTTTGGCCTCACCTGCACCTCCGGTTTCATGCCCTGCCCAACTTGTCTTATTGAGTGCGAGGTTGGCATCCGGATCCCAGATATCGACAGCCACCGTTCTTGTGGAAGAGTAGTTGCCAACTACATCGTATGCTCTTACGGCGAAAGTATAGGTACCGCTTGTCAATCCGCTGATAGTAACCAGACGTGTTGATGGATCTGTACTATACTTGGTCCAACTGGAACCTCCGTCAGTACTGATTTCATAATTGAACACTTCACCGTCCACAGCGTCCGTTGCTACAAGATGCAGAACGGTGGATGTCTCGTTTTCTGCTGAGCCGTCTATCTCGCATGTGGAGATAACCGGTCCGGTCAAGTCTCTTGACTTGAACGCACTACCGAACACTCGGAACTCCAAAAGTTTGAAACCATTGGCTACATCGTCCCATTCTTCAGCAAAAGACTCAAAACGCACATATCGGATTGCACCGGTAAACGATACTGAGCTCTCATTCACATCGCTTTCTGTTGCTCCGGCATTGATAGACGATGATTTGCTTGCGAGTTCCACCCATTGGGTGTTGTCTCCCCTGACATCATCTGTTGACGGGTCTTCCTGACGACCGTATATCTTGTAGTTAGTTGAACGGCGACCGATTGCGAAGAACGTCTGAATAGTGCTAATCTGATATGTATCCCCCAGATCCACTACCATCCATGCATTCTTGCCTGTATTCTGATATGGAATCCAGCCATTGGTATCCAATATACCATCATTCAAATTGGCTTGTTTCTCGTCGTTGTTATTGTTGGTGTAACTTACCCATGTTGTTTTGAGTTCCGCGAGGTTTTCAAGCGGATTGACGTAGTCGCCTATCTCAACTTCAGCATATCCGCTGCTCTTCTGCATACATTTGTTATAGGCATATATTCGAGCCGTAATATTCCTGCTTGATGGCAAGATAATATAACCTACGCCGGCAGAGGCTGTTACATCATAATACACACCGTCATATAATACTGCAAAATTAGTCAATGTCTCACCATTCGTGTTCGTAGCCGATAGGTTCAGCTTGATACGTCCGCCTTCGATACCAGCAAATGAAGCATTCGGTGTATTGGCGGCGTAGCAGTTCTCGGTTGCAACGCCATATACTTTGAATTCTGAGATAGCCATCGGCATGCGATTGGAATCCTTATTGACAATACGGATGTAGCGCGCAGTTGCATATTCACCTATCGTAAAGGAGATGATGTTAGGCGTTGATCCCAAGTTTTGCGCCACACCGGAGATAGTCTTTATCGTATGCCAGTTCGTGACATCATCCATCGCATGATCGTTAGAAAAATCGGTAGGCGTACTGATAGCAGCTTGGATCTCATAATTACGCGGTGCCCGTCCATCCTCACCAGCTTGCCAATAGATATACACATCGCTGAGAACATAATTATCGCCTAGATCGACACCCCACCAGCCTTTGGTAGCAAAGTTGTCATTGATTGCCCATTGAATATGCTGCGAGCTCAAATCACCATCCACAGCCTTTGAAGGTACTTCTCCGGCATTGACTTCTGTCACGGTACGCGACCAGCCGGCATAAGCAGTCTTGTTGTGCGCCAGATCTATTTGAGAGAATGAAGCAGCAACCGTCACATCGTTGTCAGGCATGGTGAACGTAGTTGTTGGAGCCGATGCATCTGCCGGCGTAGCACCCGTCACCGTCCAGCCGTTGAACGCATAGCATACATTGGCCGGCGTCGCTGCCAGAGTGATGGTAGTTGCATAGTCAACATCATCGATATTTGCACTTACCGCCGATGCGTCACCCGCCTTGATCGTATAACTACCGTTCGTCGGAGCGGTGTAGGTGATGTCATGAACATTGGGTGCAAAGTTTGCTATTACGGTGGCGTTTCCACTAGAGGATTTGATGGTAGTAGAAGCTGAACTGGGATCAGCGATTGTCACATTAGCTGCGCCGTCCCCCGTTACAGTCCAACCTGTGAAATGATATCCGGGGTTGGGCGTTGCCTCCAAAGATCTCGTGATGATATGAAGAACCATAGCTGTCTCGCCGTTTGCGACAGTTTCTCCATGGACAGCTATGGTGCCATGGCCATTGTATCGGAAAGTAACGCGATAGAATAGTTCTACCCATTTCGCATAGAGGGTGGTAGCCGTTGTTCTGATCCATATACCTCCGGCACCGGTATAACCATCCACGTTTTCTTGCAGTACTCCTTCATCGTCAATGACCATCGTTCCGTCACCATCATTGAGTGTCTCACTTGTCCAATAGCCACCAAAGGAGTAACCTGTTTTCGTCGGAGCGGTATAATCGGTTATCGTGCTGGAGTTATACGTCATCGTCGCAGTTGTCGAACCGGTCGGGCTGATTAGATTATTTCTATCCAGCGTTACCGTATAGGTGTTGGCAGCATAATTTGCTACAGCAGATGCACTGTTAGCCGATGGTGTGAATGTGGTAGATTTGTTTGTGGCTGTACCAAAAGTTCCATTTGATGATGTCCAATTTACCCAATGATAACCTGTATTTTCTGTTTGTGCATTAATTGTGACAGAACTACCGGATTTTACGACAGCTTGACTATTCGTTATATTTGGTGCATCTGCCGCGGCTGTAGGTGTACGGCTAACAGATATACCCGTATAAACGGCTATTCTGCTTTGGGAATTACTGCCTCCGGTTATTTCTACACCATTATGAGACGAGTCATACATCAAATCATCCGTCTGATGGATTTTATATGACCAATCATTCGAGGCATTATTCAAAGCAACGAAAATGACATATCCCCAGTTTCCGGAAGGAACAGTCACAGAATAGTAATCGGACGTTCCAACTTGTGAACAACTTACCCATGTATTTCCTCCACTTCCGAAGAAATATGCCGCATAATGGTTAAGGCCCGAAGCATTCTTCCAAGTTGAGTTAGGAAGGAGGTATAATACATCGCCTTCAGTAAAGTTCTGAGTAAAACGCGCAGTAAAAGTCTTGTTCTCAACAGACCAAATATCATTGTATGTAGCGTCCGTTGACTTCTGAGTGTCACCGTCATACCATCCAACGAAATGGTAACCGGCAGCAATACTGGATACAGAATAGGTTACCGTTGCTGTACGCACCGCTTTACAATTGGCACTCGAGTTTCCAGAAGTAATAGTCCCATCATTAGCAGTTGCACTAGTAGCGCTTGCGGAACCTAATTCATACGATGAGACCTTGACTGTCGCTAAACTGGCTGTACTTGCCGAGTATGAAGAACCACCGTCATTTGTGAGTTTTTGATCCACAGTATATGTGTAGTTCAGATTGTCATAACTGGAACAACTTGTTGCGGAAACAGTTTGACCATCTGATCCTCCGGAAGAAACAAACAAATATGTACCACTACCAACATTTGTCTCCAATTTACTCGAATTTGTACAATAACCAGCTCGATGAGTTGGACTATTTCCTTCATCTCCCCAACTACTACACCCTGTAACAAAATAGAACTCAGTATATCCACCCCAATTAAAACTTCTTTTGTAATACAATTGGTTTGAATTTGTCAACTTCGTCATAGGGGATACGCTCGACCATGAACTATGACCAATCATAAGTTGCACGTCACTCCAATTGGATGAAGAGTTGTCATAGTAAAGGTTGGCATTTGAAGCATCCGCACCCCACATCTGTCCCACACCGAGGGTGAGGAAGAATATAAGCGTGGAGACGGCACGTAATAGTCCCATTCCGTTTACGTATCGTTTACGTGTCGTTACCGTGTCGTTATCGTGTCGTTGTCGTGTTGAACCCGATAATTGCCCGATTAATGCAGCATTTTCTGTGCTTACACGCAGAAGGTTACATGTTAAGGTCGTCATAGCCACAAGAGCACGATTAACTTCGCTTTTCATTGTCGTATTTTGTTTTTTTTATTATCGATACGTCCTTTTTGCATGCGCACACAAAAAGCAAGCAAAGTTACAAATAAGTTTGTAATAATGCAAGCAAATTATCACTTTTGTGAAATTTTGTGAAGAAAAAAAATACGTTTTTTCGGCAAAAAGAGCCCTTTTGGGCTCAAAACAGTGACATTTTTGTCAAAAAATAATGCGTTTTGCGGGCTATTCTGTCATCACGCGCCAGGCAGACCTTTCTCCTTGGCGATTTGGCGGATAAAGGTGACGGCGGCATCGTGGTCGTTGGGGATCACTCCGTCAAGTATGGCATCCTTGACCGCCGTCTTCAGTTCGCCGACCAGCGAACAGGGCTCGAGACCGAACATCGCCATTATCTCGTCGCCCATGACGGGCGGCTGGAAATTGCGGATGCGGTCACGTTCCTCCAGTTCGACCATCTTACGGACCACCAGTTCGTAGTTGTCATGGTAGCGCTTGACCTTGTCCTGATTACGCGAAGTGATATCGGCGTTGCAGAGGATCATCAGGTCGTTGATGTCGTCACCAGCCTCGAACAAGAGACGTCGTACGGCGCTGTCGGTGACCGTCTCCTCGATCAGATTGATGGGACGCATATGCAGGTCAACCATCTTCTGCACATAATCCATCTTCTCATTCAGCGGGAGTTTGAGCGCCTTGAAGATCTTCGGCACCATCTTCGCGCCGATATAGTTGTGGTTATAGAATGTCCAGCCGACTTTGGGTTCGTACTTCTTCGACTTGGGTTTGCCTATGTCATGGAGCAGGGCAGCCCAGCGCAGCCACAGGCATTTATCCATTTTCTCATTTACCATTTTCTCATTTGAACGTTGTATCTCGGCTACGTTGTCGAGCACCTTGAGGGTGTGGTAGAAGATATCCTTGTGTGCACGGCCGTTGACGGTGTCAACGCCTTTCAGCGCCGCCAGTTCAGGGAAGATGAGGGGTAGCAGACCTGTCTTGTCGAGCAGCAGCCAGCCGTCGGACGGACGGCGCGAGAGCATAATCTTGTTCAGCTCGTCAGCGATACGCTCACGCGTAATAATACTAATCCGCTCACGGTTGCGCACGATGGCATCGAAACATTCGCCGGTAAGGTTGAAGCCCAGCTGCGTGGCAAAACGGATAGCGCGCATCATACGCAGCGGATCGTCGCTGAACGTTATATCCGGGTCCAGCGGCGTCTGGATAATGCAGTCCTCCAGGTCATACATGCCGTCAAACGGGTCAAGCAGTTCGCCATAGCGTTCCTTGTTCAGGCAGATAGCCATGGCGTTGATGGTGAAGTCGCGGCGGTTCTGGTCCTCCTCCAGCGTGCCGTCCTCCACAATAGGGTTGCGCGAGTCGTGACGGTAACTCTCCTTGCGTGCGCCCACGAACTCCAATTCTGTATCCCCTTTTTTCACCTGAGCCGTGCCGTAGGTCCTGAACACGCTTAAGTGTGCGCCTTTGCCCAGACGTTTGTCAACCGCTTCTGCAAGCATGATACCCCAACGGGGGCTATTGGCTGTTGGCTGTTGGCTGTTGGCTGTTGGCTCATTGCCGGCTGATGGCCAATGGCTAATGGCTAATGGCTGATGTTGGACAACGACAATGTCGATATCCTTGCTGTCGCGGTGGAGGAAGAGGTCACGCACCCAGCCGCCGACCACATAGCACTCGATACCCAGCTTATCGGCTTCCTCGCCGACAAGTTTCAGGATAGGCTGCTGAATTTTCGGGTTATCGATTAGCATACATATCTTCGTAATACTTCTCGTACTCTCCAGATGTGATATTGTCCACCCAGTCCTGGTGCTCTAAGTACCAGCGGACGGTTTTCTCTATACCTTCCTCAAACTGCAAGGTTGGTTCCCAACCGAGTTCGCGCTGCAGTTTGCGGGAGTCGATGGCGTAGCGCATGTCGTGGCCGGCACGGTCGGTAACGAAGGTGATGAGGTTCATATCCTCGTCCTCTTTGCGTCCGAGCAGACGGTCCACCGTACGGATAACCACCTTGATGATATCGATGTTCTTCCACTCGTTGAAGCCGCCGATATTGTATGTCTCGGCCACCGTGCCCTTATGGAAGATCAGGTCAATCGCCCGTGCGTGGTCCTCCACATACAGCCAGTCGCGCACGTTCTCGCCCTTGCCGTATACGGGCAGGGGCTTCTTGTGACGGATATTGTTGATGAACAGAGGAATAAGCTTCTCCGGGAACTGGTAGGGACCGTAGTTGTTCGAGCAGTTCGTCACGATGGTAGGCATGCCGTAGGTGTCATGAAACGCGCGCACAAAATGATCACTGCTGGCCTTGGATGCACTGTACGGCGAATGAGGGTTGTACTTAGTTGTCTCCACAAAGAAGTTCTCGCCATAGGTCTCATGACCGTCCGCCGAAGCCTTGGTGGTGAACGGCGACGGCAGTCCCTCGGGGTGCGTCAGTTCGAGTGCACCGTACACCTCGTCGGTGGAGATGTGGTAGAAGCGCTTGCCCTCGTACTTCTCCGGCAGGCTCTCCCAGTAGAGTTTGGCGGCCTGCAGCATACTGAGCGTACCCATGACGTTCGTGCGGGCGAAGGTAAACGGGTCTTTGATCGAGCGATCGACATGGCTCTCCGCCGCAAGATGGATAACGCCGGTGACCTGCTCCTGCTGCATCAACGCATAGATGGTGTCGAAGTCGCAGATGTCCGCTCGAACAAAGCGGTAGTTGGGCTTGTCCTCAATGTCACGGAGGTTGTTCAGGTTGCCTGCATAGGTGAGCTTGTCCACATTGATGATGCGGTACTCGGGGTACTTGTTCACAAACAGGCGCACTACGTGGCTGCCTATAAATCCGGCACCGCCGGTGATGATGATGGAGTTCATATTATTTACGATTTGACGATTTACGATTGGTTCATTTATTTTGTCATTGGGCTATTTAGCCATTCATACAACGAAGCGTATCTGCTTGAAGTGGTAGGTGCGGCGGTTGCCTTGAGTGTCGCATAGTACGATCTCGCCGGTGGGCAGTATATCCTCGATGCGCGCCATGAACTGCCCTGTATCCGCCTCTGTGGCAATCATTGTGGGTGCGGTGCTGACCTCGCGTTCGACGAACGGATGGTAGCCCTCGCGACGGTAGAGGTGCTGCAGGTAATAATCACGGCAGTCGTCGGCGTTCCACTTCATGGTGAAGCACAACATTTGCATAAACATCTGCATCACACGGTGGATATCCGTCTCTGTGCCAGTTATCTGCTTCAGGCTGACAGGGTTGGGCGCGTTGCCTACCCATCGCTCTTGGTTGACATTGATACCTACGCCTGCAATGCTGTGCTGTATATGCGTGCCGCTCAGGCTGTTCTCAACCAGTATGCCGGCAATCTTCCTGTTGCCTATATAGATGTCGTTCGGCCATTTGATGGTGAGCATGGGCCGGTGTTCGATCGTCAGCCACTCGGATATAGTCCGGTGGGTGGTAATAGCGGCAATGATGTTCAGCATGAACTGCTCGCGGATGTCCACCTTCGGATTGCGTAGCAGGTATGTCAGCAGCAGGTTCCTGCCCCGCTCTGCTTCCCAGCCGTTGCCTGTCTGTCCTCGTCCGGCTGTCTGCCAGGAGGTGTACAGCACGGGTATGTCCGCATTGAGGCATGCGGCAAACTCCTGTTCCTCGCCGCGCAACAGGCGTTGCATCAGGCTGTTGGTGCTATCGGTCTGGTCGATGTACATTGGCGTTAATCAGCCAAACTTGGCTGATGCTGTTGTTGACCTTTCGTGCGGTATAGGTCGAGCAGGTAGTCGCCAATGACCTTCTGGATCTGCTTGGCCTTGCCGTTGCCGAAACTAACCATGACGGCAAAGACCCAGACCTGTCCGTCAGGCAGTTCGATGTATCCTGCGAAGTTCTTCGTAGCAGCTATCGTGCCTGACTTGGCATGCACGCGTCCGTCGAGCTCGGTGCCGGGGAGCAAGGAGCGCAAGGTGCCTGACTGTCCGCTGACAGGCAGGGAGGCGTAGAATGCATCGCGGTTGGACGAGCGGTACATGTAGGTGAGCAACTGCACCAGCGTCTCGGCACTGAGGGCATCCTGCGGCGCCAATCCGCAACCGTCCACGATTCGCGCACTACGTATATCCACCCCGCGCCGAATCCAGAAGTCCCGCTCAAAATCCGCGGAGTTGTGGATGGTGCAAGGCGTAGTGTACCGTGCGCCAAAAGTGCGGAAGAGCGACTCGGCATAGAGGTTGTTGGAGTGGATGTTCGTCTCGAAGATGATCTCACGGAGCGTAGGCGATTGCCACGTGTATAGTAACGTACGGCTCTTGCCGTCGGCCTCCGCCAGATAAGACGGTTCGGCACCAATCTTGATGCCGCTATCCTCGAGCCTGCGGCTCAAGTGCTGCACGAGCAGCAGACCGGGATTAGGCAGATCGCCCTGCACGCCAAACGAGCCTTGGTTGCTCGGCACGCTGCCCGTCAGGTAACGCGTATAACTGTACGCCGCACCATGAACAAACGCGCCGTCGTGGGTGATATTGGTGCAGCGAATATGGTTGTCGAACTTCACTCCCGGCACCTCAGGCACCGTGTATTGCACCTCGGCTATGCTGCCCACTGCACCCGAACGAAGCACAACATTCATCGTGTTGTCCATGTACGACAGGGCATACACTCCCGGAGCATAGTAGTTGCCTATATCCTCCCATATCCATCCGGGATTGACGGCATCGGCATCGAAGTAACTGAGGTCGGCAATCACACTGCCTGTAATCTCGCGAATACCTGCCTCACGGATAGCTTTCACCCAGCGGGTGAGCAGGTTGCGGTCACCCACCTTCTGCGAACCCAACGTAGGATCACCCGTGCCGCGCACATACAGATCGCCATGCAACACGCCGTCTGACAACCGGCCGCTGAACTCGATATACGTGCTGAACCGATAGTCGGCACCCAAGGTCTCAAGCGCCGTAGCAGTAGGCAAAAGCTTCATCACCGATGCCGGCGGAGCCACATTGGTGCTGCGATAACTGTCAATCACATCACCCGAATGCAGATCACGCACCAGCAAGGTGATATTAGCCGAACTGGTGACAGGATGCTCCAGCAGGATATCGATGCTCTCGCGGGCATGCACACCACACGAAAGCACACAACAAAGCGCCGAAAGGATATATGATATTCGGATATTTCGCATAAACGGGTTATAATATCGCATATAGCGATGCAAAAATACTAAAAATATTTCACTTTTCCAAATTTTAGCGTAATTTTTATGAAAATACTTGCCTATGTCAATAAATTTTTGTATCTTTGCATCCGAATACGCTAAATGAAGCTACATCAGTTACTAATATTTGCCTTTCTGTTCGGCACAACGATGACGGCACACGCTGCACCACCTACGCCGGACGAGATGCTTGACAGCATAGCCCGTCAGTTTACGATTGACGAGGTAGAGGTAACAGCTCGCCGCAGGGAGGAGCCCGTTATCCCTGTGCAGAAACTGTCAGGAGCGCAGTTGCAGGGGCTGAGTACGCAGAGTGTGGCGGATGCGGCGCGGTACTTCTCGGGCGTGCAGATCAAGGACTACGGCGGCGTAGGCGGCTTGAAGACGATTGATGTGCGCTCGATGGGCACGAACCATCTGGGCGTGTTCTACGACGGCATAGAGATCGGCAACGCGCAGAACGGGACAGTCGATCTGGGTAAGTTCTCAATGGACAACATCGAGGAGCTGGCGCTATACAACGGACAGAAATCCGAGATCTTCCAGCCTGCCAAGGATTACGGCAGTGCCGGTACGCTATACATCAAGACCCGCCGCCCGAAGTTCGCCGACGGCAAGACATTCAACCTACAGGTGACGATGAAAGCCGGCACGTTCGGATTGGCTAACCCCTCTATCCTGTACGAGCAGAAACTGACCGACAACATCCACCTGTCGGCGAGTGCCGAATACACGTACGCCCATGGCCGGTATCACTTCCGCTACCGCCGCGTACTGCCGAGTGGTGCGGTAGCGTGGGACACGACTGCTGTGCGGCAGAACGGCGATGTACAGGCCTGGCGCAGCGAGGTGGGACTATTTGGCTACCTGCCGGAAGGCAAGTGGCACGTGAAGGGCTACTACTACCAGAGCGAGAAAGGTATACCCGGCGCTATAGTGAACAACGTGTGGACGAACTCGCAACGGCAGTGGGACAGAAACGCCTTTGTGCAAGGTAACTTCACCAAGCGTGTAACCAAGGGTTACGACTTCCAGTTCAACGCCAAATACACCAACGACTACATGCGTTACCTCAACCCCGACACCACGCTCATGTATATCGACAACAGTTTCACCCAGCAGGAGATTTACCTGTCGATGGCACACCGGCTGGCAGTGGTAGGCGTGAAAGGACTTGTGCCGCACAACGATGTTAACTGGGATATCAGTCTGAGCGCCGACTGGCAGTGGAACTACCTGAAGAGCAACCTGGCTAACTTCGTCTATCCCGAGCGCAACACCGTGCTGGCAGCCGCAGCTACGCAACTGCTGTGGAAGTACCTGAAGGCGCAAGCATCAGTGCTGGGAACGTTCATCTTTGACAAGATCCACCACCCCACTCAAGCCACCCCGACAGCCTACAAGCAGCGGCCACAGTTCACGCCGGCGGTGTTCCTGAGTTATCAGCCGCTACTCAGGGAAGAGCTGTTCCTGCGGGCGTACTACAAGCACATCTTCCGCATGCCGACCTTCAACGACCTGTACTACACCGACGTAGGCAATATATCGCTGCAGCCGGAGTACACGACGCAGTACGATGGCGGTGTGCAATACGACAAGCAGTGGCCGGGCGGCGTGTGCCGCGCCGTGAGTGTGAAGGCGGACGGCTACTTCAATCAGGTGAGGAACAAGATCGTGGCAATTCCCAAGGGCAATGGTCAGTACCGCTGGCAGATGATGAACCTGGGGTACGTGGAGATCCGCGGTTGCGACGTTAATGCCTCCACCACGCTCGACCTGACGCACGATGTACTGCTGACCATCGGCGGAGCGTACACCTACCAGAAAGCGCAGGACTTTACCAATCCCAAGGAGATAACATACGGCGGACAAATCGCGTACATCCCCTGGCATTCGGCGTCGGCAACAGCTAACCTGTTATGGCGCGGACTGAGCGTAAACTACGCGTTTATCTATGTGGGCGAGCGCTACCACAACTCGGCCAATATACCCGCCAACCATGAGCAACCGTGGTACACGCATGACGTGAGCATCAGTTATGATATGCCCCTTATTCGAAAGTCGAAAGTGGAAAGTCAAAAGTCTGCTTGTCCGCGGATGTACTTCGCCATCGAGATCAACAACCTGCTCAACCAGCAATACGATGTTATACTCAACTACCCGATGCCCGGCATCAATGGCAAGGGGATAATACGATTAACAATTTAAGCACCTGCAATTTTGCCATTTATTTCGCAATGAAGAACAAACTGATATATATAACTATCGCAAGTCTGTTATTGGCCGGCTGCCGGCAAGATGTGATTGTTACTCCGCCGGAAGAGGAGCAACACGGCGACACACTGCACAACAGCATAGCAGGGTTCTACCTGCTCAATGAGGGTAACATGGGCTCGAACAAAGCCACACTAGACTACTACGACTTCGGCACAGCCACCTATAGCCGGAACATCTACGCCTCAGCTAACCCCAACGTAGCCAAGGAGTTAGGCGATGTAGGCAATGATCTGAAGATATATGGTAGCCGTCTGTACGCCGTGATCAACTGCTCGAACAAGATCGAGGTGATGGATGCCCGCACGTGCAAACGTATCGGACAGGTAGATATCCCCAACTGCCGGTATATCACCTTCAACGACAAGTACGCCTACGTAACATCGTACGCCGGTCCCGTATCGCTGGATGCCGGCCATGCGCAGATAGGGTACGTGGCACGCTTCGATACATCCACGCTGGCATTGGACGAAACCACTTGTCTGGTAGGTTTCCAGCCGGATGAGTTGGCGGTGGCAAATGGCAAACTGTACGTGGCCAACTCCGGCGGATATATGGCACCCGACTATGACAGCACGGTGTCGGTGATTGATCTGAACACCTTCAAGGAGATCAAGCGCATAACGGTGGCGAAGAACTTATGGCGTGTGCGACCGGATTGCATGGGGCAACTGTGGGTCAGCTCACGCGGCGATTACTACGACACCCCCGCCAAGCTCTACTGCATTGACACCGGAACGGATGCAATCATTGATTCGGTCAGCATAGCCGTTTCTGCACTGGATATACTCGGCGACACACTGTATGCCTGCGCCACGGCGTGGGACTATGTCAAGATGGCTGATGTGATCACATACACGATGCTTGATGTGCGTTCGCGTAGGGTGGTCAGCACCAACTTCATCACCGACCAAACGGATAAAGAGATCGGGAAGCCCTATGGCATCAAGGTTCATCCGCTGACGCGCGACATCTATATCACCGATGCCAAAAACTACGTCAATCCGGGTATGCTGCATTGCTACTCGGCTGACGGCAAACTCAAGTGGTCGGTACGCACAGGCGATATACCAGCACACTTCGCTATGGTGAAGAATTAGAGAATAATCAGCAGAAGCCCCCTAAGGGATGTGAATATACTTGTGGGTCTGTAATGACAGACGCCACTCAGGATGCCGGAGGATGTACGCAACTACATCCTCTGTGTTTTGACAGGAGCAGGGTTGCAGGTAATAGTGCGACGCACGGATAGCCGTACGCCAGTGCTGCAGGTCGGTCTCTGACTGATGAGTCAGCACGATCTTGACCTCATCGGCCCGGGTCAGCACAACGGTGCTGTCGGGTTTGGGAGAAACAGTTACCCAATCTATACCCTCGGGCACAGGACGGGTGCCATTAGTCTCGATAGTCAGTGTTTGGTTGTAACGGTGCAGAACGCGGATGAGCTGATCATCCGCCTGCAGGGACGGTTCGCCGCCGGTAAGAACGATGAGCGTTTCGGGATGCGTACTATAACTGAACACGTGCTCGGCGATCTGCCCGGCGGTCATCTGCTCTCCGTGGGCAAAATCCGTATCGCAGAACGGGCAGCGCAGGTTGCAGCCGGCAAAGCGCACGAACACGGCCGCACGTCCGGTGTGGTATCCTTCACCCTGCAGAGAGTAGAATATCTCGTTTACGGAATAAACTTTCACTTTTCAATTCTCGTCTCGCTCGTAGATAGCTATGTTGCCCTCGCTCTCCTGGGCGCTGACTTTGTAGCAGTTTTCCACATGATCGCATATCCAGCGGGCTATATTCTCCGCTGAAGGATTGACGTCGAGCACCTCGTTGATATACTTATGATCGAAGGTGTCTTTCACCACACGCTTGATATGCGTAAAGTCAGTCACCATCCCGTCCTGATTGAGTTCCTTGGCCTTGCAATATACGGTGATAACCCAGTTATGTCCGTGCAGATGCTCGCACTTGCTCTCATAACTCAGATTCAAGTTATGCGCAGCGGAGATGGTGAGTGTTTTTTGTATGTAGTACATATTCTGTTGGTGTTTAGAGTTTGGTGTTTAGAGGCTATCGTACTCGGTGGGGTCGGTGATGCCGGCATCGCGCAGGGCTTCTATTCGTTCCTGGCAGGTGCC
This sequence comes from uncultured Bacteroidales bacterium, assembly GCA_946403215.1. Classification (GTDB taxonomy): domain Bacteria; phylum Bacteroidota; class Bacteroidia; order Bacteroidales; family Paludibacteraceae; genus Colicola. Next base: position 16,690 of record CAMIZG010000018.1, on the reverse strand, counting down.
GCACTTGCCGCAATGCTTCTCGCCGCCCTTGTAGCAGCTCCAGGTCTTGGCGTAGTCGATACCTAATTGCTTGCCTCGGCGGGCGATGTCGGTCTTTGTCCAATGGGTGTAAGGAGTGAACAGTTCAACGCCATTGTATGTGCCCTCGCGCACAGCCGCAGCCTGTGCATCAACAAATGCCGGACGGCAGTCGGGATAGATAGCATGGTCGCCGCTGTGGTTGGCCATCAGGATGCGGCTTAGGTTTCGATCCTCCGCCACGCCGGCTGCTATGGCAAGCATTATACCGTTGCGGAAAGGCACCACGGTGGAGCGCATGGTTACATCATCGTACTTGCCCTCAGGAATCGGTTCGCCACCTGACAGCAGCGATGAATGGAAATACTGCTTGATGAACTCCAGCGGGATGATGATGTGCTCTATGCCCAACTGCTCGCAATGGTAGGCAGCCATGGGTAACTCCTTGCTGTTGTGCTTGCTGCCATAGTCAAAACTGAGCGCCAAAGCTATACTATCAGCGTAGTCGTAGAGCATGGTAACCGAATCCATGCCACCGGATAGGATAATGATGCTGTCTTTCATTCGCCTTGCATTTACATTTTCAGTACCGCGGAGCATTGTTCGCGCAGACGCTGGGATCTGAGTTCCTGATGGTCAGCATCGGCATAGTTGGCAAACGGATAGATCCGTATACCGCCACGGGGAGTGAACAGACCGGTCACCTCGATATACTTCGGATCCATCAGACGTACCAGATCCTTCATGATAATGTTCACGCAATCCTCATGGAAATCGCCATGGTTGCGGAAGGAAAAAAGGTAGAGCTTGAGCGACTTGCTCTCCACCATCTTTTCGCGGGGGATATACGAGATGACTATGGTGGCGTAGTCAGGCTGTCCGGTCAAGGGACAGAGCGTAGTGAACTCCGGACAATGGAACGTAACGAGGTACTCGTTGTCAGGATGCTTGTTGACAAACGCCTCCAGGATCTCCGGAGCATAGGTGGTAGGAATAATAGCCGAACGCTTATTGCCAAGCAAGGTCACACCTTGTAATTCTTCTTGGGTACGCATATATACTTCTCGGTTGAATGGTTAGTAGATTGCAATTTTCCGGCAAAGATACAAAAAAAAAATGACATATGCAAATAATTCGTACCAAAATGAGAAAAAAGTCCTGCCCAGGCTTGCAAATATGGGATTTTTTTTGTACCTTTGCAGCCACATACAGCAATTATCAGACTTATGCCCCGCACTTCGTTCATGCCACTCAAAGCCCGCCATACATCCCTGCATCCGCTGCTCAAGATAGCTGAGTGGCTGCTGGTGATGTGCGTTAGTTTGGCACTGGCGTTCGGCCTATGGCGCTTGCTGCCTGTATCGCATGGCTCAACAGGTTCCTTGCTCACGTTCCAGGCACTCCAGGCTATCGCGTTGTTCATCGTTCCTGCCCTGACAGTAGCTTATCTGTGGAGCGAGCAACCGCTGCAGTGGTTGCATCTGGCTGATAGCCGTTCTAAGTCAGGCACCGATAGCCAGAGGCTCGATGCCGGCTTGGTGATGCTGAGTATGGGAGTCATTCTGACTGCTATCCCGCTCATCAACTGCCTGCTGCTGTGGAACCAGTCGATCCGTCTGCCGGAGAGCATGAGCGCACTGGAGCAAGTGCTGCAACGGATGGAGGAACAGGCCAACCAAATGCTGCAAGGCTTCCTGACCTACCGAAACGGCGCATGGTGGATGCTGCTGATCAATCTGCTTGTGCTGGCCGTACTGCCTGCTATTGGCGAGGAACTCACGTTCCGCGGCGTGCTGCAAGGGCTGATGACCAATGGCTCCGAGCAGGCCGGAAGAAGTCACGTGGCTGTATGGGTCACGGCATTTATTTTTTCGTTCGTGCATTTTCAGTTCTACGGCTTTTTTCCGCGTCTGCTACTGGGCGTGCTGTTGGGTTACGCTCTTGCCTGGAGCGGGAGGATAGGTTATAGCATAGTGATGCATGCGACGAACAATGCTGCGTCGGTGATTGTATTCTACCTGAGCACCTTCGTGCTCTATATACCCCAGGAAGAGTTGGATGCACTCGGTACGGGCAGCACCTGGTGGCTGACTGCTGTTTGCACACCGGTGATGGTGGTGCTCCTGTACCTATATTACAAACGCTCGCGTGGGCACGCGAGCGTTTGACTTGTCTGTTACGAATAATAACGCGTCTTATTTCTTGAAGTAACGGTTGTACAGACCTTGGAAACCTGCACCGTGACGAGCCTCGTCGCGAGCCATTTCGTGAACAGTGTCGTGAATTGGGTCAAGATTGAGTTCCTTGGCACGCTTGGCGATAGCCAGCTTGTCCTCGCAGGCACCTGCCTCAGCCATCATACGTTTCTCAAGGTTCGTCTTGGTGTCCCAAACAACCTCGCCGAGCAGTTCAGCGAACTTCGATGCATGATCAGCCTCCTCATATGCATACTGACGGAACGCAGCAGCAATCTCGGGATAGCCCTCGCGATCAGCCTGACGGGCCATAGCCAGGTACTGGCCAACCTCGGTGCACTCTCCCATAAAGTGAGCACGCAGACCATCATGGATAATAGGATCCTTCTCGTCCTTGGCAACGCCTAATACATGTTCGCAAGCCCAAACGAGACCTTTGCTCTCGTCAGCCACTTTCCATTCAACGATTTGTTTGCACTGCGGGCAGCGCTCGGGTGCCTCGGTGCCCTCATGTACGTAACCGCAGATAGGGCAAATGAATTTCTTGTTCATAGGGGTTAATATTTAAAGGTTAATAACTTTCTTCCGCTGACGGGAACGACGTATCCTTGACTGACGCCACATAGTCGGCTACTGCGGAGTGAATGTCCCCGGCAAGATGGGCGAACTGGCGGAGGAACTTGGGCTTGAAGCCTTGATTGAGTCCGAGCATGTCGTGCAGCACAAGCACCTGACCGTCTGTGCCATTGCCGGCACCGATACCGATAGTCGGGCAACTGACTTGTTCGGTCACACGCTTGGCTAACGCCGCGGGGATCTTCTCCAGCACAATGCAGAAGCATCCTGCCTCGTCCAGCAGCTTTGCGTCGGCGACAAGTTTCTGAGCCTCGGCTTCCTCTTTGGCGCGCAGTCCGTAGCCGCCGAACTGGTTTACGCTCTGCGGCGTCAGGCCAAGATGTCCGCACACAGGCACACCGGCCTGCACCATCCGGCGGATAGCACCCACTATCTCCCGACCGCCCTCAAGTTTCACGGCATCTGCACCGCTCTCCTTAACCATGCGGATAGCATTGCGGACAGCCTCGTCCTCGTTCACCTGGTACGAGCCGAACGGCATATCTGCCACCACCAGACTGTGCTGCGCCGCACGCACCACGCCTCGGGTAAGGAAAATCATCTCATCCAACGTGATAGGCAGCGTGTACTGATTGCCGCAAACAATGTTCGAGGCACTATCGCCTACCAGTAGTATATCCACACCGGCCTCATCCACCAGTCGGGCAAGAGTATAGTCGTATGAAGTGAGCATGGCGATCTTCTCACCACTCTGCTTCATCTGACGAATCTTGGTGGTCGTCATTCGGGTATTTTGCGTATGTACTGACATATGTTAATCGATGTTTATCAATCGCGAGTGCAAAGGTACAAAAATTTTCTGAATAATGCAAATAATTCGTGAAAATTATCGTACAAAATTTGCAAATGTGCATTTTTTTTTGTACCTTTGCACACCAATTGGCAAAAACGGACAATAATACCGCTATCGACAATGATACGCACAGCACAATTCACTATCTCCTCCACCGATGTGTTACGCTCGCCGCTGACCACTCTGCCCGAGTACGCCTTTATCGGCAGAAGTAACGTTGGCAAGTCGAGTCTGATCAATGCCTTGACGCATCAGCCCAAGTTGGCCAAGACCAGCCAGAAACCCGGCAAGACGCTACTCATCAACCACTTCACGATCAACGCCGGTGCCGCAGATGCCTGGTGCCTGGTTGACCTGCCGGGTTACGGCTTTGCACAAGCCGGCAAGGCGCAACGCGAAGCACTGCGTAAGATGATTGAGCGCTACTGTCTGCTGCGCGAGGCGCTATGCTCGCTGTTCGTACTGGTGGATGCACGTCTGCCCATGCAATCCATCGACCGCGACTTCATGAACTGGCTGGGCGAGAACAATGTGCCGTTTGCCATCGTGTTCACCAAGGCCGACAAGCTTGGCAAGGATCGTTTGGCTGCGAACATCGAGGCTTACAGACAGCAACTGTCTGAGTTCTGGGAAGAACTGCCGCCGCTTTTCGTCACCTCGGCCGAGAAAGGCACAGGATGCGATGAACTGACAGCTTACATCGAGTCCGTCAACGCTCAGGTGCAAAATGATTAAATGGTAAATGCCTTGATTTGGGATAACAGCGAAGATATTATACTCAAGACCTGCGCCAACAGTCCGCGGGCTATCCAGCAGGTACTCAATGAGTGCCGCGAACTGCGTACGCCGTACGTGGTGATTACGCCATCGATGCAGGAGGTGACGGCTATCCGGCGCATCCTTGTACCTGTCAGCCGACTGGAGGAGGAGACGTACAAAGCCGAGATATGCACCTACCTGGCTCGCAAGACGGGAGCACACATCATCCTGCTGCAAGCCAACGACTACGGCAGCCGTGCACGGCAGAACATAGGGCGTATAGTTACTCACATCGATAAGATCAGCCAGCAGCAAGTGGCCAACGGCGGGCAAGCACTTTTCTACGAGATTCAGCAGGCGCGCAAGGACAGCAGCAAGGTTAACCGCGAAGCAGCGGAACGCCAGCGCGACTTCGTGGCTGACTTAATCATCCTCACCGCCAGCCGCGAGTACGGGCTGGATGACCTTTTCTTTGGGCCACAAGAGCGGCACGTGATTCAGCGTGCACTCGTGCCAGTGATGCTCGTCAATCCGCGGGAAGATCTGTTCTCGCTGTGCGACTGACCCGACATCGCACATTTGCCAACTCAAAACTCACAGATGAAATCTATCCCAGGCAAAGCGGCTATACTGGCTATAGCGGTGATGATCACAAGCGGGCTCTTCGCTCAACCGGACTCATCCTCCACCCACCGGCAATTTAGCGTACAGGAAGTGCTGGTGGTGGCTTCCAAAGCTGAACTCCACTCCCACACTTACCAACTCATATCCACTATCTCACACGAGGAGATAGCCGCTCTGCCCGTAACCACCGTCGCTGATATACTGCAGTACCTGCCCGGCTTGGATGTGCGTCATCGTGGTGCCAACGCCGCGCAGATCGATCTGTCGATGCGTGGCGGCACGTTCGATCAGATGATTGTCCTGCTCAATGGCGTACCAATCAACGATCCGCAGACCGGGCACTATTCGCTGCACCTGCCTGTATCCACAGGGCTCATCGAGCGCATTGAGGTGCTGCAGGATGCCGTGAACATCGTCACGCGCACGCAGAGTGCGAGTCCCCGCCCATCAACCACACTCAAACTCACCGCAGGCATGAACGCCTTCGTGCAACCCTCGGTGGCCGGTTCATGGCAAGCCGGCGAGTGGCTGATCAACGGCTCGGCCGAGTACTCGCGATCCGACGGCTACTACGCGCCCGCACCCTCCGACAAGGAACGCGAAGCTATAGCCAACAGCGACTGCCGATGGGCTAACATCTACCTGCAGGCACGCTGGCGTGAACTCGACCTGCAAGCCGGCGTGCAGTACAAGGATGCCGGTGCCGGACTGTTCTACGGCGGTAGTACAGATCAGTTCGATGCCACACGGACAGCCTTCTCCTCGGCACGTTACAAGCATCACTGGGGCTCATGGAGCCTGGAGGCCAAAGCCGCCTACCGGGCTAACCACGACCACTATGAGTGGCATCGCGGACAGAAGCCCGGCAGCAACACCCATCTTACACAGACGGCCTCGGCAACGTTGCAGGCTGCGTACATCTCATGGCTCGGTACGACCAGCTTCGGCATCGAGGCACGCAACGAGAATATACGCTCCACCAACCTGGGTGACACCAATCGCGTCAACCTCACCTACTTCGCACGGCAGACCTTCCACTACGACCGGCTTAACGCCTCCATCGGACTGAGCGGCATTTACAACACGTTCTTCGGACATCACTATGCTTTAGGTGCCAACATCGGCTACGAGTATATGCCCGGCAGTTCGGTGTACGCGAATGCCCGGCGCTCTGTGCGCATGCCTACGTTCACCGACCTCCGATACGATGCCGGCAACCAACTCGGCAACCGCAACCTGCAACCCGAGAAGATGTGGACATTCTCCCTCGGTGGCACATACAACTACAAGGGACTTAGCCTCACGGCCGATGCTTGGTACAGACTGGGCACGAACATCATCGACTGGGTGTATGTACCCGCCGACACACGGCGTCCGTACCACGCCATGAACCAACAGCGCATCCACTCGGCCGGCACGGAACTGACTGTCGCCTACCGCCTCAACGCCTGGCTGAGGCAGGTCAAACTCTCCTACGCATACACATGGCTCGACCTGAACCTGCATGAGGCGCAGTCGCGCTACCTGGACTACCTGAGTCATAAGCTCGTCTTCGGCATTGAGCACGGTATATGGGTGTCGCGTGACCCGCACCGCACAGGGGTGCTCGCGGCATCATGGACGCTACGCTGGCAGAAACGCGAAGGTGACTACACCTCCGCGGAAGGTATAGTCACCTCGTATAAGCCTGTATTACTGTTGGACGGCTCCCTCTGCTGGCAGAACGACCGCGTCAAGATCAGCGCCGAGTGCACCAACATCACCAACCGCCACTACTACGACTACGGCGCCCTGCTCATGCCCGGTGCCTGGGGAACATTGGCAATAGAAGTCAGGTTGTAGACCTAAGGAACTCCACAGACGTGCCCCCACGGTCCGTTCTATAAAGTTCATAGAAGGCTCATAGGAATCTTATAGGAACCTCATGAGCCTTCTTCTCTGTTTTTCAACAACTTACAAGCACGGGAATTTTGCTGTTTTCAAGCACTTTTCGCGCTTCTCAGCCTATGTCCGAAATCACTACAAAGATACGAAAAATAATTGACATTTGCAAATTTTTCTGCCATTTTTTTCATTTTTTCATATCACTCTTTTTCCCTCGGTAAATAGTGCTTATTCCGAAGGTCAGAGGTGTGGCGGTTACATCCGTGAAACCTGCTGCACGCAGGTGCTGGCAGAACGCTTCGCCGTAGGGGAAGTGCTTGACCGAACGGTTGAGGTAGTTGTACGCACCCTTGTTGCGGCTAAGCAGGTTGCCGACAAACGGCAATATATGCGTGAAGTAAAGATCGTATGCCCAACGGATAAACGGACGCGTGGGGTACGAGAACTCCAACACCATCACCTCGCCTCCCGGACGCAGTACGCGGTGCATCTCTCGGAGACCTTCATCCATGTTCGCGAAGTTGCGCACACCGTAGGAGCATGTCACGGCATCAAACGAGCTATCGGCATAAGGCATCTGCTGCGCACTGCCGTAGTCAAACCGAACGCAATCAGAGTAGCCATGTTCGGCCACTTTCTTCTCCCCGATAGCCATCATCCCTTGGCTCAAATCAAGTCCCACTATCTGTCGCGCTTTCCCTTGCCGCAGCATTTCAATCGTCAGGTCGGCGGTGCCGACAGCTACGTCCAGCACCTGCTCTACAGGCGGTAACATTCGTATGGCCCGACGGCGCCAAGACTTGTCGATATTAAGCGACAGCAGGTGGTTCAAGCCGTCATACGAACCGGCTATGCGGTCAAACAGTTGCCCTATATGTTGCTTCTCGTTTTCCATCATCACTATTGGTATCAGCGTTATCAGCCAGCACCTTCTACACCCTCAGGTTGTACCTGGAGGGGAAAGTTGAGTGCGTCACGGTAAGGCGTGATAAGTTGCATCAGTTGGTTGATGAACATGAGTGTGCGCTGCTTATTCATCAGATAGAGCACATTGTCCGGTGCACCTTGTTGACCGAGTTGCTCGTTCTCCGTCTCCAGCGCCGCCACTTTGTCGAACACGGCTTTCAGCTCACGCTGATACGCTGTTGGAGCTTCTAGCCAGCGCTTGGCCTCGGTCTGAACATCCTGCACATTATCCTCCTGTAAGTCAGCGGGTTCGCGGTAGTTACTCAGCACGGCCGACAATTGCTCCTGCAGGGCATTCAGTTCGTCACCTATCTGTTCGAAGCGTGCATTACGCGGGTCTTCGCCCTCATCCGCCTGCTGACTGTAGCCGGCATTGGTGGCATACAGACGCTTGTACAGGTCAGGGTGATTGGCCTTCATGTACTCCTCCGCCTGCTTTTCGTTGCGTTGCGCCATACTGACAATCTTTAGGTACTCGTCCTTGCTGATGCCCCACTTCTTCGACACAGCACCTGCCACGGCATCCATGATCTGTTGCTCAGAGGCGCTATTCAGGTCTATACCGCTGGACATAAGTATCTGCATCATCTCTTGCTGCGAAGGCATCAATCCGGCTTCAACGTTCTTGTTGTACTGCTGCATGGCCGACTGGCTGCGCTCCGATTGCCTGTGGTTCGCGCTCTGCATGCGGGCTGTGATGGCGGAATACTCGGTAGCGGTGTAGAGCATCGACTGCTCGACAGCTTGACTGAACGGATTGAGTTGGCTCTCCGTGTACTGCTCTTTGGCCTGATCAGAAATGATTTGCTCAGCTGTGGGCAATGCAGGCAAACTACGCATCGCATCGGATACTGAACGAAAAAACTGCTGTGCGTTAACTTGCATCGTCAGTACGAGACTGAGTAATGCAATAATTGGGAAATGCTTCATAATTATAGAGACTTTAATTCAAATCGCGTTTCGCGAAAAACAACAGCAAAAATTATGCCAAATGACCTCAAAAACACGCATAATAGCAGTACGGGTTTGCACATTTGAAAAGAATTGTATTCTTTTTGGACGATTTATGGGTTGAAAACTTGCAAATGTGGGAAAAATTTATTATATTTGCAGCGCAATAGTATGCGGTTATATATTTTACGCAAAGTATAAATACATTCAGATACAAAAATACATACAAACATTCATATAGTACAATGAAACATTTTGCTGAATACAAGCAGTTGGATTTACCCCTGGTGAGCCGTGAGGTGTTATCACAGTGGGAACAAGAAGACCTATTTCACAAGAGTATCACTACCCGCGAAGGGCATAAGCCTTTCCTGTTCTTCGAGGGGCCGCCGTCGGCAAACGGTATGCCGGGCATCCATCACGTGCTGGCACGCACCATCAAGGACACGTTCTGCCGCTACAAGACGATGCAGGGCTATCAGGTGCAGCGCAAGGCCGGCTGGGATACCCACGGTCTGCCGGTGGAGTTAGGCGTGGAGAAGAAACTCGGCATTACCAAGGAGGATATAGGCCGCAAGATCAGCGTCGATGAGTACAACGCCGCTTGCCGCCAGGAGGTGATGAAGTACACCCGCGAATGGACGAACCTGACCAAACAGATGGGATACTGGGTCGATCTGGAGCACCCCTATATAACGTACGACAACAAATATATCGAGACCCTGTGGTACCTGCTGAAGCAACTGTACAAGAAGGGCTACCTATATAAGGGCTACACCATCCAACCCTACTCGCCGATGGCAGGTACAGGATTGAGTTCCCACGAGCTCAACCAGCCAGGCTGCTACCGCGACACAAAAGATACGACTTGCACCGCTAAGTTCCGCCTTGCTGACGGACGATTCATCATCGCTTGGACAACCACACCCTGGACACTGCCGTCGAACACCGCGCTGTGCGTGGGACCGAAGATCGACTACATTGAACTCGTCGCACCCAATGGTGACCATATTATCCTTGCTGAGGCACGTCTGGATGCCTACCGGAAAGAGCTCTGCGCTCAGGACGCCGAGGGTAACCTGCTTGCACCTCAGATCGTAGCACGCTACAAAGGTGCTGACCTCGTAGGCCTTAAGTACGAGCAGCTCTTCCCCTGGGTCAAGCCTGTGGATTACAACAAGGAGCAGAACCTTATCACCGACCGCAGCGCTGACGCCTTCCGCGTCATCAGCGGCGACTATGTGACCACCGAGGATGGTACGGGTATCGTACACATCGCCCCCACCTTTGGTGCCGACGACAAGCGCGTAGCCGAAGCCGCAGGTGTACCTGCACTGTACATGATCACCAAGAACGGCGAGACACGACCGATGGTAGACTTTACCGGTAAGTACTGGCTGACGGATGACCTCAACGAGGATTTCGTGAAGGGATACGTGGACACGGATCTCTACAACGTCTGGGCAGGACAGTTCGTGAAGAACGCCTACGACAAAGTTAACTTCTGGACAGACAGCAAGTACGACGAGCAGAAAGCCCTCAAAGCCGAAAACATCGACATCCGCCTGTGCATGCTCATGAAGCAGCAGGGCACGGTGCTCAAGATAGAGAAGCATGTGCACAACTACCCGCACTGCTGGCGTACCGATACGCCGATCATCTACTACCCGCTTGACAGCTGGTTCATCCGTTCAACGGCAGCCCGCGATGAGATGATTGCCCTCAATCAGACCATCAACTGGCAACCCGAGTCCACCGGCACAGGCCGCTTCGGCAAGTGGCTGGAGAACCTCAACGACTGGAATCTCTCCCGCTCGCGCTATTGGGGCACACCGCTGCCTATCTGGCGCACCGAGGACGGACAGGAGGAGCTCTGCATCGGCTCCATTGAAGAACTCTTCTCTGAGATCGACAAATCCGTCAAGGCCGGATTCATGAAAGCTAACCCTTGGCCTAACTTCAAGGTCGGCGACTACAGCGCCGACAACTACGCTCCCGCCAACATCGACCTGCATCGCCCGTATGTGGACAGCATCATCCTCGTTTCCCCGAGCGGAAAACCAATGAAGCGCGAACTCGACCTCATCGACGTGTGGTTCGATTCCGGCGCGATGCCTTATGCTCAAAACCACTACCCCTTCGAGAACCAGGATGCACCGCGCACCGCCGACTTTATCTCCGAAGGCGTGGATCAGACTCGCGGATGGTTCTTCACACTGCACGCCATTCACACGATGATTGAAAATCAAGTCGCCTTCCGCAACGTCATCAGTAACGGCTTGGTGCTCGACAAAGTTGGCGCCAAGATGTCCAAGCGTCTGGGCAACGCCGTTGACCCGTTCGGCGCAATGGATACCTACGGTGCGGACGCTGTGCGCTGGTATATGCTCACCAATAGTGCGCCGTGGGACAACCTGAAGTTCGATCCGGAGGGCGTGGCGGAAGTACGCAGGAAGTTCTTCGGCACACTTTACAACACCTATGCCTTTTTCGCTCTCTATGCCAATGTTGACAACTGGCAAACACGTAAACGAGACGTAAACGACACGAAAACGACACGTAAACGAGACGAAAACGAGTCGGACTTTTATGCCGAGATCGACCTATGGATACTCTCCAAGCTCAATACCCTCATCAAGGAAGTTACTACCGCTTATGAGGCCTACGAACCCACGAAAGCCGGACGTGCTATCTCGGACTTCGTGCAAGATGACCTATCGAACTGGTACGTGCGCTTGAACCGCAAACGTTTCTGGGGCGGTGAGATGGATGCCGACAAACAGGCGGCGTACGATACTCTCTACACCTGCCTCAAGACCGTTGCCCAACTCATGGCACCGAACGCGCCGTTCTATGCTGACCGCCTCTATCGCGACCTCGTGGGTGAGTCTGTTCACTTGAGCGAGTGGCCAAAAGCCGACGAAGCGATGATTAACACCGACCTTGAGCGTTCGATGTATCTCGCCAACCAAGCCACCTCTATGATTCTCTCGCTCCGCAAGAAAGCCGAAAAGAACGTGCGTCAGCCGCTGCAGAAAGCCGTTATCCCTGTGCAGGACGATACCACCTTGCAAGCACTACAGCACGTAGCCGATCTCATCCGTGCCGAGGTGAACGTCAAGGAACTCGCTATCGTGCCTGCAGACAAGTCTGAGATCAAACTCGTCAAGAAGATCAAACCGCAGTTCAAAGTCCTCGGCAAGAAAGTCGGCGCTAATATGAAAGCCGTAGCCGCCGAGATAGCTTCGATGACGCAGGAACAGATCGCACAAATGGAAACCGAAGGCAACTATCAACTGTCAACTGTCAACTACCGGCTCATCGCCGAAGATGTTGAAATTCTGACCGAAGATATGCCCGGCTGGCTCGTGCAGAACAACGGCGTGCTGACCATCGCACTGGATATCGAACTGACGCCCGAACTCATCGAAGAAGGCATCGCCCGCGAACTCATCAACCGTCTGCAGAACCTACGTAAGTCCAGCGGACTGGACATCACTGACCGCATCCGCGTGGAGATCGTTCGCAACGACGCCGTCAACGACGCTGTAGAGCATTGCAGCGAATATATCGCCTCGCAGGTACTCGCCAACAGCATAACGCTGGTGGATAGTCTGCACGACGGCACTGCAATCGAAGATATGAACCTGACAGTTAAAATCACAAAAGCATAACAAATATGAAAACAAGAAAGTTTTATTATTTGGCGCTCTGCGCTATTGCCAGTATTACATTGAGTAGTTGCGGTGGAGGAGGTGGAAGCAGCTCTGACCCCGAGTTCAAGCTCTCCGACCTGCAAGCCCTGTGGCAGGAGAACGGAACAGAACATTTTGCACGCTTCACCGAGGAGCGCTCTGATGAGTATCCGTATTTCTTAGGCCGCGATTGGGATGAAGCAGACGAAGTAACTGAACAAGATCTGCTCGATAGCCGCAATGAACTCGGACACCCGGGCAACGGTTGGTTCAAGTATGAGTTCAAGACCAATGGCAGCCTTACCGAAATTCACCTCATGGACAACGAAGGTGCTGAGATTCCGAAGATTTATGTAGTGAGCAGACTGACCAAGTCGGAGTTGGAGTACTACGAGAAGGACAACAAGAACAATAAATTCTACTTCACCAAAGTAGTAGAAGCCACTCCTCAGCCGGATCCTCAACCAGAACCTCAACCGGAGTTTGAGTTGAAAGACCTGCAAAGCCTCTGGCAGGATGCCGCTACAGCCGATTCAAAGCACTATATCCGTTTTACGACGGAACAAAGCGACGATCCGGAATACTTCTGTGGTCGCGACTGGGATGAAGCAGAAGAGGTTACCGAGCAAGACTTGCTCAGTGGCTGGGAGAACAATGATCGCAATGGCTGGTTCAAGTACAACCTCCAGGCGAATACGCTTACATGCATCTACCTGCTTGACAACAGCGATGCCACGCTGCCGAAGATATACATAGTATCCAAATTGACAGATTCGGAACTTGAGTTCTGCGAGAAAGATGATGCAAGCAAAAAGTATACCTTCACCAAAGTAACTGAAACGAAATGAAAGCACTGAAAATCATCGGTTGGACGCTACTGGGTATCCTTCTGACGGTAGTGCTGGTAGTGAGCATCGCCATGTATGTGGTGTTCACCCCGGACCGTCTGACACCCATCGCGCGTCAAGCCGCAGCCAAGTTCATCACTTGCGAGCACGAGATAGGCGAGGTGGATCTCACATTCTTCTCCACCTTCCCCCGCTTCGGTCTGCGTGCCGACGGCTTGCTGCTCATCAACCCCATGGAGGGCGCGCAGAGCGACACAGTGGTGGAGGCCAAACACCTGACCGCCACAGTGGATGTAATGGAGTTCCTGAACCACAAGAACCTCCACGTTCACGAAGCTATCCTCGATGGCGCAAGTGTTAACTTCTTCATTAATCCTAACGGCGAGAACAACCTCTCGGTGTTCGTCAGTTCACCGGATAGCACGGAAGAAGATACGACAGCTTTCTCGCTGCCGTTCAACGATCTGCAGGTGGATGGATTGCGCGTACAAGCCAAAGCGATCACCTTTGTGGATGCCAAGGACACCATCGAAGCATCCTTGGGTACTACCGAACTGGGAGCCAAGGCAGCTAACTGGGATGAGATGCTCGTCACGCTCCGTGCCCATGACATCTGCGCCAAACTCAAAGGTGAGACCTACGCCAATGATCTGCACCTGACACTTAACGCCCCTATGGCTGCCGATCTCAATACCATGCACTTCGTGCTACGCAAAGCCACACTAGGCATCAACGAGTTTGAGTTAGGCGTGGATGGTCAGGTGACGCTGGGCGATGCTATCGACATGGACGCCACACTGACTACTGGCAAGTGGCAGATCAAACCGCTGCTGGCACTCGTGCCGGAGACCTTCACCAAAAGCTTGAAGGATCTTGACGTTGACGGCGTGCTGACACTCGAGGCTACCGCTCGCGGCAAGTACAGTGAGAATGAGATGCCGCTCGTAAGCGCACATCTGACGCTGGACGAGGGCGAAGGCAGTTACAAGCCCCTACCCTATACGCTGCGTAAGCTCACGCTGAACGCCGATGCCGATCTCAACCTCAACAAAGGACAGGCATCGAACGTGGTGATCAACAGTCTGTCGGCCGAAACCAAGCAAACGAAGATTGACGCAAAGGGCAGTGTGGATGACCTGCTCGGGAACATGCTCATCGACCTCAAGCTCAACCTGGATGCCAACCTGCCGGACTTCGACTACTTCCTGCCAAAGCAGATGGAGCTCAAGGGACGTACCAAAGGTACAGCCGCTGCAAAGATCCATCTGGATGACCTGACAAAGATGAATCTGCACAAGGGTAAAATCAATGCTGACCTTACACTGACAGATATCCACTACCAAATGGATTCGATGATAGCCGACTTGGGTAAAACCCACGCAACCGTTCAGATTCCCAACGCCGCCCCGAGCAAACCTAAGGTGAACTGGGCTGCTATTGACCTGAATACCGACCGCGTGGACTTCAGCATGGCTACCCCGCTGACAGCCAAATTGCAGAAGTCAGCCATCCGGCTGGAAGCCGGCAACGTACTGAGCAAAGATCCTGTACTGTACGCAGCCGTTGCACTGAAGTCGGACAACCCCGTCGAAGTACAGATGGACTCCATGGGTGGCGTGATTGATGCGCCCAAACTGTCGGCTTATGCAGAGTATAACACCAAGGATACGACTGTGATGCCCGTACTGCAGGCATCGATTGACTGCAAGGCGCTGGACGGGTTCTTCAAGGACATAAGCGGCAAGTTGCAGGCCACCCAACTGGAGGCTGCTGTCAGTGGCGGAAGGAAGGACAAGTCTGCGCCGCGTCTGAAAGCCAAAATCAACACCCAAGCTGTGCAAGCCAAGGTGGGAGACGAACTCTCTGCCAAGACAGGCACGCTCGCACTCGAAGCCGCAGCACGCTACAACGCCAAGGGCGAGAACGTGCTCCTGCAATGGAATCCGCGCCTGAAAGTGAACCTGAAACGCGGCGAAGTACGAATGCCCGAGCGCTTGCCCGAACCGGTGTTCATTCCCTCCATCGAGTTCAGCTACTCCAACCGCGACATGGATATCGACAACTCGCGTATTGAACTCGGCAAGTCCGACCTGAACTTGAAGGGACACGTGCACAACATAGGCAAGTGGTTCCGCCACGACACGATTCTTGAGGGGCAACTGGAAGTGGTAAGCGACCACTGCGATGTCAACCAACTCATGGAGTGGTTCAGCGATGACAAAGGCTCCGAAGAAACCGAAGCAACAGCAAAAGCCGAAGAAACCAATCAGCAGCCAACGGCTAATGGCCAAGAGCCCAAAGCCGAAGACAAAGATCCCTTCCTGGTACCGAAGGATGTGAACCTTGCACTGCTCACGCACATGCGCGACGTAGACGTATTCAACCAGAACGCCAAAGACCTGAAGGGTGGCATATACATCAACAATGGCATCCTCATATTGGATGAGGTCGGATTCGTTTGCAAAGCTGCCAAACTGCAGCTGACTGCTATGTACCGCACGCCTAGGCGCAACCACCTGTATGTCGGATTCGACTATCACATGATTGATGTAGATATTGACGAACTGCTATCGATGATCCCTGATCTGGAGGAGATGATGCCTATGCTCAAATCGTTCAAGGGTGCCGCAGCGTTCCACCTGGCTGCAGAGACCTACCTGAACAGCCAGTACAAGCCGAAGATGAGCACCCTTCGCGGTGCAGCCTCGCTCACCGGCAAGGATCTGGTGGTACTGGATGGCGAAACCTTCTCGGAGATCAGCCGACTGCTCATGTTCAACAAGAAGACCGAGAACAAGATCGACTCCATCAATGCGGAGATTACCATCTTCAAGAACGAGATAGACGTCTATCCGCTCTGCGTACAGATGGACAACTACATGGTCGCTCTGGGCGGACGCCACAACACGAACATGACCTTCAACTACGACATCAACGTACTCAGCCCTATCTATCTGGGCGTGAATGTCAGCGGCTCGATGGATGACCTGAAGATCAAACTCGCCAAGTGCAAGTACGCACAGGACTTCAAGCCGCATTGGTATCAGAAAGCCGATACTCAGTCACTTGAACTCAGAGAGCGAATCAAGAAATCGATGGAGAAAAATGTCAGAATCAAATAGTCGGGATATCGAAATATCGAAGTATCGAGATATCGCAATATAGCCATCCCGAAAAAAACAACTACAACAATGAAAAAAAATCTTATCTTAAGTGCAATCGCAATGACAATGCTTGCTTGTACATCCACCAACCCGCTGCTTGACCAGCCTGAGACGCCTTACGGCGTGCCGGCGTTTGATCAGGTAAAGGTTGAACACT
>CAMIZG010000017.1 GCA_946403215.1 uncultured Bacteroidales bacterium | reverse complement strand
AGCCTTTCGGCACGAACCCCAAATGGGTATTGCTCGGCTTCCTGACGCTCATCAGTGTGATGTCGATGTTCATGAGTAACACGGCTACGGCAGCGATGATGCTTGCTTTCCTGGCTCCTGTGCTGCGCACCCTGCCCGCAGACGGTGGCGGGCGTGTTAGTCTGGCCATGGCTATCCCTATTGCCGCCAACATCGGCGGACTGGGTACGCCTATCGGCACCCCTCCTAACGCCATCGCAATCGGTCAGTTGTCGGCCATGGATATCAATATCGGTTTCGGCGCATGGATGATACGAATGGTGCCGGTGGTGATCATCATGATCCTGTTCGCATGGTGGCTGCTGATGTTCCTGTTCCCGTTCAAGGCAAAGGACGTGAAGATCGTGATTGAGCCGAATGAGAACCATCAGATCGGCTGGGAGTTCTGGGTTGTGACCATCACGTTCATTTGCACTATCTTACTCTGGATGACCGGTGAGTTGACTCACCTGAACTCGAATGTGGTAGCGCTTATCCCGTTTGCTGTGTTCTCGCTGGTAGGCATCTTCAAACGCGAAGATTTTGAGAAGATCGACTGGCACGTATTGTGGATGGTGGCCGGTGGTTTTGCTATCGGTACGGCTCTGAACAAGACGGGGCTGGCAGCTGCGCTGGTGGAATCTATCCCGTTTGCATCGTGGTCAGCTATTGCTGTGTTAATCATTGCAGGCTTGTTAGGCTGGCTGCTCTCGAACTTCATCGCCAACTCGTCGGCTGCTAACCTGCTTGTGCCTATTCTGGCCGTTGTTGGTACAGCCATGAGTGAGCAGTTAGGCGCATTCGGCGGCGTGACTACCCTGCTGGTTTGCGTAGCGGCTTCTACTTCGTTCGCTATGCTGCTTCCGATCTCTACACCACCGAATGCTATCGCTTGTTCGACCGGTTTGATCAAGACCAACGACATGGCCAAAGTAGGACTGATCTTAGGCTTGGTAGGTATAGCAATTGCTTATGCCGTATTGTTTATGTTCCCGTTTGCGTAATAATGAATTAAAGATTACAGATTACGATGAAACGAGTATTAAGCATAATTATTTTGTTCTCTATGCTTTGCACGCATGTAATTGCGCAGGAAGTGAGCAAGCCCCAGGATGCTAAGCTGGAGAAGAAAGAGGCGGTTAAGTCGCATCTGAAGCAACACTTCAAACCTTACGGATTTATCCGCAACTACTTTGCATTTGACAGCCGCGAGAGTATATCGGGCACGGGTGACTTGTATAATTATCAGCCTAAAGACGAGAAACTCAACGCCTATGGCGATGACTTGAATGCCATCAGCACTTTCCGTTTCCTGTCGCTGACAACGCGCGTTGGTCTGAATATCGTCGACTACAAATGGCGCAGCACGGAGTTCGGAGCAAAGATTGAGGCCGACTTCTATGCCGGCATCAATAGCGTTGGAGCACAGACGCACAAGCTCTCGGGTACAGCGCAGTTCCGTTTGCGACAGGCTTATCTGACCATGGCTTGGGACAGTTTGCGGATGAACGATAAGGATTTTGCTCGTGTAGATCTGTTGATTGGTCAAGCCTGGCATCCTGTGGCTGCAGACCTGAGCGATGCAATAGCATTGAACTCAGGCGCGCCGTTTGGTCCGTTCAGCCGTACTCCCCAAGTGAAGATGGATGCGCGTCTGGGACAGTACGTCACCTTGACGGGGGCCGCTATTTGGCAGATGCAGTATAACTCCACCGGTCCTGAAGGTCAGTCAGCCGAGTATATAGCATACAGCAAGACCCCCGAGGCTTACCTCGGTCTGTCGGTTCATACCAAGGGATTCTTGATGCGCGCCGGTGCTGACGTACTGAGCATCAAGCCCCGTCATATAGGCAAGGATGCGTCCGGCACGGATATACTCGTAAAAGACCGTATAACTACCGTCTCACCATACCTCTATCTGCAATACAAACAGGGTGACTTCTCGATCAAAGCCAAGACCATCTTCGCTCAGGCAGGTGAACACATGAACCTGAACAGCGGCTACGGCATTTGCGGTGTTAACAGCGATGGTTCGTTCGAGTACACGCCCATGCAGAACAGTTCATCGTGGCTGAGTATCGTGTACGGCGGAAAGGTCGGACAGCAGGAGGATAAACATCCGCAGAAGTTGCAAGGTATCCTGTTTGCGGGTTACGTGCGCAATCTGGGTACTGTGCAACCGCTGGTTGATATGAACGGTGACGGCAAGATCGGCAAAGAGGAGCTCTTCATGCCTCGTGCGCTGAATATGAACCAGATGTACCGCATCACGCCCACCCTGCTCTATACCGTTGGCAAGTTCCAGCTCGGCTGCGAGTACGAGATAACGTCGGTGCAGTACGGCAAAGGCGACCTTGGCACTAATGGTTTGGCTGACAGTGGTCTGCACTGGGTAACCAACCACCGTGTACAATTGATGACGAAGTATAACTTCTAATGTGCTTTCCTCGCAATCATTCAGGAGCAGCCTCTATTGGTTGCTCCTTTATTGTATTCGTCCCCGTAACGCACTATTTTACGAAAGAGAAAACAATTATTACCCTATTCTGAAGATTTTTTCTCAAAAATTTGCAAAAGTCAATTATTTTTTGTATCTTTGCGGGTTAAAAAGTATGCACACGTATGTGAGCGCATGTATATATGCAAACGGGAGTCATGATTTACAGAGGCATAGATAAAATGAGCGAGTTATTATCTCGCGATAAGCGCGCGATGCAGATCGTAAGCCGCTTTGGTATCCCTATGGGTGTAGGCGACAAGACTATAGAATCGGTGTGTGAGGAAAATGGCATCCACACGCCGACCTTTTTGGCTATAGTGAACAATGTACGCAGCGATGATCGCGTATGTGATACCATGATCGAACGCACGGAGATTGATCTGCCTACCTTGCAGAAGTACCTAAGGAATGCACATGCGTATTTCCTGGAGTTCCAGTTGCCCCGTCTGAGGCGTCAACTCATAGAAGCTATCGACCCGACGGACACGACCAACCAGATTCCTCTGCTCATCCTCCGCTACTATGATGAATATGTGCAAGAAATACGCACCCACATTGAGCATGAGGACGAGGGGCGGTTGGAAGTACATGCGACCGACGACCAGCACATAACACAAAAACTGCACGAACTGGTTAATCTGATCGTTAAATACTACCCATCCCACCCGAGTTATCCTTTTGCCAACGAGCTGATGACCACGGTGCTACTGGGCATATACCAGACAGAGGAAGAGCTCAAGATGCATTGTGGCATCGAGGATGACATTCTTCGTCCTGCGATACAAAAACAGAAAGAGCAAGCAAACAATCGCAAATCAAAGTCCGAAAGCCCAAAGCAGCAGGAAGAACTGAGTGAACGCGAAAAAGAAGTGCTGACACTGGTGGTACAAGGGTTGATAAACAAAGAGATTGCCGATCAGCTGCACCTGTCGTTGCACACTGTAGTGTCGCACAGAAAGAACATTGCGCGCAAGTTGAATATCCATTCTACGGCCGGACTAACCATCTATGCCATTGTCAACCATTTGGTAGAGGTGGAAGAGTTAAATCGGCAATGGCCAGACAATAACTGATGTTACGCAGAGTACAGCAATATATTCGCACACAAGAACTGCTCGAGCCGGGAGCACGAGTTTTGGTGTGCGTGAGCGGCGGAGCAGATTCTATAGCCCTGCTTGATGTACTCCAACGAGGCGGATACACCTGCGTGGTTGCGCATTGCAACTTCCACCTGCGTGGCTCAGAGAGTGATCGGGACGAGGCATTCGTGCAAGCTGCTGTGGCTGAACGCGAACTGACATTTCACGTAACGGACTTTGACACAAAGGCTTACGCTACAGAGCAGCATACAAGCATAGAGGTGGCTGCCAGAGAGTTACGCTACCGATGGTTTGAGCAAATAGCTTGTAAAGAACAATGTGCAGCGATAGCTGTTGCTCATCATCAGAACGACCAAGCAGAGACCGTTGTGATGAACCTGCTACGCGGAGCAGGCCTGAGAGGGTTAGCCGGCATGCGCGCAAAAAGCGTCAATCCGGTGACAGGCAACGAGCCCATGGTGATTCGTCCCCTACTCTGCACAACGCACGAGTATATAATTCATTATCTGCGCGATATACGAAAACTAAAATGGGTAGAGGATTCTACTAACAGCGATACAAGCATCCGCCGAAACGCTATCCGTGCATGGTTGAACACATGCAGCAAGGGTGAGATAGAAAACATTTGTGCCACAGCCGCGTACATGCAAGGGTACGCCGACATACAAGACAACATTCCATCCCGGGCACGCAATCTGGTGGAACTGTATGAAGATATCAAGGAGTATCAGCCGAAGGACATAGAGGCGATATATGAGGCTCTGCGACGCGGCGAAAGTGGAAAGCGTTTCCATACTCCCGGAGGCACATTGGTTGTTCGGAAACACAGTATAGTAAGAGTTTGATGTTAAATATCAGAGATTAGAACTATATGCAGCATTTTGGTATAATAGGCAAGCCATTGGGGCATTCACAATCGAAAACATACTTCGACAAATTGTTCCGTGAACAGCACATAGATGCTGATTATAAGGTATATGAGATAGCCTCGATCGAGGAAGTGAAGCCATTGCTGGACAGGCTTGACGGACTGAATGTGACCTCGCCATACAAAGAAAGCGTGATGGCCTATCTGGATGCAGTAGACGATACTGCGCGTGAGATAGGTGCCGTGAATGTCATTTATCACAAACACGGCTACAATACGGATTGGCTGGGCGCGATGGCTGCTTTGAAGTCATATCTGCGTCCTATAGATAAACAGGCTTTGGTCCTAGGAACAGGTGGTGCTGCTCGGGCTGTGCGATTTGCCATACAACAGATGGGAATACATGTGCTGACTGTAAGCCGGCAAGCCGGCAAAGGAGACTTGACCTATGCAGATCTGACAGCCGAAATCATCCGCTCGCACACCGTAATAGCCAATTGTACACCCCTCGGGATGCGTCCGCTTGACAACCAAATGCCATGCTTGCCATACGACCAACTGACGAGCAAACACTTGTTGTTCGATTGCATCTATAACCCCGAGAAAACGCCTTTCCTTGCTTTAGGAGAGCAACAAAGGGCAACGATAGTAAACGGCTACGAGATGTTCTTGGCACAAGCTAATGAAGCAAAAAAAATATTCAGAATATGAAAAATCTAACCTGTTGGATGATTGCATTGCTCCTGTGCAGTGCACCATGGATGAACGTTAATGCCACGACACTGCCGGAAGATGAACCGGTACTGGTATACTACATGCCGTTAACCCAGCTATTGCTGACTGCCGAGTATGACGAGGTGGTGACAGAGGTGGGACAGTTCTACCAGTATTCCGAGCGGTACCTGGGTACAAAAGACGTTATAACCAAAGCTGATAGGCAGTTTGTGCTCAAGAACGTGACGTTCGCTACCATGGCATCAGCAGACACCACACGCCAGTTCATCATCAGCGACAAGAGCGGCAAGACGCAACTGGTAAGCCTGTCACCTTGGGGCACGCTGGCAGGATATAATATTCTTTTGGATACTCCTAAGCCGGGTGACAAGCATAAGAAGCCATGTGACAAGAATAAATGCGAGACATTGGTAGGCACCGAAACAACCCACCTGATGCCTCTGCTGGAGGAACAACTAATGGCATCCTCCACCGCAAAGATGGCCGAAGGGGCTGCCAAGCAGATCTACCGCATTCGCGAGATGCGCCTCAATTTGCTGGCCGGAGAGGTGGATAAGTATCCCGCAGATGGTGCCGCCCTGCGTCAGATACTACAAGAACTGGACAAGCGCGAGCAAGACCTGACGGCGCTGTTCGTTGGCCGTCGTACCATAGTGCACCATGTGCAGCGCTTTACTTACACACCAACTACGACGCCAGTTAGCAACGAAGAGAGCATATTGTTCCGTTTCAGCCGTCACTATGGCGTAGTAGCTACCGATGACCTGAGCGGGGAGCCTGTCACCATCAGGCTGAACAAGAACATGCACGCAATCGTCAAACCCGAAAAGCAGGCGCAGAAAATCCCTACGCTCTACTATAATCTCCCCGGAAACGGCGAACTCATTGTCAATTATGGCGACAATGAACTCCTGAACCACCCGGTAGAAGTTGCACAGTGGGGCGTGAGCGTGCCGGTGAACAGTGCGCTGCTCAACATGTCCACACATATTACATTTAACCCGCAAACAGGAGCAATTGTTTCCATTGAGAAGTGACAGAATGAAAAGAATACTATGCAGTATAGTGACACTGAGTTGTTGTCTGCTCCTTGCAGCGCAAGAGCTCAACTGCCACGTTACGATCAACAGCGATAAGATTGAAGGCTCAAACAAACAAGTCTTCCAAACCTTGCAGAAATCCATCGAGGACTACATGAACACCACCAAGTGGACAAACATGACGTTTGCCGACATGGAGCGTATTGAGTGTAGCATGCTTATCGTGGTGGCAAGCGTTGCTGACAATGAGTACACGTGCGAGATGACGCTGCAAAGCCGGCGCCCAGTATACGGAACGTCGTACTCCTCGCCAGTGCTGAACATTCGCGACAAGTACTTCAACTTCATGTACCAGGAGTTTGACCGCCTGGACTTCCAGCAGAACACGTTCACCACTAACCTAACTGCCATGTTGGCGTACTACTGCTACCTGATCATCGGTTTTGACCTCGCCACCTACTCGCGCATGGGCGGGCAAGGATGCTTTGACGCCTGCGAGGCTATCGTGCAGACATGCCAGAGCGCCAGCATGAGTGAGCATGAACAACAAGCGTGGCTGGCATATGACCGTAGCAGCGGCAACAAAAACCGCTACGCCATCATCTCCAACCTCAACGACGCAGCATTCAAGCCGTTCCGCGAGTATATTTATGAATACCATCGTCTGGGCTTGGATCAAATGGCTGCAAACGTGGCCAACGGACGTGCACGTATTGCTGAGGGCATCAATATACTGCACAAAGCCAATACTGCCCGACCCGCAACATACATTGTCACTATCTTCCTCGACGCCAAAGCTGATGAACTCGCTGACCTGTTCAAGAACGGAACAGACAAAGAGAAGAAAGAGGTGTACGAGACACTCATGCGCATCGACCCCACACGGCAGAACACTTACGACAGAATTAATGAATAGCTTTTGACTTTCCACTATGTTACAGCACCTGACCATACATAACTACGCATTGATAGCCAATCTGGATCTGTCGCTTGCTGACGGCTTCACGGTGCTCACCGGCGAGACGGGTGCAGGCAAGAGTATCTTGCTCGGTGCTCTCGCGCTAGTCATGGGCGCAAAAGCCGACACGCGCACCATCACCGAGGGAGAAGACAAGTGTGTTATAGAGGCCACATTTCTTGACAAGGGTGAGGAGATTCTTATCCGAAGGGAGCTTAATCGCAGCGGACGCTCCCGTTCGTTCGTCAACGACGAGGTGGTCAGCATGGCTGAACTCAAAGCATTGAGTGCTCGATTGATTGATATTCACAGCCAACACCAGAACCTTCTACTGGCAGATAGCGGCTTCCAAATTGAGGTAGTGGATGCCATCGCCAAGAACAGCAAAGAGCGCGCTGACTACACCGAAGCATATGAGTGGTACATAGCTGCAGCAGCAGCCCTGAACGACTTGCAACGACAAGCTTCGCAGGTACAGCGAGATGCCGACTACATTCAGTTCCAACTCAACCAACTCGTCGAGGCTAACCTGCACGAGGGAGAACAAGAAGAACTGGAGCAAGAGGAGTATACCCTATCCCACGCAGAGGAGATTCGTGCACAGTTGGCTCAAATAATCGAGGTGCTCAATGGTGATAACAGTTCGGTGCTGCAAGCGCTGAAAACCATCCACATCAACAACATCTCGCAACAACTGCAGCAACGCATCGACAGCACTTATATCGAACTGAAGGATATAGCGGAGGAAAGCGAGAGTATCCTAGACAACACACAGACCAATACCGAGAGACTATCGATAGTGCAAGAGCGACTGATGCTCATTCAGACCTTGCTCCGTAAGTTCAATTGCCGAACGGTAAACGAGCTGCTTGATGAGCAAGCACGACTTGATAAGCAATCGCAAGTGCTGGAGCATTTTGATGAAGAAATAGAACGCCTTACTGCAGAGAAGCAAGTCGCCCACGACAAAATGGCCAAAGCTGCAGACCTCCTCACCAAGACACGCCAAGTTGTTTGCCAACCCATAGCCGAGCGCCTGATTGCCGACCTAAGTCAATTGGGCATCAATCACGCGAACATGCAGGTGGACGTAACACCTGCAGAGGATTATTCGCCTACAGGTCATGACATTGTAGACTTCCTCTTTGCCGCCAACCTCGGGCAATCACTACAGCGCGTAGCAGATGTGGCATCCGGCGGCGAGGTAGCACGTATCATGCTATCCATCAAAGCCTTGACCGCCGACACATCGGCACTGCCCACCATCATCTTCGATGAGATAGACACAGGCGTCAGCGGCAGTGTTGCCACACGTATGGGCGATATACTCCGCCGCATGGGCGCAAACCGTCAGGTCATTGCCATCACTCACCTGCCACAGATCGCCGCATATGGCGAGGCGCATGCTAAGGTGTATAAGCAGGATACTGACACACGCACAGAAACGCACATTAGCACATTGGACGCTGACCAGCGCATAACAGAGATAGCTACGATGCTCAGCGGCAACACCCCCACTGAATCAGCTATACAAAACGCCAAAGATTTGATTAACAATGCAACCGTTAGCAGAAAGGCTTAGGCCCCGCACATTGGATGAATATATAGGCCAGCAGCATCTGGTAGGTGAAGGTGCTGTGCTACGCCAGATGATAGAGAGCGGCAACCTGTCGTCGTTCATCCTGTGGGGACCTCCGGGCGTGGGCAAGACCACTCTGGCACGCATCATCGCGCATCAACTGGAGCGACCGTTCTACACCCTGTCGGCTGTCACATCGGGCGTCAAAGAGGTACGCGACGTGATCGACAAAGCACGTCAGGTCCGGCGTACACAACAAGGATTGTTTGCTTCGCAGACCGACCAGCGCTCCCCCATCCTGTTCATCGATGAGATACACCGGTTCAGCAAATCGCAACAGGATAGCCTGCTCGGGGCTGTGGAGGAAGGATTAGTCACACTCATCGGTGCCACAACCGAGAACCCGAGCTTTGAGGTCATCACACCACTGCTCAGCCGCTGTCAGGTATATGTGCTCAAACCATTAGGCAAGGATGATCTGCTCCTATTGCTCAACCGTGCGCTCAACGAGGATGAGAGCATCCGCGAGCAACACATCGAGGTCCGGGAGACAGAAAGCATCCTCCGCTACGCAGGTGGCGATGCACGTAAGATGCTCAATATCATCGAACTCGTCAGCAACTCCGGCACCACGGTCATCGACAACAACACAATCACCCAACTCCTACAGCAGAACCCCGTAGCATACGACAAGGATGGCGAACTGCACTACGATATAATCTCTGCTTTCATCAAATCCATCCGTGGCAGCGACCCGGATGCCGCTATCTACTGGTTAGCAAGGATGATTGCCGGCGGGGAAGACCCTAAGTTCATTGCACGACGGCTCGTTATCTCTGCCAGCGAGGATATAGGTTTGGCTAACCCCAATGCCATGCTTGTTGCCAATGCATGCTTCGACACCCTCACCAAGATCGGCTGGCCGGAAGGACGCATTCCACTGGCTATGGCTACCATCTACCTCGCTACTTCGCAGAAGTCCAACTCCGCCTACCTCGCCATTGATGATGCCCTGCGCGAAGTGCAGCAGAGCGGCAATCTGCCTGTCCCCTTGCATCTAAGGAATGCTCCGACACAACTGATGGAAGAACTCGGTTACAGCGAGGGATACAAGTACGCACACGATTTCCCCAATCACTTCGTCAAGCAGCAGTTCATGCCCGATGCACTGCAAGGCATGAAGTTCTGGCAGGCACAAGGCAGCCCTACGGAGCAACGCATGGCCGAATGGATGAAACACCTCTGGCAAACTGAAAACTGAAATAATCGTGCCTGGCATCTACATACATATCCCGTTTTGCAAGTCCCGATGCTCGTATTGCGGGTTCTTCTCCACAACCGAACTGGCGTCGCGCAGCATTTATGTGGATGCACTGATCAAGGAGTACGGCCTGCGTAGCAAGTACTTGCCACAAGACGAAGTGGTTCGAACCATCTATCTGGGCGGAGGAACACCCTCACAATTGGCTGTCCGGGATATGGAACGCTTGATGCACGTACTACCTGTAGCAGGAGCCGATGAAGTGACAATTGAGGCCAACCCATCCGACATGACCGAAGTCAAACTCAACGCATGGAAAGCCGTGGGAATCAACCGATTGAGTTTAGGCATACAATCGTTCGATGACGGGATGCTGGCGTTCCTCAACCGCCGGCATGACAGCAAGCAGGCGAAGAAAGTTATCCAACTGGCACAGGAACATGGCTACCTGAACATCAGTATTGACCTGATGTATGCCCTGCCCAACCAGACGATGGAGAGTTGGCAGAAGGATATAGATACAGCTCTGGCATTAGGCGTACAGCATATATCCACGTACTGCCTGTCGTATGAGGAAGGCACACCGCTGTGGCAACTCAGGGAGAAAGGCGCGTTACGCGAGACGGATGAAGACCTCGCCAACGAGATGTACGCCTATCTGTGCAAGCGAATGAAAGATGCCGGCTACACACATTACGAGGTCAGCAATTTCGCTTTGCCGGGATTTGAGAGCAAGCACAACAGCAGTTATTGGGACGGCACACCATACCTTGGTCTGGGAGCCGGAGCGCACTCATATGACGGCAAGATGGTGCGACAGTGGAATATTGCCAGTTTGCACACATATCTGCGCAACATTATGAACGGCAAAGTACCCTACAAGCACGAGAAACTGACGGAAACAGAGAAATACAACGAGCACATTATGCTTGGCCTGAGAACATGCAAAGGCATTGCAGCAACGGATGAGCTCCTGCAAAAGGCGGAAATGTATATTGCTTCAGGCAAGTTGCGCCACACCAACGGACGACTGATAGCCTCACCGGAAGGCATCAACATACTGAATACGATTATAACTGATCTAATGCGAGAATAAATGAATAAGAAAGTTAAATTCCTCTTATGGTTTTGGGGACTATTTGCAGCCGGTGTACTTGCTTTGTACCTGATCTTTGTAGGCATTGTCAAAGGCTGGGTAGGCTACTTGCCGCCACTTGACGAATTGCAGAACCCTAAGAACACCTACGCTTCGGAGATCTTTACCGAGGATATGGTCAGTATGGGACGCTACTATATCAAGGAGAACCGTGTCGGCGTCAAGTACTCCGACCTCAGTCCATACGTAATTGATGCACTCATCGCAACCGAGGACGCACGATTCTACGAACATACAGGTGTGGATTTCAAGGCCTTGTTCCGTGCCGTGCTCAAACTCGGGCGTGCCGGTGGTGGTTCAACACTCACACAGCAGTTGGCTAAGCAGATATGGTCTCCACGAGCGAACAATATCCTTGAGCGAGCTCTGCAGAAACCCATCGAATGGGTTATTGCCACGCAACTCGAGCGGCTCTACTCCAAGGATGAGATTCTGCTCATGTACCTCAATCAGTTTGACTTCTTGTACAACGCCGTTGGTATTCAGTCGGCATCATATGTGTATTTCTATACCATCCCATCCGATTTGAAGATTGAGCAGGCTGCCATGCTTGTCGGTATGCTCAAGAACCCCTCGCTATACAACCCCATCCGTCATCCACAGCGTGCTCTCAACCGACGTAACACCGTCCTCTCACAGATGGTGAAGTACGAGAAGATTACACAACAGGAGTTCGACTCTCTGTCCGTTATGCCGGTGGAGGTAAAGTACCACTCTGTAGATCACAAGCAAGGCTTGGCTCCGTACTTCCGCGAGTTTCTCCGCCTCACGCTCACTGCCAAGGAGCCTAATCCTAACAATTACTCCGAGTGGAACCAACTGCAATATGAGATTGACCGCCGTGAGTGGGAGAACAATCCCCTGTACGGTTTCTGCCAGAAGAACGTCAAGCCCGACGGTATGCACTATGACCTCTATCAGGACGGCCTGCGCATCTACACCACTCTTGACTCCCGCATGCAGCAATACGCCGAGCAGGCGGTTAGCGAGCACATGCAAGATCTACAACAACGATTCTTCAGTGAGAAAAAAGGCAAGTCCTATGCACCGTTCTCACGAGATCTAAGCAAAGAGGAAATAGATGGTATCATGACTCGATCAATGCGGCAGACCGACCGATATCGTGCCCTCAAACGACAAGGCTGGAACGAAAAAGCTATCCGCGAGAACTTCGACACCCCCATACCCATGCAGGTGTTCTCCTATAACGGAATGATTGATACGGTTATGTCGCCAATGGATTCTATTCGTTGGAACAAGCATTTCCTGCGTTGCGGATTCATGTCGATGGATCCACGTTCCGGTCATGTCAAGGCCTATGTGGGAGGACCTAATTTCCGGCAGTTCCAGTACGATATGGTCACGCTCGGCCGTCGTCAGGTAGGTTCAACGGTTAAGCCCTATCTCTACACACTGGCCATGGATGAAGGCATGTGGCCGTGTGACAAGACGGTCAACGATTCTGTCACTCTTGTTGACGGCAATGGTGTCAGCTGGACGCCCCGCGACGAGCACACCAAGAACCAAGGAGACACCGTTACGCTTAGTTGGGGATTACAGCAATCATCCAACTGGATCTCTGCCTACCTCATGTCGCTCTATACCCCCAATCAGCTCGTGCGACTGATGCGCTCCTTTGGCATACAAGGGCAACTTGATCCCGTTGTTTCCATCTGTCTCGGACCATGTGAGGTTAGCGTCAAGGAGATGGTGGACGCTTACACCACCTACCCCAATCACGGCATACGTATTGACCCCTTGTACGTCACGCGCATCGAGGATAAGCAGGGAAACGTCATTGCAGCCTTCCATCCTCAACAGCGCGAAATCATCTCCGAACTGACTTCGTACAAAATGATCTATATGCTTCGCAACGTCATGGACCACGGAACTGGCGTCCGGGCGCGATTCAGGTATGGACTGAAAATGCCCGCCGGTGGCAAAACAGGCACTACGCAGAATAACTCCGATGGTTGGTTCGTGGGCTTTACTCCATCGCTGGTCAGCGGCTGCTGGGTAGGCGGTGAGGATCGTGCCATTCACTTCGACCGCATGTCTGATGGTCAGGGTGCATCCATGGCACTACCCATCTGGGCGCTGTACATGCAGAAGGTGCTTGCCGACGAATCCCTTCCCTACACTCCAGACGAGCAGTTCGACGTGCCACCTACCTTCGACCCCGAAGCCGGCTGCCGCTGATTGCCCTCCCCCGAACCATCACCGTTACAATCCAATCCTCCGCCCCTACCGATTTCGGTGCAGGCGGAGGATTTCTGTATAACCATGGAGTACGCATCGTCTGGTCAGCTGCGTGCGGCGACTTCTTGTTGATCTTGGTTAAGACTCCGCGTACGGAAGAGATATCCGATGCCCTATTTACGTTTGTGCCATAATTGCTCGGCGTTGTTTAATCTCGTACCGTGCGACTATTCGCCAGCCTTCAGTAGTCAGTGAACAGACCTTTCTTTTTATATCAAATGATAGCTTCAGGAAATAATGGCTGCAAAGTAACGTAAATAATCTGACATTTGCAAATCTTTTCGTAAAAGAGTGCATATAAAAAAACCAATCAACCCGCCGATGTCGGGCTGATTGGATGATATGACGTATAGTGGCAGAGGTTAATACTGCTTGATAGTCACCTCTTTAGAGCCACCTTTGCTGACCGATGCAGCAACCTTGCCGTTGACTTTCTCCTTGTCGTCAAAGGTCTCAAAGATGAAGGTCACTGATGATTGGTTCAGGAAATCCATGGTGTTAATCTTAAATTCAGCTACGCCCTGGTCGTCCGTTGCTGCGTTGACGTCTGCATGAATTTTGTTGACATAGAATGCTTCGCTCAGGTCGCTGTCAAAGCGATACACCAGTATGCCAGCCACTGGCTTGCCATCCTTCTCTACCTTGACATTGATGGTCGCATCATTCTTGTTGCAACCTGCAAGAATCATTGAGCCGAACAATACGGCTACCATGAAGATATGTTTTAATACTTTCATAATGTATGTGTTGTGGTCTGGAGCAGCCATGGCCAAACCAAGGATTGGTTATAATTCCAAAAGCGTGAGGCTGCTATGCTCACATTGTAATGCAAACGCTTCGTATTCAATACGTCACCGCTTTTAGTAAGCTGTCGGTGCCAACTGTGTGCGTAGTTCAGTAAAAAACACTGCAAAATTACAAAAAATATCTAACAATTGCAAACAATTATTCAAAAAAATCAGCTATTAGCCTAATTTCCTATAAACCTTACTTGCTACCGCTCCTCGTAGGTACCGTCAGTGTAGTAGATGATGATGCGCGCGATCTGCTTTGCTGCAGGAGCTGGTTGGGGCTGAGAAACCGGCCTCGGAGTGGAAAAATCAGACGGATTTTCCGTTGGCTGAACGTCCAAAGGACGCATATCACCAAACAGTGTGGATTGTGTTACGCCGCCGTTAGGGCGGTACATGCTGCCGGTACCAAGTAGCAACCAATCGGAACTAATAGTGCGGAATCGATTCAGAATACGCACAAAGATTTCCGTACTCGGTTTATTTCTTCCCCCTAGGATATTCGAGATAGTACCTGCAGATACACCTATCTCATCAGCAAACTGTTTAGCAGTGAGATTCTCAGATTCAATTATTTTGGCCAATCGTTCACGTTCGTCCATTTCACACAATTCTCGTTAAAGTTACACAATTATGGAGCATTTTGGTGCACATATGTGAACCAAAATCTGATGCAAAGATACGAAAATTTTTTCACATTTGCAAATTTTTCAAAAGAAAACTTTTACAGCAAAAATATACACAAGTAGAAATAGATCCAGACGATCCACATTTTGCACGCCAAACAGCAAATAGCAGGTTATCACGGCATTATCACATAGGGTCATTAGTTTAACTAACCAACACAACCCACTCTTTATGTGAGTGTTGCAATTTTTTCAAACAAGCATTCAGGTGTAGAATCCAAGAAATACAGCGTTGCATAAAAACAAACAAAGTGATACTTTAAGTAATCATGCTTCAGGTTAATAATCTGCATATTACAACAACAAACAAGGATCTCGTGGAACATATTAAGCGGTTGGCTTATATCTGTCAAAGTTGTTTTGCATTGTGATGATTCCAGCTATTCAATCCGTTTGGGATTGTGAATTTATGGGCGATTTGTATTGAAAACTTCACGCGTGAATATTTTACACTTGTGATTTTGAGTTTGCGAAATTTGGGGTTCTTACAAAAAAAGAGGAGCAAAACTCCCCTACTCTGTTGATGTGAAAAAATGGAATTTATTTTTAACTAGAAAATGTGAGTGAGTGTACCCTACTCTTTTTTTCGTCGAATGAAATAGTCGAAGATGATTGACCTGTCGGCGATGGTGTCGGGATACGGCTGGGTAGCAAGAGTGAGATTCTCTTGTCTGATTCGGGCAAAATCCCGTTTCATACGAAAATAATCAATTCTCGCGCGGATAATTGCCTTGAAATGTTTAGGTTTAAACGTTATAAGTGCTTGAAAAGCAGCCATGTAGTCAAGTATGAACCGCCAAAACATTACTTTGCACAACTTGGGCTGCGGGAGATTCTTGAAGATCATCAGCAGATTGTTGCGGAAATTGAGGTAAGTTTTGCGCGGATTATCATATGCCAATGCCCCACCTCCCAAGTGATAGACCGTACTTTGCGGAATACAAAGCAGTTGGTAGCCGCGGCTATTGAGTCGCCAGCAGAGATCTATCTCCTCCATGTGGGCAAAGAATTTATCGTCGAGACCACCGACTTGATTATAGATGGCTGTTCGGATAAAGAACGCTGCTCCACTCACCCAGAACACCGGTGCAATGGTATCATATTGGCCATGATCATCTTCCACGTAACTCATCACTCGTCCGCGACAGAACGGATAGCCGAGCCGGTCAATATAGCCGCCTGCAGCTCCTGCATGTTCAAATGTTATGGGGGTGGCAGCATCTTGTAGGTGAGCGAGTATTGATTTGTAAGCCAGCACTTTAGGTTGTGCCGCCGCCACATTTGGATGCTGCTGCATATATGTCAGCACGGGCTCTAACCAACCGGCAGTAACCTGCACATCGGAATTAAGCAGCACAACGAACTCGCTATCTATGGCTTGAATAGCCCTGTTGTAGCCGGCCGCAAAGCCGTAGTTCTCGGGAAAAGGAACGATGCGCAGGTGTGCCGTCTTAGCTTCAGGAGTGGATAGCAGCGCTTGCAGATAAGTCACCGAGTCATCGGTTGAGCCGTTGTCCACCACTACAACTTCCGTTTCGGGTATCGTGGTGTGCTGCAGTACAGACGGCAGGAACTGACGCATCACATTTGCGCCATTCCAATTGAGTATGACTACACTACAAATCATCTTCTATTCTGTTGCTATTCAATCTGTTGGGCGTTTGAACTTCCAGCGGTTGTGCGTCCATAGCCATAGGTGCGGTTGTTCAAGTATATTCTGCTCCAGCATGCGAGCATACTGCTCAGTTACCGAGGTTGATCCGTCCTGCTTAAGTGGGAGCAATGTGGCAGTATAGTGGCCGCGTTTGGGGCTTCGTATATAGCAATAGAAACACGGATATCCGAACTTCCTACTTAGCACTTCCGAGCCATTGAGGAAAGCCGTTTCCTGGTTGAGGAAGGTAGTCCAGACATGTGCGTTGCGTGGTGAGGGTTTCTGGTCGGCAAGCATGCCATACATGGGTTTGAACTCGCTCTTGCTGAGCTTAATCATACGCCGTAGCAAAACGTCTTTTTCGACACACTCGCCTCCTCGTTTGGCACGGATATCAAGCATTAACTGATTGAAATACTGATTCTTCAGTCGCCGATACACATTGCATTCCCGAATACCTGCAGATTCATACCTTCGGCCGAAATCAGCAATCCACTCCCACGTGCCGAGATGTGCAAGCATGGTGATAGCTCCCCCTTTCTCCAGACAGGCTTTGGCCACATTGTCTTCATCAATGAATTGCATCCGGCTGCGCATCTCAGAATCTGACAGACGGTAGCCGTAGATTGTCTCTACGATCAAATCAGCAAACTGATGGTAGAAGCGTTTGCGCACTGCGTTACGTTCGGCTTGCGACCAATCGGGGAAGGCATTCTGAAGGTTCTTATCCACCAATTCCCGTCTATAGCGTGCAATATAATAGATGAGCGGATAAATGAGCCAGTCTGAAAAGAAGTAGTGTACTTTCCGCGGCATTCGGCTAAGTATGTCAAGCCATCTATGCTTCATCCTCGCTGTAGAAACCGTTCTCTACACCATACTGATACTCAGCATCTTGAATAAGCTGCACTTGTACTGATGTTACGGGCACATTATCCAGTTTGGCTTGCTCGAGCACGTAGTTGAGTTGCTCGGTTTCATCCACATAGCCATCTTTGTATTCGATGTCACCATCCTCATCATTCTCCTCGGCCAAACCGACTTTCACCAGATAATCATCCATCACGTCAAGGACATACAGGATATCATCTTCGGTCAAGCCATACAGGTCTTCAGCCGGAACAATACGGATAATGTAATCAAGCAACTCGCGTTCTTGATCATCCATAATTGCGTTTGTCATATTATATAAACATTCGTATGAGTGTCAGAAAGATAACTATAACGGGTGTAGCGAGCAACAGGCTGTCGAAGCGATCGAGCACTCCGCCATGGCCGGGCAGGAATCGTCCGGAGTCCTTGATGCCATAGGATCGCTTGAGCAGGCTCTCCATCAGGTCGCCTAAAGTGCCGGCAACGGTTGTCAACAATCCGAACGCCAGAGCGGCGTAAAACTTGGCATGCGGTTGAGGCGCAAATTGCCAGCCATCAATGCAATCAAACCACCCGTAATGCGCTAATATCCATGATGCAAGGAGCACAAAAGCAGCGCCGCCGAACAGACCTTCCCAGCTCTTCTTGGGACTGATGTGCGGTGACATCTTATGGTTGCCGTTCTTGCGTTTGGCCGTAAGTGAGCCCACGCAGTAAGCACCGGTATCGTTCGTCCATAGGAGCACAAACAAAGCCAGCAACAACCACTTGCTATATGCGAGCACTACAAGCATCATGGCAAACGGCAATGCCACCATGACCTGCCCGGCAAGCAGATGACCCCAGTGGGCTGCGGGTAAGGCAGTAGCGTACTGCGTAAGCTCATAGACGAGAGCCAATAGCAGCATTA
The DNA here is from genome assembly GCA_946403215.1 of uncultured Bacteroidales bacterium. GTDB lineage: Bacteria > Bacteroidota > Bacteroidia > Bacteroidales > Paludibacteraceae > Colicola. Next base: position 18,216 of record CAMIZG010000017.1, on the reverse strand, counting down.
CCACATAGGCAAATGCTATAATCTGCGACAGACTGGTTTCGAATACATAGTTAGTGGCAATAAGCCGGTCGCAGTACTGCCAGACGCCCACTCCCAAGAACAGCAGGATATTGAGCAGCATACCAAACAGCCGAGTATATCCCGCATCACCTGTTATGGAATGGAACTCCCTGACAGCCAACGTACTAACAACCGCAAACACTGCAGCAAAAGCAAGTGGATGCACCAGTATGGCAGCCACAACAACCGCTACATATAAGGCACCGGAGAGTGTTCGTTGAATAAGATTAGACATATCAAAAACCAAAACTTAAGCCCATGACAGCTGTTATATTCTTTCCTTGCAAATAGGCAGGTGTGAACATGTTGAGGTAATAACTTTGCAGCTCTGTACCGGACAGGTTCCGACTGGTGCCATCCGCATTCCAGCCGCGGTCCTCACCTACAATCCTCTCCGATGTCGGGCTGAACGCGCGCGCGTTGTTATAGATAAGGTCAACATGTGCATAACAGTTGTTGAACACCTCATAAACAGCGCGGAACTGCAGTTGATCGTTGCGCCAGATCTTTTCGCTGAACGGCTTTTGCGCGATGATGGGATTATCGACGCGTGTGCCGGCAATGTTCTGACGCACATAGTCGTACTTACGGTACTTAGTATCCTGCGTGTAATCGAGTGTCAGACGCAAACTGCGTGTGGGGCGATAGGACAAACCGACGTATATTGATTGTGCGTTATCGCCCATATAATGTCCCATATTATAGGTGTTGGATGTATAATCCAACACGCTGATGGAGTGCGTGTAAGTGGCTATGTATGAGCGCATGAACTCGCCCTTGAGGCTCAATCCGTTCACCGGCCATCCGCTCCATTGGAAACCTACTACGTACGAGATGGGGTTATGCTCCTTGTTGGAACGCTTGAGGCGTGCCAGCTTGAACTCATCCACATAGAACGTGCCATACAGCCGCAAGTGATCGGTAGGCCGGACAGTGATTGATGCAAAAACCTGGGAGTTCTGGTTCTCTACACCAAGGCCTTTGGTCATCAGGTGATCCAGAGACTTGAAGAACGCAATTGGGATGAAATAAAGAGCTTGTACATTCCGCTCGGCATAGACGATTGAGTTACCAAATGAGAAATGGATGTACTTGATGGGCTTGAACGTGAACATGTTAGCCGCCATGAACTTGTTCATCGGGCGGTAGTGCGTGCGCGTTTCGCCTTCAGCATAACGCTCGGAATAATAGTAGGTTGAGTCGAGCACATTGCTCACGAGCCAGGCATGAAAATAGTCGAACTGGAACCACGGGCAAGGCGTGAGTTGCAAGGTAACCATCGGTACGGCAGGATTGTGGGCTGACAGGATGGTTGAACTGAGCTGTGCATCGCCCCACTGCAGGCGTTCACGCTCCACAGCAATGCGTCCCCACCAGGTGTATAGGGCTATACCTCCGCGTGAATCGGAGAAGTCACCGCCGTAGTTGGCTTCCTTGTACTGAACGCCCGGAAGGTTGTTCAAGAAGTACGGTTGCGTAAGGCGTGCACCATACAGTCTATCCATCGACTCGGGGAATTGCGACTTGCTTAGCAGGGAACCGTTCCACGAGTTGTCGCGAATCGATCCCCAGATACTCAGGTGCTTGGCGATATCCATCTGAATCTCAGCACCATACCAGCGCTTGGTGATCATGCCATTCTTGGAAGCATACAAATCCATACCGAGTATGGGACGCAAGCGGAACTTGAATATCTTGTCCTTGGTCAGGATATGCAACGACGGATCAGCCAACGAAAGGTTGGATACGGGTGTAATCCATTGGGTCACATGACGATGGCCATAACTATAGTACACGGGCAGTGTATCCAGTTCCAAGGAATAATCCTGAAGGTAGAACTGCAAGTCATCCTTCTGCCGGCGTGAGAGCAAGCTATCCTTGGTTTGTGCAGTTTGCAGTATAGCTGCTATCTGTGCGCGAGTAAAAGGACGCACTGCCTCCGTAATGTCAATAACACCATCGGTAGCCAGTTCATCCAAGAAGTCATAGACCTCGGTATATTCCAATGGCTGAGGAATAGCCTGTGCCCGCATCAGTGTGGCAGGTATCAGCAATACAAACAGCAATAGATACTTACGCATGCTATCAGATATAAGGGTAACCAGGTTGTTACCGATTGTTATTTCTTAGCCGGAGTGTAACGGGCGTTAAGAGCAGAAACAACTTCCGCCGTGATGTCATAGCCCTCAACAGAGAGGAGGATATTATCCTTGGCGTTGTTGGAGAAGATCATCTGATAGCGACCTTCCGCATTGAGTTCTTTCAGATAGCTGAGGATGGTATCAGCAAGTTGTGCCTGCAGTTGCTGGTTCTCGAGCAGGATTTCTTGGGTGAGTTGTGCCTCACGATTCTCAAGATCCTGTTGCTTCTTGAGGATGCGCTGCTGCTCACTCTCTGCACGCTGACGGCTGAGGAAAGCGTTGTTTTCCAACTTTCGCTGGAAATCCACCATCTCGTTCTGCAAGGTGCGGGCTTTCTGGTTGAGCTCCATACGGGCATTCTCCTGACGGGTCATCAGTTTGTCCTGTGCCTCGAGAGCAAATGTGTAACCTTGCAGGATAGAGTCAAGGTTGACAAATGCCACCGGCAGTGCGCCTTCCTGCGCAACAGGGGCCACCTCTGCAGGCTTTTGAGCCGGCTTAACGGCAAATACGATTACAAACAATGCTGCCACAGCGGCAACTAAAATAGCGTCAATTACAATTTGGATTTTATTCATTGTTGTTGAGTTTTGTTATTCTTCGTTATTATATGATTACATTATTTCCTGGTTACAACACAATGGGCTTAAAGGTCTTTAATGTTCAGTCGGAGAGGATTACCCCGTTGCGCCTGCCGATCTTGCGAGCGTGTGCACCCCACTCCTTGTTCGCGCATGGCTTTGCTCTGCCCGACATCCTGCGAATGGAATGTGCCGTTCTTTTTCAGCACAATTCGCACACACATTCCCAGGATACCTAATCCCAACAGTATGACCGATATGATGATTGCTTTAAGCATTAGATGGTGTCAATAAAGGACTTCTGCTTGCGGTTGAACATCTTAATACCGACAACCAGCAGCACAAGGATGATCAGTGCACTATAACCCAAAGCCTGCCAACTGAACTCGCCTGCTCCGTATGCCCCGTACTTGAATGTCTCAATTACTGCGGTCATGGGATTGAATAGCATAATCTTGTGCAGCGTGGGGTTAGTAACATAACTGAGCGGATAAACAATCGGCGTTGCGTACATCCAAAGCGACACAAAGACGCCAAAGAAGTTAGTCAGGTCTTTGTACTTGGTGGTGAGCGATGAAACGATCAGTCCCAAGCCAAGAGCTAATCCCTGAATCATCAGTATGAGCACAGGGAATAGCAGCAAGTACAAGTTCGGTCGGAGATTAACGCCCTTGATCAGAAACAGCACATACACAATAACAAATGTGCTCAGTTGTAGTGAGAAGCGGAACAGTTTGGATGCCACAACCGATACCGGAGAAGCCAAGCGTGGGAAATATACCTTGCCATACAAGGACGAATTGGTCTGGAACGTTCCGGAAACAGCTGTCAGGCACTCGGAGAAATACTCCCACAAGCAGATGCCGCTCAAGTAGAAAACAGGTTGAGGTATATCATCCGTAGGGATGCCAGCTATACGGCCGAACACCACGATGTACATCACCATGGAGAACAAGGGGGATATGAAGTACCAGCCCATGCCGAAGATGGTCTGCTTGAACTGAACCGTTATGTCACGCTTGATGAAGAGCCAGATGAGGTACTTCTTCTGCCACAACTCACGCAGCCCCAAGCCTTTCGCGTAAGAATTTGGCGAGATTTCAGTAGTCCAATATGTTGAGTTATCCGTCATTTATCACTAAAAATGTCAACTTTCAATTGTCAATTACCTACACCGTATCCATAAAACTCTTTTGCACCTTATTGAACATCATCAGCCCCAAGGTCAGCAGCATTAGTGTGAATGCTGCGCTGTAGCATAGCCATAGCCAGGAGAACTGCCCCTGCCCCAGCAGCGAGTACTTGATCGCTTCCATTACGGGCGTGACGGGATTGAGCGACATGGCAAGATGCAGTTTCTCGTTCGTGACCATCGACAGCGGGTAAATGACCGGAGTGATATATACCCATAGTGAGATAATCTTTGCCAGCATAATTTGCAAATCACGATACTTAGTGGTCATAGACGAGAAAATCATGCCAAACCCTACCGACATGAGTGCAAGCAACAGTACAAGTACGGGAAACAGCACAGCCTGCCAATGGATGAGGAGCTCGGTGCCGGTCGCAACATAGTATATGTAGAATGCCGCAAAGATTGCCAACTGAATGGCAAACGTCAACAGATTGGTCGTTACGGCTACAAGAGGCATGATGATTCGCGGAAAATAGATCTTGCCGAATATATCCGCATTTGTCACGAATGAGTTAGAAGTCGCGCTCAAGCAACTGGAGAAATACCCCCAGACCGATATACCCAACAGGTAAAACAAGATAGGCGGCACACCATCCGTTGGGATATTGGCTATTCCACCAAACACCGCCACATATACAATAACAGACAGCACCGGCGTGATGATGAACCACAACGGGCCAAGAATAGTCTGTTTATAGGCTGTACGGAAATTGCGGTCAACGAACAGGACAAACATGTCCCTGTATCGCCAAATCTCTTTCCAGTCAATTACGAGAAGACGATCTTTGGGAGTAATAACTATTTCGTCAGTATTTGCCATGTATACAATTGTTTCCTTTCACTATTGTCATTCAGTCATTCTTGACCGATAGCATTCGATTGTGTTCTGCATCAGCATTGCTATGATCATTGGCCCTACGCCGCCCGGTACGGGTGTAATGAACGAAGCTATATCCTTGCATGCCTCAAAATCGACATCACCGCACAGCGTTCCGTCAGGCAGATGATGGCAGCCTGCGTCAATCACGATTGCTCCGGGTCGGATGCAATCCCCGGTGATGAGTTTGGGCTTGTCGGCGGCCACTAAGAGTATATCCGCCTTGCGGCAAACAGCCGGCAGATCCGGGGTGTCAATATGCGCTGTGGCGACCGAACATTGTCTGTCCGCCAGCAGTTTGGCCATCGGACAGCCCACGACGTCCGTTTGTCCGACCATCACTACATGTTTGCCGTTCAGTTCCACGCCTGTGGACGCCAGCAACTGCAGGATAGCCTTGGATGTACAAGCTATGACGCAACTGTCCGGATGAAATCCGTCGGCATCCTTGTCCGGTCGGATGGTACGAATCACCTGCTGTTCGCCGATATGTTCAGGCAGGGGCAGTTGAACCAATATGCCGTCCACCTGATCGTTGCTGTTGAATTCGGCTATCCGGGCACAGAGTTCTTGTTCGCTGATGTCAGCCGGCAGAAGAATGTGTCGAGCGCGAATATGGCAGTTTTCCGCTGCGCGAAGTTTATTGCGCACATAGATTGAGGAGGCCAGATCATCGCCCACCTGTATGATTATTAATCCGGGAGCACGGCCACATTTGGCAGCCAGGTTATCCACCTGCTGTCGCAAGTCTGCTTGCAGTTGAGACGCTATGTCCTTACCAGATATTACCATCTATTTTCTCTTTTTCTTCTTTCCCCAAATGATTGAGTTGGGCTGTTCGCGAATCTCTTGCATGAGGCTATCAGCGGTCTGGATAGTGCCATTTACATTGTTGTACAGGCTACTATCGTGCAGCAGCATGCCTACTGTTCCGTCTGTACTATTCGCCGTCTCGATGAGTTTCTGCAGCTCTGTTAGTGTAGAGTCAGCGCGCGTAATCACAGCAGCAATGTCCGCCTCAGAAACGTTTGCGGATAGTTTCTTGACATCAGCAAGTACACTGTCCACTTGTTGTACAATGGCAGGAACATCATTGCGCATCACGCCTTCAAGCTTGGTTGATGAGACTTTGAGCGAGGTCAGCAATTCATCAGCATGAGCCAGGACATCCTTGATCTTGTCACCTTGCAACTGACCGTTAATATTGTCAACCAGTTCGCGCACAGAGTACAGAGCACTATCGATGGATGCGAGCATTGAGCCACGGAGTTCATCCACAAGCGATGGCTGGATACTGGTGGGTAGTTCGCTTCGTGCGGGGATGGTTGCCAGGTCTTTGCCGGCAGGGATAACTACTTCAACCGCCATACCGCCTAACAGTCCATCGGCCACGAGACGCAAACTGCTGCCTTCTACCACATTAATGTCACTATTAAGGGACACCACGATAGTGAATGCTGTGTCCCGGGTAAAGTCGTACGTGATTGATTCCACCTGTCCGACCTTATAGCCCCGCACAAAAACAGGCGCTTGCTCCACCAAGCCCTTCATCTCCACAAAGCGGCCACTGTACGAATGAATAGGATTAAATATATTTACGCCCTTCAAGAACTTAAATCCGAAATACAACAGAAACAGGCACAATGCAGCCAACAATCCTACTCTAACCTCTCTTGAAATCTTCATATCTGTTATTTTTGTAATTCAATAGCCCGTTTCACGGGTATCTGTTCATTTCCCTGGAATGCGACCACCACACAATCGGGGAATTTCTGTTTTACTGAAGCCTGAAGTTTTTTTGCCTCGGCATACGTTTTGCATTCACCATACATGTACTTATACCAAGAGCCGTCCTTCTTAAAGGTGCAATTCTTGAGTCCTTTGAATGTCGGATCACCTTTCTTGAGTTGCAATCTTGTGCTGAATATCTGCACCTTGTACGTAATGGAGGCTTTTGCCTGCCGAGCATCCTCTGCGATTTGTGGTTGGGTAGTCGGCACTTTAACGCTGTCGGACACCAAAGCCGGAACTGCTTTTCCGGGACGATAGAACTGTGCAAACGCGCGGAAGATGGAACGTGATATACCAATCTTTCCTTCCTCGCTAGCGAGGAAACGTTCTTCATCGCGATTGCTGATGAATCCCATCTCCACCAACACGGAGGGACAAGCAGTGCGCAACAATACGAGGAACGCAGCCTGACGTACTCCACGGTCACCACGTTGGAGGCTATCCACGAACTGCTTCTGCACCAATGTGGCGAACTGCAGCGACTGGTTCATATAGTCGGACTGCATCAGGTCGAACATGATGTAAGAATCTATGCTGTTGGGATCAAAGCCCTCGTACGAGCTCTGGTAGTCAGACTCGAGCTTGATGACGGAGTTCTCGCGCATGGCAATATCCAAGTTATCCTCCATGCGCTCTGTTCCTAAGATGAAGGTCTCGGCACCGGATGCATTGCGGTTGTCCGAAGCGTTGGTGTGAATGGAGATGAACAGGTCTGCCTTGTTCTTATTGGCGATATCAGCACGAGTGCGCAGGGGGATGAATACGTCCGTCATACGCGTATAGACTACATCGACCTCAGGGTACGCCTCCTTGATCATATCGCCGAGTTGCAAAGCAACGTTGAGATTCAGTGTTTTCTCGCGAGCAACACGGCCAATAGCGCCAGGATCGTCGCCACCGTGGCCGGCATCAATCACCACCGTGAACGCATACATAGGCAGGCATAGCGCCAGACTAATCAATATGGTTGCAAGCTGTCGTTTCATATCGTTTGTTTGTTTAATAAACAAAAAGCGTACAAAGTTACAAAAAATAAATGACATTTGCAAATTTTTTGGCAAGAATATACTTTTTTTTTGCTCAAAGATTTGCAAATATCAAAAAAATGTTGTATCTTTGCATTCGCGATTGATCAATTACGACCATCGTACATTGACCTTTGTCATCTTGCAACGCGGTAGTAGCTCAGTTGGTAGAGCATCAGCTTCCCAAGCTGAGGGTCACGGGTTCGAGTCCCGCTTACCGCTCCCCGGCGCCCCACTGTATGATACTTGTGGGGACTCCACACCCTCATGTACTAACGAAAGCAAGCAGGCGGCCATTAAGCCGCCTGTTTGCTTTTTATTGAGCAGAGTGATGATATTAGATCATCAGGGCTGCAACGAGTGCCAAGATGGCGTAGAACTCCGGAAGAGCTGCGTAGATCATCGTGTTGGTCTGAACGTCATGGCCAGCAGCGATACCTGCGATACCATTGGCGCAAACCATACCCTGACGGATAGCAGACAGCAAGCATACCAAACCAACTGCCAGACCGATACCGAAGTACAGAGCAGGGTTGGCAGCGATAGCAGCCTTATCCCACATCAAGAATGCCACAAAGCCGTACAGACCTTGCGTAGCGGGCAGTGCAGAAAGAATCATGTACGAAGCCGACTTACCCGGGTTCTTCTTCAATGCACCTTCAGCAGCGTTACCTGCGATAGTTGTTCCGTAGGCAGAGCCTACACCGGCGAGACCTAACATAAGTCCCCAGCCAAGAAATCCTAAAAATTCCATAATGATTTGTTTTATTTTGTTATTAATTATTTGTTGTGTTATATCCGCCACGCATGGCGGATGTCATTTTACTGAACAGGTTGCTCTGCGCCAAACGGCTTATAGAGGTTACCCTTGCCCTCGTAGCCGCTGTTCTTGAAGTACTCGACGAAGGTCAGACGGAGCGGGTGAACAAACGCACCCAGAGCCGACATAGCGAGGTTCAGCAGGTGACCGATAATCAGGATAACGATGAACGGAACCCACTGCCATGTAGCACCTTCCGTAGAGCCACCCATGACCATCAGGCCCAGGTTGTTGAACGCGCCGCCCAACATACCACCGGCCAGACCAAGAGCGTAGAGACGGATATACGACAGCGTGTCGCCCAGGATACCCGTAGCCATGTTATACGTATCCCAGAGACCGGCACCGATATTCAGAAGCGGGTTGCGCCCCGGCGTGTTGAATACATAAATGCCGAGAGCCGAGATACATGCGATAACAATCAGCACAAGCTTGGTGGTCTCCATCGGAACGCTAAGCGCCATGCAGATAATCAGTGCAGCAATGCCGCCCACGATAAGCAGGGTCCAGCCCCATGTGCCAAGTTGGGCACGGAAACCGAAACGCTTGGTGTAGCACAGAGCCTTGACCACCATAGCCAGACAGATGTGGAACACACCAATCAGCAACGCCAGCACCATCGCCACGTCGTAGCCGCCTTCAATACCGGCAGCAGCATACGCGGCTTTGCTCAAGTAACGTACTCCACCCTCGGTGACCACCTTACCGTTGAGGAACAGGTAATCGATGCTCGGGAACAGGGCACTCAGGTCCATGCCGAATGCCGTGCCGAGGAAGAAACCTACCACCAGCGTGCCGACACCCAGGGTCATAATGATCGGCCCCAGACCATCGAACATCTCAATCTTCAGCTTGCCCTTGTAGGTCAGCCAGCCGAACAGCAGCAACAAGATACCGTAGCCTGCGTCACCCATACACATCGAGAAGAACAGCAGGTAGAACGGTGCCAAGATAGGCGTCGGGTCAAACTCGCCATAGGTGGGCCAACCGTACATGCCAGTGAAGACCTCGAACAATTTGGCGAACTTATTGTTATTGAGCTTGACCGGTGTTGCGTCACCTTCCACTGGTTCTTCGACCTCATAATAGACATCGAGAGCAGCAAGCACTTTGTTGAGTTCTTCCGTCTTTTCCGTCGGACAGAAGCCTTCCATCAGTCGCAATGCGCCATCGGCTGCACTGTCCGAAGAGAGCTGAACCTTTTGCCACTCGATACTTCGGCGCAAGTCTTGCAGTTCCTGACGTTTTGCGCCAAGGTTAGCCTGGCCCCATGCTTCGATGCGTGCCTCGGCGGCTGCAAGCAGTCCGTTGAGAGCCTCTATGTCGGTCCGGAGTTCAGCCGCACTATGCTCGTTGAGTGTCTGCTCGGTGCATACATCGGGCAGGCTGAACGGCTCGCCGTTGAGGGTAAGGACTGCATCGTCCTGACGCTTGGTTACCGCTACGCAGTATAGGGTGTCGCCATCGGCAGCCACCACACTCCCCCACTGCTCGTTGAATACTTTCTTGGAGCAGGTGAAGAAGTGCAGGTCGTAACCGGCGGCTTTCAGCTCAGCGATGCGCTGACTGCTGAACGTGCCCCAGATAGCCATGCGTTGTGCTTCCTTGCGGGTAGCCTCAATCTTGGTGAGTACAGCATTGCGCTCGCTAAGCAGTTGCTCAGGCGCACCGGCTTCGATGAGTCGGGTCAAGGCATCGGCATCAGCAATGGTCTTACGCAACTGCTCGTCGTCGGCCAAGCCTTCGGCCTTGAGGGTAACATGTACCACGCCGGCCTCACGCACACGCTCGAGGAACGCATCGTATTGCGATGCAAGTACGAGGAACGTATATTTCTTCATTGACTCAATCATGCTGCACCCTCCTTTCCATTAGCCTGCGCTGCTTCGCGCTCGCGCTTGCTCTTAACTATTTTCTGACTTGACTTGGAGAGGTTCTCCTCGTCTTCCATGAATCGCTTGATCTTGCGGATAGCATCCTGATAGCCGGGGATCTGCACTTTCTCGAACAAGTTCACCTTCTGGGTCGTCTTCTTACGTGCATACTCCAGCAGATCGACCTTACGGCGCACAAACTCCTGACGGATACCCACCTCCGCGATGGCTTTGAGTTGTTCGAATCCATCGATGAACCACTTGGGCGACGAGAACAGGCTGAACTCCTTGGTCGAATAAACGACCTCGTCCAGCACAGGCACACGCACGCCTGCGATCTTCTTGACGGACATCCGTACGTCATCCACATGGATAAGTGACGTATCGAACTCTCCCCAAAGCGCGAGCATCTGATCATAATCCTTGATGCGGCGGTTCACCTCCTCGTCGAGTTCCTTGATCTCGGCTTTCGCCTTCTTCACTTCGAGGCGCAGAGCGCTCTCCTTGTTCTGAAGGGTCGGAAGTGTCCGCTGACGCATCTTGAGGTTTTTCTCCAATGCCTGCAGCGATGTTTTGTTGAATTGATAAGTAATAGCCATATCGCGTTCGGCAATTTCGCGCATTGTCAGACGACAACGTCGTCATTTGGGCGCTCAATGCCTCCGCTCTTCAGTCCGCAAACACTCCGTTGGTTTGCGCCCTGAGGTAAGGAGGCTCTCCTTGCCGAATTGGAGATTAAATTATTTCCAATATTTATCAACGAATACTTGCTTGATGTTCACCTCTTCGGGTTTGAAGTGCTTAGCAAAGAGTTCCCAAGCGATGTCGAGCATCTCAACGGTATTGATGTTAACGTCGATAGCCAGGATACGGTCGGAATACTCCTTGGCAAACGCCAGACAGCGGTTGTCGTAGTCGGTAAGATCGAAACCGTTCTCCTGCTTGGTCTTGGCGTTGGCTGCGTCTGCGTACAGACGAACAGCAGCGTTCATTACCTGCGGGTGGTCTTCGCGCGTCTTCTTGCCGGCAACAAGTTGTTTCAGACGAGACAGTGAGCGGAACGGATCGACGATAACCTTACCGATATCCGAGTCACGACGCAGATACAACTGACCCTCAGTGATGTAACCCGTGTTATCAGGAATAGCATGGGTAATATCGCCACCGGATAGCGTCGTTACGGCGATGATGGTGATTGATCCGCCACCAGCCTGCTCGGGGAACTGAACAGCTTTCTCGTAGATCTTCGCCAGATCGGAGTATAGCGAGCCCGGCATAGAGTCCTTGGAAGGAATCTGATCCATACGGTTCGATACAATAGCCAATGCGTCGGCATAGAGCGTCATGTCGGTCAAGAGGACGAGGACTTTCTGGTGCTTCTCCACTGCAAAGTACTCGGCAGCCGTCAGCGCCATGTCAGGGATAAGAAGTCGCTCAACCGGCGGGTTCTCCGTGGTGTTAACGAACGAGACGATACGATCAAGCACGCCGGCGTTGTTGAACACGTTCTTGAAGTACAGGTAGTCGTCGTTAGTCAGACCCATACCGCCGAGGATGATCTTGTCGGCCTCTGCGCGGAGAGCCACGTTGGCCATTACCTGGTTGTACGGCTGGTCGGGGTCAGCAAAGAACGGGATCTTCTGACCGGAAACGAGCGTGTTGTTCAAGTCGATACCGGCGATACCCGTAGCGATGAGCTCTGAAGGCTGTTTACGGCGTACGGGGTTCACCGAAGGACCACCAATCTCGACCTCTGTGCCCTCGATATCCGGACCACCGTCGATCGGATCGCCATAGGCGTTGAAGAAACGGCCTGCGAGCTGGTCGCTCACCTTGAGCGACGGAGCTTTGCCCAGGAACACCACTTCGGCGTTGGTAGGAATACCTTCGGTACCCTCGAACACCTGCAGTGTTACGTCGTCACCCATGATTTTTACTACCTGCGCCAACTTGCCGTTGACCGTGGCAAGTTCATCATTACCAACGCCTTGTGCCTTCAGTGAGCACGTTGCCTTGGTAATGGCAGTAATCTGCGTGTAGATTTTTTGAAATGCTTTTGCCATAATATTGTGTATTTGTATATTCTTATTGTATTGACGTTCCAAGGATTGATACTACGCGTCCGTTCTGCATAATGTAGAGCTGTCCGTTGCGGATGAACTTGGTGGCTGTAGTAGCCGGCCTCTCAGCGTGAAGTTGCTCAACGGCTGTGTCGGGGTCTTCGGGATCATCCTCAGGGTCGGGTTCTTCCCACTTAACGAATTCAACAGCTATCTGCTTGATATACATCGCTTTCATGGTGTTTTTCAATCGGATCTCCAATGCGCCGGATGTCGGGTTCTCTGCCTCAAAGACGTACTCATCAAGCGTTGATGACAGACCTTCCGATTCGCCAATCTGATTGCCTGCCACAAATACGCTGAGCACACCGTCGCCATTAGCAGCTGCCTTGACGCGGATGAGTGCCGGTGCACAGCCCATGGTTTCTTCGGTATAGAAGCGAACCAAGCCTGCAGGATACGTACCTGAACCGAATACGGCACCTTTCGTCTTGTCGTAATCGCAGGTATTGTCATCAGCGATCGTTACATCCCAACTATACGCTCCGAAATCCTGTGCCGAGCCGACACGTACTGCGGTTGTGAACGTGTGGACGTATGCATCGCAACCGTTCTCTTTCTGCTCGCGGACATTGACAATGGTAATAAGTATATTACCCGTGATGGCATCCGAAGGGATGCTGACAGTGATCACATCGCCATCAAAGCTTACAACGCCGGACAGTTGCTTGCCGCCGCACTCAACGCGAACGAGGCAGTTGTCGGCAGTAGGAGTCTGATATCCGTCTTTCTTATTGAACGTTACAGCTATGTCATTGATTTCGTTGACCTTGACGTACGCGCCATTGAAACCGTTGTAGTCGCCGATGGTCACGCCCTTGATGTCATAGTCGAACCAGTAGCGTGTATTATCCTGCATGACGGCAAAGACGGAGCAGTCGCTCATCGGATAGAACGTCTTGCCGGGCTGGCCTGCGTCGGGTACGGTGCTATTCTTGCGTGTAGCCCATCCGAGGAACGTGTAACCGCTGTTGGCCGTTACGCCTGGCAGCACGACACCTGCACCTTTCTTGCTCTCAGTGAGGGATTTGGTGGCACATGTGCCATTGCTGACGGAGAAGTTGACCGTGCATTTCTCCACACCGCCGAGGAAGTCAAAGGTGATTACACCACCCTGCTCCTTCACGCCGGAGAAATACATCTTGTTGCTGAACATCTTGTACTCGGCAGCACCTGCGGGGAAGAGGTCACCTTGCTTGCCAAAGTAGCCGTTGGTGAGGTTATCTGCCTTATACTGAGGACGTTTTCCGTCGGCTTCGATCAGGTCAACACATGGGTGCTTCTCCACAGTGTTCACCTCGTCGCTCTCCCACTTGTTCTTGACAAAGTCGATCTTGGTGAGCATCAGTCCGTGACCGGGGAGGTATTGATCCCAGCCAGATTGCTGACGGTTCTCCAGGATATAGAACTCACGCGGATCCGGACTCAGTCCGTTGAGGTTGCTCTGTCCGCTGGCGGTGATGATGGCGCAATCGCCGGTGGTATTGAGGTCACCGAGACGCACGTTCATCGGTCCGTCAAGCAGAACAGGCTCCACCCAACCGAGGTAGAAACGCTCGTAAGCGCTGAAGGCCGCAGGTGTGTTGGCGCTGTTGTTGTAGCAGCCGTGATCCATTACCGACCAGTCACCCAGCGTCTTCTGCGTACCGCCATCGGTGGTGCCGAAGTTAGGCAGGCCGAGGATGTGCGCAAACTCATGGACGAGTGTACCTATACCGTCGCGCTTGGTTTTGCTTTGCAACTCAGGTACAGCGCAGTAGGCTGCCACGGTCTTTCCATCGAGTTGCACGAGGTAATCGAGCTCGTAGGTGGTCTCCAGATCATCGGTGAACTCCCACACGGCTTCCGGCAGGTTGTTGTCCATACGTTCGCCTTCGCCGGCGTAGATGACAACCACAGCATCCAAGCGTCCGTCACCGTTCTGGTCGTACTTGGTGAAGTCCGCCAGATTTTCGGCCTTATTGCATGCATCCGCCACCATTACGGCAGCCGCCTGGTCATCGCCTTCGGCGTCGTTGGCACCGTAGTCCCGACGATTACCATCCAGCGTGACAGGACCTATGATGTCGAACGCCGGCGTGTACTTGCCGAACGAGTTGTCGGCAAAGTACTGCTCGATGAACGATTTGTAGGCAGCATAGTCCGTGTTCTGGAACTTGACATCCGCATAGTTGGTCAGGATAACCGGCACACGCTTAGGCTGCAAGTGACGTACGCCACCGTTAGAGGAGGCGAACGCAATGCAGGTCAGGGCGAGAAGGGATAGTATGAATCCTAAACGTCTCATGCGACTTGTTTCTCTGCCAAAAGCTCAGCCAGTTTCTTGCGGTAGTCTTCAAACTGCTCGGACTTGAACTCGCTATAGTTCATCTGCTTGCAGAGGTTGATCACGCGCTTGAAGTACTCACTTACGTCGATGAAGTTATCGAAGTCGTAGTCGTGCTTGCAGATATCCATTACCAGATCGAGCATGTACTCCTGGCGCTCCAGCGGGCATACGGCGTCAATCTTGTCGAAAGCGTCTTGCTGCAGGATAACGAAGTCGATGACCTCACCTTTCCAGAAGTTCTCGTGGTAATCAACAGGTACACCGTCGTCACCCAAGATGTTGATCTGCTCCTGGATCTCCTTCGAGCGGAGCAGGTAGGTCTTCATGTCGTTAACCTTCGGCAACCACTGGTCGTTGATTCGCTGGCTGATATATTCCGCGAACTCCGGGTACTCAATGTACTTCGAGTAGGAGTCGATGGGGTTAACAGCCGGATAACGCTTGCGGTCGGCACGAGCCTGCTCAAGAGCATAGAAGCAACGAGCTACTTTCTTCGTACCTTCGGTCACAGGCTCCTTGAGGTTACCACCGGCGGGCGAAACCGTACCGAGGAAGGTAACTGAACCGGTAGCGCCATTATTAAGGTACACGTATCCCGCGCGTGCGTAGAAGGCACCGATGATAGCAGAGAGGTCCATCGGGAAGGCGTCCTGTCCCGGGAGCTCCTCCATACGGTTGGACATCTCACGCAGGGCTTGTGCCCAACGGGAAGTCGAGTCGGCCATCAGCAGTACACGCAGCCCCATCGAGCGGTAATACTCGGCGATGGTCATGGATGTATATACAGAAGCCTCACGGGAAGCCACAGGCATGTTCGATGTGTTGGCGATGATGATGGTACGCTCCATCAGTTTGCGGCCGGTGTGCGGGTCATCGAGTTCGGGGAACTCGGTGAAGGTCTCCACCACCTCATTGGCACGCTCACCGCAGGCAGCAATGATCACGATATCCGCCTCGGCTTGCTTGGAGATTGCATGCTGAAGCACGGTCTTACCTGTACCGAACGGTCCGGGGATAAAGCCTGTACCACCCTCGCAGATCGGGTTGGCGGTGTCGATAGTACGTACACCTGTCTCGAGCAGCTTGAAGGGACGCGGTTTGGACTTGTACGCCGTGATGGCTTTCTTCACCGGCCACTTCTGGATCATGGTCACCTTGTGCTCATTGCCGTCGGCATCGAGGAGAACGGCTATGGTGTCGTTGATCTTGTACTCACCGGCAGCCACGATTGATTTGACGGTGTACTCGCCTTGGAAGACGAAGGGCACCATGATCTTATGCGGCTGGTGGTTCTCATCCACCTCACCGAGCCAGGCAGCAGCCTGAACCTTGTCGCCGACCTTGGCGAGCGGCTTGAATGCCCAGAGCTTGTCCTCATCCAGCGGGAAGCTCTTCTCGCCGCGCTTGAGGAACACGCCAGTCAGTTTGTCAAGGTCGTTCTGCAGACCGTCGTAGTTACGGCTGAGCAGACCGGGACCCAGAGTCACCTCTAACATGTGACCCGTGAACTCTACGAGGTTACCGACTTTCAGTCCACGTGTTGACTCAAACACCTGAACGAACACGTTTTCGCCGGTCACCTTGATCACTTCTGCCATCAGTCGCACGTCACCAACGTGGATGTAGCAGATCTCGTTTTGTGCTACAGGACCATCCACCACCACGGTTACGAGGTTAGCGATGATACCTTTTACTTTTCCGTTTGTCATTATATTTACAATTTAATCATTTACGATTTGATCATTTATTTGTTCATTTAATCATTTTGTTATTTGTGGCAAATGGCTAAATAGCTCAATGACACAATAAATGGTAAATGGTAAATGAACAAATAGTAAATTACCTCGCATCCAGCTTAACGCCTTTCTTCATATCTGCCACAAGCTCTCTGAACACTTGTTCGCCTTGTTCTACCGTCAGGTTGTCCCATCGATGCAGGATGGTGGTTTTCAGGTAGTACGCGAGCACGGCTTCGATGTTGAACACCTCGAACAAGGTGCGGTCGTCAAGCCACTGCCAGCGCAGCGCGTCAATATGCTTCTCGCGATCGAGCAGGTCGGTCAGTTCGGCTATCTCTGCCACCTCTCTGAGGTCAGGCACGAGTGCAGCCAGACGTGCATTCTTGCCGAGCGAACCGCCCTTGCGGAGTTCCTGCGCCACCTCGTTGTCACCCACAACCACTTTCTGCACATCCATCCCGTGCTTGATAGCCACAGCTGCAGCCAGCACGTTGTTGACATCCAGGTTGAAGGCGAACCACTCGCGCACGAACTTGTTCTTGCATTGCAAGCCCAGTTCGTACAGCAGCTGGGTGCGGAAGTCCTCGTCGGAGATACTGAGTTCGGCTTTGCGGTCAAGCACAGCGTCGTCCTCCAGGAGAGCTAGGATAGCCTCATCGTCGTTCTTGCGACGAAGTAGAGCAAACAGCTGCTTGTCAGCCTCGGACAGATGTTCGTCCAGCAGCTCGAGCAACTGCTCCTCGGAGGTTTGCACACGCTCGCTGAGTGCTATGTCCTCAAAGCCGGCTATTAAGTATTCGTAAGTCATAATATCATTATATTTTGGCTATCAGCCATTGGCTTTTGGTCATTCTATGATTGTTCATTGCCAGCCAACGGCTAATGGCTAACGGCTAATGGCTCAAAATAGCAGTTCAATGAGTTGCGGACGGAGGAACTCCTTGAAGTAAGCGATGAACTCGTCGTCACCGAAGGCGAGTTTGTAGCCGCCTTTCTTCGGAGCGATGGCAAAGGCTGTCTTGATGCCCTTGACCTCTTTGATTTCTACACCCTTCGAGAGCAGGTCCTTGGCATTGGCGGCGAAGTACTTCTTCAGTGCCTCGGCATCCTTGGCCTCGATTACGACCTCCCCACCCTTGGCGAGTTGTCCAGCCAGGTCGGCGATGAGCTTCTGCATGAACTTAGCGTCTGCCGTAGCGGCTTTGACGCTGTCAGCAGCGAGCTTGTCGGTCAGCAGGTTGGTTACTTCGGTCTTGATAGCATTCACCGATTGCTCGGCGTAGAGCTTGAGTTCGGAGCGTGTGTTCTTGTCCAGTTCGAGAGCGGCGGCCTTGGCAGCTTCGAGTTTACGCTCAGCCTCTTTCTCAGCGGCAGCGATGATAGCTGCAGCCTTCTGCTCAGCCTCGGCTACAATGGCAGAGGCTTGTTCTTTACCTTTCTCCACGCCTTCTGCGTAGATCTTGTCGGTTAATTCGGATAGATTCATTGTATTGAGAATTTTAGATTTATTCGGTCATTACGTGTGTTAATAATCGGTATAAGTGCGCCCATACATGCACGCTCATGTGCGCCTATAAGGTGTGCAATACGCCCATAAGCGACACAAAGTTACAAAAAAAAATACAATTATGCAAATCTTAGACGATTTTTTTTCGAAAAATGTA
>CAMIZG010000016.1 GCA_946403215.1 uncultured Bacteroidales bacterium | reverse complement strand
AGGTATAGGTTTAATGGAAAAATTTGCAAATGTCAACTATTTTTTGTATCTTTGTAGTCTATTTGGAAAAAGTAAACCTTTTCAGATGCTCCGTCAACCTTTTCAGGTATCGAGTCAAAAGTTTACGATTTTTAAGATTGCCTATTAGTAAACGAGTCAACCTTTTTCAGGTTGTCTCAAACCTCCTGTCAATTTCTTTGTTTCATAGATGATCCATAGTTGGTCCGTAGTTAGTCCATAGTTGGGTCATAGTTGGTCCGTTATCGGAGCATCATCGGAACTAAACGCATTTTCCTCCTGAGTTTTTTTTCTTTTTTTTGCTTCTTTTTTTTTCTTTTGCGATTTTAGGGTTCGACTGATTTGAGAAAAAAAGTGCACGTACGCAAGGCGCACGTGCACTTTTTTTCGCAGTATGAAAAGTGGTGTTAGTTTTTTACTTCTGCTTGAACACTATCTTTCCGGCACGCTTGAGCATGTAGGCTCTTGCACGATGCGGATGATGAGTTCGATGGCTTTGAGCATCGAGGGGATCGGCAGGTACTCGAATCGGCTGTGGAAGTTCTCCCCTCCGGCGAAGATGTTCGGACAGGGCAGTCCTTCGAACGATAGTCGTGCTCCGTCTGTTCCGCCGCGGATAGGTTGCACCTTGGGCGTGATGCCTATCTCTTGCATCGCTTTCTCGACGCGCTCAACGATGTGCATGACGGGCTCAACCTTCTCGCGCATGTTGTAATATTGGTCACGGATGGTGATTTCCACCGTGCCCTCACCGTACTCACGGTTGACCTTACGCACCAGGTGCTCAAGTTCGCGTTTGCGGCTCTCGAAGCGTGCGCGGTCGTGGTCGCGGATGATGTATGTGAGCGTCGTCTCCTCCACTGTGCCCTGCATACCGATGAGGTGGTAGAAGCCCTCGTAACCCTGTGTGTGCTCGGGCGTTTCCCAGCGCGGCAGCATGACGGCTATCTGGAACGCAATACGCTGTGAGTTGAGCATCTTGTGGTAGGCCTTACCCGGGTGGACGTTCACTCCATGCACCTTGATCGTGCAGGCTGCGGCGTTGAAGTTCTCGTACTCGAGTTCGCCTATCGCTCCGCCGTCCATGGTGTAGGCAAAGTCGGCACCGAACGCCTTGACATCAAAGTGGTCGGCACCCTGGCCTATCTCCTCGTCGGGCGTGAAGCCGATACGAATCTTGCCGTGTTTGATCTCGGGGTGCTGGATCAGGTACTCGCAGGCGGTGACGATCTCGCAGATGCCAGCCTTATCGTCCGCGCCGAGCAGCGTCTTGCCGTCGGTGACGATGATATCCTGACCAGTGTAGTTCGTTATCTCGGGGAACTTGGAGGTCTCCAGCACGATGTTCTCTGCCTGGTTGAGGATGATGTCCTTGCCGTCGTAGTTGCTGACGATGCGGGGCTTGATGTGCTTGCCGCTGGCGTCGGGCGAGGTATCCATGTGGGCGATGAAGCCTATAGTTGGCTGTTGGCTATTAGCCATTGGCTGTTGGCTGTTTGCGGGCAGGGTGGCCATGATGTAGCCGTTGCTGTCCAGGCTGACCTCCTGCATGCCTATCTCTCGGAGCTCATCAGCCAGATAGCGCGCAAACTCCATCTGCCCGGGCGTGGAGGGAGTCATGTTGGTGTTCTCGTCGCTCGTGGTGCAGAACGACACGTATTTGAGGAATCGGTCAGTTGCGTTCATAGTACTATATTCATTTTGTCGTATTCGTTGTTCAGATAGGCGAGGATGTTATCTTCCACGTTGTGGCACATGGCTATTCGTCCCTCCCAGGTGCCTGTACCGGTGTGTGGCGAGAGGACGACGTTAGGCAGCGAGAGCAGTTCGGGGGAGATCTGCGGCTCGTGCTCATACACATCGAGTGCTGCGCCGGCGATCAGTCCGTTCTGCAGGGCGTGAATGAGTGCTTGTTCGTCCACGTGCGCGCCGCGCGCAGTATTAATTAGGTAGGCTGTGCGTCGCATCATGCTGATCTCCTGCAGGCCGATCAGGTGGTGAACCTCGGGCGTGTAGGGTAGGTTGAGCGACACGTAGTCGCTATCCTGCAGCAGGGTTTGAAAGTCCACATACTCCGCGCCGAACTGCGCCTCTATAGGTTCAGGCAGCCGATGGCGGTTGTGGTAGATGATGTTCATTCCGCTTGCCACCGCGCGTCGTGCCAAGGCTTGCCCGATTCGTCCCAAACCGATGATACCCAGCGTCTTGCCGTATAGCGAGTGGCTGAGGTTATTCATCACCGCCATGGGCTGGCACTTGCCGTCGCGCAGGCTTCGGTCGAACTCCGCCACGCGTCGTGCCACGGCAATCATCAGTGCGAACGCCAGCTCTGCCGTAGGTTCGATGACGGGCTGCGGCGTGTTGGTGACGCGGATACCTCGCTCGCGGCAGGCGTTGAGGTCAATATTGTTGTATCCTACACCGAAGTTGGCGATCAGCCTGAGCTTAGGAGCAGAGGCGATCATCTCGGCCGTGACGGGTTGGTCGAAGGTGCTGACGAGGATATCTGCTTCCTCAATGGGCACATAGAGGGTGTGCTCACTGAGTCGCGTCAGTCCTTCATCCGGCAGTCGGGTGGTGAAAGCGATGTGCATACTTATTCGGCAGGTGTGTCATCAACAGGTTGGGCGGTGCTATCCAGCGGCTGCGTCGGCAGCTCGTCGATAGGCGTATCCAGCAGCAGACTATCCACCGGTATGTCGAGCGTGTCGGGCGGTAGCGGTTGGTGCTTACGGAGCATGGCTATCGTGCCATCGGTGTTGGCTACTACCACAGCCGTGTCGCCGAGTGTGCAAGGTGTGGTGAGCAGGCTGTTGCCGAGTTTGTGCTGCCATTTGGGCTCGCCGGTCAGCGGATCGAGAGCAATGACAAGGCCATTCTTCGTAGTCACGTACAGCGTATTGCCATCCGCGATGAGTTGGGTGGCTGCCAGGTCGCGACCATAGCCTGCATCTGTAGCCCAGAGCAGCGTGTCGGCTTTGAGGTTGATGGCGATGATGGTGTCTTGTGTGGTCTTGGCAAAGAGGATGCTATCCTGCAAACCAAGCGACTCGCGTACCGCCCAGCGGTCGGTGCGCATACTGACTGTTCCGCTATCCGCGTTCAGGGCAGTGAGGAAGCCGTCGGGGGCTACGAAATATACGCGCCGTTCGTCGCAGCAGGGGGTGACCATTGCAGGCGAGAGACGGTAATCTGTTGAGTCGTTGCTCCAGCGCCACAGCAGCTTGCCTTTGCGTTTGTCCAGGGCGTAGAAGTTGCCGTCCCATGCACCGAAGAAGAGTTTGTTCTTATATATCAGCGGCTTGGCAAAACAGTAGTTACCCAATCCGCGATATGTCCATACGGGTGCACCGGTCATGAGTTTGAGTGCGTAGAAACAACTATCCGAACTACCCACATACACATTGCTACCATCGATGGTGATCGAACCGGTGATCGGTTTGCCTAACTTCTGCCGCCATTGCAGTTTGCCATTGTCCACCGCTACGCAGTAGAGTGTTCCGTTGGCGCTGGCAAACACCACTCGTCCGTCCTTGACATCCGATGACCCAACGATACGTGCCGTGGTCTTGTAGCGCCATAGGATACGTCCGTTATCGATATCCAGGGCGTAGAACGTGCCATTGTCGTCGCCGATGTATATACGTCCATAGCGCTCGGTAGGTGTGGCGTAGAAACTTGCAGGCAGTTGGCGCATCCACTCGCGTACAACCAGCGAGTCGCTGTCGTTAACAGCATACGATGGCAGCATCGTGGTGTCCGGCTCGGCATACTCGCGGCGCTTGAGCGGCAGGGTGAGCCAGGGGCGTTCGCTACCCACCCAGTTGGAGGGAGCGGCATTCACACCGGGCAGAACACGTTCGATGAAACGTATGTTAGCATCATCAACTTCCACGATCGTGTAGCCTATATTGCCTTCTTCGTCAGGCAACATGGCGCGGCAAGTCACGTTGTCAATGCCGTCAACCGCGAGGTGCTTGTTCGCGTGCAGATGGCCGCTGATCACTACCTGCGTGTTGTACTGACGGAGGATACCGGTCACATCGTACCAATTATCCATCTCGGAGGCAGCAATGGGGTAGTGGGTGACAATGAAGGTCGGCTGTGTGCCGAGCGTGTCAAGCCACTGACGCAGCCACAAGGTGTCAGGCGGAGCAATGTGTCCGTCGCCGTAACGCATGATAGGCGCGCTGTTCATGCCAAGGAAGAGCAGTCCGTCTCTGTCATACGAGAATCGCACGCTGTCGAAAACGATCTTCAGGTCTTGCAACGCCGAGGGGCTCCACATGGTCTCATGATTGCCCGAGGTGACGTAGTATGGGATATGGGTGGCATCAAGCAGATTGCGCACCTCCACCAGCGACAATGAGTCGCCGTTCTCGGTCATGTCACCTGCATGCAGAATGAAGTCCGGCTGCTGGGCTCGCAGATCCTCGCAGCACAATGCAAAAGCCTGCAAGGCCTCACCGGGCACCTGACGAGGAACGAGCAGCATTGTGTCGCGAAGCGTCAGGCTATCCTGCGTCTGTATAGTGTCGTACACTACCTCCGGCGCACTGACGTGCGAATCTGTCAGTACCGCAAACCGAACAGGTGCGGCGGACAGCGAGAGGGTTAACAAACTGGTTACAAATAAGTAAAATTGTTTCATATGCTTATTCTTCAATTTTTCAGATTATTCCAGCAACATGTCGAACTTCTTCTTGAACTCGTTCAAGTACGGGTTTTGCTCCTGTAGCACGTTGTATTTCTCCTCAGCCGTGTATGCTCGCCGTGTTACCACTGCTTCAGCTACCGTTGTTTGCAGCAGCAGATGGTCGTTCTTGAGTGCATCACGCAGGATAGTGAGTATCTGTCGGCTGAACTTCTTGAACTCCTCTTCCTGCCACGGGTTGACGAAGGTCACTTGTGCGGTGTGATCGTTGATCAGTACAGGTCGGTGTGCGTCAAGCATCGACGCGAGGCGCGGTTCTTTCTTGAACGTCGATTTCAGACCAACCCATGCGCCGCTAAGTTGGTCTGCCGTAAAAGGGTTGTTATGCTGCTCTTGCGGTTGGGCAGCCGTCGGTTGTTGGCTGCTGACCGCGGATGGCTGATTGCTGACTGCTGAAGGCTGACCACCTATTGTGGGGATCGTTGGCAGATTAGGCAAGTTGGGCATCTTAGGCATTTGTGGAGCAGCTTGTGCGGGCTGCGGCTTGGGAGCAGGTTGCGGTGCAGGCTGTGATTGCGGCTGTGCACTCGGCACACTCGGAGCACTCTGTGGTGCCGCAATTGGCAGACTACTATCCGCCGGCTGCTGCGCTTGCGCCAGTGTCGCCAGTCTGATCAGCATCAGCTCTACCGTCAACCGCTTGTTCTTGGATGTGCGGTAAGCCGTTTCGGCATCCACGATGATGCCCAGTGCCTTGTATATCCATACGGCGGGCGTGTAGGCCGCCTGCTGCTTGTAGTGCTGCCGGATAGCATCGCTCGTTTCAATCAGTTCGATGGTAGCTGCATCGTGCGATACGAGTACGTCTCTCAGGTGCTTGGCCATACCACTGACGAAGTTACCGGCATCAAAACCCTTGTTCAGCACCTCATTCAAGAGGAGCAGAGCCCCTTTCACATCGCCCTTCAGGCTCATGTCTGTCAGGCGGAAGTAATACTCTGTGTCCAAGACGTTTAGCACCTCAATGGCGCGCTCGTAGGTGATAGTCTCGCCGCAGAACGCTACCAGCTGGTCGAAAATGCTCAGTGCGTCACGCATGCCACCGTCGGCTTTCTGCGCTACAACGTTCAATGCATCCTCCGTGGCGGAGATCCCTTCCTGCGATGCAACGTACTGCAGGTGACGGATGATATCCGCTACCGTTATGCGCTGGAAGTCATACACTTGGCAGCGGCTGAGGATGGTGGGGAGTACTTTGTGCTTTTCTGTCGTCGCCAGGATGAAGATCGCATACGAAGGCGGCTCCTCCAGGGTCTTCAAGAGGGCATTGAACGCGCCGGCAGAAAGCATGTGTACCTCGTCGATGATATACACGCTGTACTTGCCTATCTGCGGCGGTATGCGCACCTGGTCGATCAGGTTGCGGATATCCTCCACGCTGTTGTTCGACGCCGCGTCCAATTCGTGAATATTGAATGACCGCTGCTCGTTGAACGCCGTGCATGACTCACACTGGTTGCATGCATCGTGTGTGGCTGTCGGACTAAGGCAGTTGATCGTCTTGGCGAAGATGCGTGCGCAGGTCGTCTTGCCCACACCGCGCGGACCGCAGAACAGGTACGCATGCGCCAGTTTGCCCTGGCGGATGGAGTTCCGCAAGGTTTCTGTCAGAGCATGCTGGCCTACCACACTCTCGAATGTACTCGGACGATACTTGCGTGCCGAAACAATATATCTGTTGCTTTCCATAAGTGTCAATCCACATTAAGCACGCAAAGATACAAAATTTTTTCCATATTTGCAAATTTTAGACGTATTATTTCACAAAAATCGTCCAATACTTGCAAATGTCAAATATTTTTACTATCTTTGTAAGCGGTTTTGGTATGCACCTTAATCGGATTGAAACGACGTTAACCTCAAATATTAACTTTAAAAATTTTGTTCTTATGAAAAAACTGAACATCATTGCAACCATCATGGATGGTCTGGCTATTGCTCTCGTTAACTATGTTAGTCTGATTTTGGCTACCATATTGTATGTCGTTACGCTCTGGATCCCTTATCTGAATGTAGGTACAACCATCGCTATGTCTTCATTACCCGCCGAGATGGCAAAGGGCAAGATGATTAACCCGCTATTCATTTTTGACGGCAAGTACCGCAAGAACATGGGTGAGTTCTTCATCCTTATGGCACTCATGAGCGGAGCTATCAGTGTCGGCTTTATGTTCATGTTCATTCCGGGTCTGGTGATCAGTATTGCTTGGTCATTTGCTGTTGTGCTGTTTATTGACAAAGACAAGTCAGCCCTCGATGCACTTCGTGAGTCCAACCGCCTGACCTATGGCAACAAATGGCGTATCTTTGGCTCTGAGGCACTCATTGCGATTGTTCTTCTTATTGCTACTTCCATCATCGGTGCTATATTCAGCATAGGTAGTGTAAGTTGGCTTGAGGCTATCGGTACAATCATCTGCTGCATCCTTATTATCGGTGTCGTTCCGGCTATTTTCGGTGTGGAGGCTTCCATCTACAAGCAGCTCACCACCGGTGAGTTCGTAGGTGAGACTGCAGCTCCCGCTCAGGAAGCACCCAAGGCCGAAGCACCCGTTGAAGAAGTACCTGTAGAAGAGGTTCCTGCCAAGGAAGCCCCCAAAGCTCCCAAGGCTCCCAAAGCTCCCAAGGCTGAATAAACGATGTTAGCATTAGTTACAGGCGCGTCGTCCGGCATCGGATTGCAGTACGCCACTGCGCTGGCGCGCGACTACCACACTGACCTGCTGCTGGTGAGCAACCAGCAGCAGGAGCAGGTTGAGGCAGCCGAGCACTTGGCTCTGACATACGGAGTAAAAGCGATTCCTCTCTACATGGATCTCAGCCGTCAGGATGCAGCCGAGCAGTTGCATCAGTACTGCGAGGACAACAACTTGGCGGTGGATATTCTGATCAATAACGCCGGTGTGTTCTTCTTCAATCCCCTGACCGAAACGAGCATGAAGCGCTTGGAACTGATGCTTATGCTTCACGTAGTTACAGTAGCTAAACTAACGCGTCTGTTTGCTGCAGACATGACTAAGCGCCAACTGACCGAAGCCGAGCAACAGGAGCGTGTTCTCGGTCGTCCCCGCCGCAAAGGATATATACTGAATATGTCCTCAATGTCGGCATGGATGGCGTATCCGGGCATTCAGACATACAATGCCACCAAAGCCTTCATCTACAACTTTTCCAAATCCATCTGGTACGAACTCTATCCGCAGGGTGTCAACATTACGGTCATGACGCCCGGCGCGGTGGATACAGCACTCTTCGGATTAGCTCCTAATTTGCGGAAGTTGGCGGTGAACCTAACCGTAAGTATTCCGCCGGAGAAGTTAGTTAAGCGAGCTCTCAGGCGCATGTTCCAAGGCAATAAAACCGACATGCCCGGATTGCTCAATCATCTGGCTACGCCGCTTCTCAAGCACACACCTGATTGGCTGGTGCGGCTCACATACCGCTTTGTCAGTCAATTCCAAAAATAAGATGAAAACAAAGAAAGACAATATTGCCGAATACATTCTCTACCTCTGGCAGCTCGAGGATTATCTGCGTGCTTTCCCCGAGTCGGCTGAGAGCAACGAAGAACTGGCGGATATCCTACGTATGATGCACGCCGATGATGTGATGGATGGCGGACATATTCAACTGGCGCAGATAGCACTCAAGGAGTTGGAGATGCTCAGTGATGACATTCTCAATCAGGAGGCGACCTATCGCGCCGCTATGATCCGCATCACACCGGCGCTAAACATGCTCAAGGCGCGCACCGACCGCCCCACGATGAGCAACATTGAAGCTTGCCTGGTGCTGCTCTACCAGATTATGATGCTTCGTTTGCAGAAACGTGAGATCAGTGCCGAGACACAAGAAGTGCAGCAGCAAGCCACAGGTATCTTGCAGTACTTGAGCAAAACCTATTACAAGCAAGATGAACTGGAAGATGACGACGAAGCAACGCTTTGACCGATGCCTGCAGTGGTTTGCCCAGGCAATGCCTGTGGCAGAGAGCGAACTGCACTACAATAACCCCTACGAACTTCTGGTGGCGGTTATGTTGTCCGCACAATGCACCGACAAACGCGTCAATCAGGTTACTCCTGCACTGTTCGCGGCTTACCCGACTGCTGCCGATATGGCTCAAGCTACGGAGGCGGAGATATTCAGTTATATCCGTTCGGTCAGTTACCCTAACTCCAAAGCCGCGCATCTTAAAGCCGCTGCCGAGCGACTCGTCAATGCATACAACGGCCAAGTGCCCGACAATATTGATGACCTACAAACACTCCCCGGGGTGGGACGCAAAACAGCCAATGTTGTCTGCGCCGTCATCTGGCAGCAACCCACCATGGCGGTTGATACCCACATCTTCCGCGTAGCGGAACGCATAGGCCTGACTACAAACAGCAAGTCTCCCCTGCAAACAGAGAAGACTTTGGTTCGGTATATACCCGAGCAACTTATCCCCAAGGCGCACCACTGGCTCCTGCTTCATGGCCGTTATATATGCCAAGCGCGCAAACCTAAATGCGGTGAGTGCGGCCTCACGGATGTATGCCGCTATTACTCATCCTCATCATCAAAGCTGTCCAACAAGTAGTCGTAGTCCGTACTGATGAACGATTCTATCTCCCGCCGGTCTTTCTTCGTAGGTCGGCCTGTTCCTCTGTCCCTTCCGCCATTGCCTGCCATGCGTGCCAACTCCAACAGTTCGAGTTGCTCTTGCGGTGTCTCATCGCGCATGTATTCCGGCACCAGCTTGGCACCCAAACGGTGCTCGCAAAGTTGCAGCACGCGGTACGTATAGGTTATGGGCCCTTTGCGCACACTGAATACATCCCCCACATGGAAGCACCGCGAAGGTTTCAGTTCCACGCCGTTCAGCTTTATCCGCCCGTTCTTGCATGCGTCAGCCGCTATGCTACGCGTCTTGTAGATGCGCATGGCAAACAGGTATTTGTCAACTCTAACCTCCATTGTATTGATTCATTGTACGGTCTATTCCTTGCAGACAGAACGAAGGGATAATTTCCGCTATCCGGTCAAGTTTTTCCGTGAGTTGTTGCTTTTCCTCCTCGCTCCACTCGCCCAGCACGAAATTAATCTGCGTGCCATGCGTAAACTCGTTGCCAATGCCGAAGCGCACACGGCTGTAGACCTGCGTACCAAGCACCTGCTGAATATGCTTTAGCCCGTTGTGTCCGCCGTCGCTGCCTTGCTTGCGGATGCGGATGGTGCCGAAGGGCAGGTTAAGATCATCAACAATCACCAGCATGTTCTCCACGGGGATATTCTCCTCATTAAGCCAATAGCGCACGGCATTGCCGCTCAGGTTCATAAAGGTGGACGGCTTGAGCAGCACAATCTCCGCGTTCTTCACGCGGCATTTGCCAACAAACCCGTAGCGCTTGTCTGCCCACGATACGTCGTGCTTGTCCGCAAACCGGTCAACTGCCATAAAGCCGATATTATGCCGCGTACCGGCATATTCATCACCTATATTCCCTAATCCTACTATTAAGTACTTCATTGTTCTTCTTAAACAGATTTCAGCGTGCAAAGTTACGAAAATTTTCTCAATTATGCAAATAATTCTCGAAAATTCTCCCCCAAAATTTGCAAATGTCAGTTTTTTTTTGTACCTTTGTGCCATAACTGTTCACAACGCATCAATAAAATAGTGTTATTAGAATTCCAATTAACCCGACATGAGCATTTTTGACTATATTGCAGCCAACCGGCAACGGTTCTTGGACGAGTGGGCAAGCCTCATCCGAATTCCTTCTGTGAGTTGCGAAAAGGAGCACAAACCCGACATGCATCGTTGTGCCGAGCGCTGGTGTGAACTGCTGCTTGATGCAGGCTGCCAGCGTGCTGAAGTAATGCCAGCATCCACAGCCGAGGGCAATCCCTTTGTCTTCGCTGAATACAAGCCCGCAGTACCCGCCTGCACCGTGCTCGTCTATTCTCACTACGATGTAATGCCTGTTGCACCATTGGAGCAGTGGGAATCCGACCCATGGGAACCATCTATCCGCAACGGTCGGCTATACGCCCGTGGTGCGGATGACGACAAAGGGCAGGCGATGATTCAGGCCAAGGCCTTCGAATACATGGTGCATGAGGGACTGATGAACTGTCATGTCAAGTTCATCTTCGAAGGCGAGGAAGAGATCGGCTCACCATCATTGGCTGCGTTCCTTGAGCAGCACAAAGATCTGCTCAGCTGCGATATCATCCTGGTCAGCGACACCTCGATGATAGGCAAGGATACGCCCTCGCTTACGGTCGGCTTGCGCGGACTGGCTTATTGGCAGATTGAGGTCCAGGGACCTAACCGCGACCTGCACTCCGGACATTTCGGCGGCGCGGTACGCAACCCGATCAATGCCTTGACTCAGATGTTAGCCCAGGTGGTGGATAACGAGGGGCGTATCATAATCCCGCACTTCTATGACGATGTGCTGCCTATCCCTGATGAAGAGCGGAAGATGATAGCACAGATTCCCTTTGACTTGGAGGCCTACAAGCGCGCCATTGATGTACCCGACGTGTTCGGCGAGCAGGGTTACAGTACGCTGGAGCGTAACAGTTGCCGACCATCGTTCGACATATGCGGCATATGGGGCGGTTACACGGGCGAAGGATCGAAAACCGTGCTACCGAGCAAGGCATTTGCCAAAGTGTCCTGCCGTCTGGTAGCTAACCAGGACCATGAGAAAATTTCCCACCTCTTTGCCGACTACATGCAGCAGCTTGCCCCTTCCGGTGTGCGCGTCAAGGTGACGCCCATGCATGGCGGGCAAGGCTACCTGTGTCCGATTGATTTGCCGGCATACAGGGCCGCAGAGAAAGGCTTTGAGCTGGCGTTCGGCAAGCGTCCGCTGGCTGCGCGCCGAGGCGGAAGTATCCCCATCATTGCGGAGTTTGAGCGCGTGCTGGGTGTAAAGACCATCCTCATGGGCTTCGGCCTCGAGCAGAACGCTATCCACTCGCCTAATGAGTCGATGGATCTGGATGTGTGGGAGAAAGGTGTAGTGGCTGTCACGGAGTTTTATAAGCAGATAGCAGCCAATCTGATTGCTAAAATTCGGTTATGAAGAAGTCAAGTTTCTCCTCGAAGGTAGGATTGATCATGGCTGCGGCGGGTGGCGCAGTGGGGTTGGGTAATATTTGGAAGTTCCCGTACATTGCCGGTGAGAATGGAGGTGGTGCGTTTCTGCTTGTTTACCTGCTATGCGTACTGCTGTTCGGTATGCCTCTTTTGATCACGGAGTTCATGATTGGCAAGCGTTCGGGCAAGAGCACATATGGCGCGTTCCGTGCACTGAGTGGCACCACCCACTGGCAATGGATGAGTTGGTTGTGTGTGTTCACGGCGATGGTGATCATGGGCTTCTACTTTGTGGTTACCGGTTGGTGTTTCAACTACCTGATAGAGGCGCTGACGAATGTGTTCCACGGTATGGACGCATCGGCGTTGGCGGAGCATTTTCGTGTAGTGAATGGTAATTTGCCTCGGATGATAGGTTTTGGTGTACTGCCGGTACTGCTCACTGCGGCGGTACTATGGTTTGATGTCAACAAGGGCATCGAGCGGCTGAGTAAGATCCTGATGCCTCTGTTGCTACTGATGATGATCCTGATGGCGGGGCGCGTACTGATGCTCGACGGCAGCAATATCGGCATGCAGTTCTTCTTTCAATTCGACTACACGAAGATTACCCCGCACGTGGTGATGGAGGCTATGGGGCAGTGCTTCTTCAGCCTGTCGATAGGTCTGGGTGCGCTGATCACTTACGGCGCGTACATGCCTAAAGGGCAGAACGTCCTCGCCGCCTCGGTGCAGGTAATCGTACTGGATACATTGGTGGCCATCATGGCGGGTGTGATCATCTTCCCAGCGGTATTTGCGTTTGGCGTCAGTCCGGAGCAAGGCCCCCAACTGGTATTTGTGGTGCTGCCGGCAGTGCTGGAGCAGATGTCATTTGCCTGGCTGAGCAGTGTGCTGTTCTTCGGCTTGCTGTGTATAGCTGCACTGACCTCTACGATATCGCTGATGGAGGTAGCCGTGGCGTTTGTATGTGAGGCAACAGCAGCGTCGCGCCATCCTCTCAATCGCCGCAAGAGTGTGTGCCTGGTCGCAGCTCTGGCGGTGGTGCTAATGATATTATGCATAGTTTTCCCGGCCATCTTTGACCTAAGCGATCAGTTGACTGCCGGCTTCACCATGCCGCTGACGGCGCTATGTATATCGATATTCGTGGGGTGGGTATTGCCTAAGAGTGGCGCAGGGAGTGTGCTGCGGAACACCACAGGACTCAAGCGCCGAGTCGGACAAGTGTACCTGTTCTTCCTGCGCTGGATCGTGCCGCTTATTATCTTGATGGTATTCCTAAATGGTTTGGGTTTATAATTTTGCTAAAGTATGAAAATTGCAATCATCGGTCGTGGCAACGTGGCAACGAGCCTGAATGCCGCCTTTGCCAAGAAGCATATTGATGCCCCGATGCTTAACTCGCATGTGCTGGTAGCCGGTAGTCCGGTACCTGAAGCGGATGTATATATCTACGCCGTAGCCGATGCTGCTCTGCCGGTTGTTGTGAACGCTGTGCATGCGCCTATGCGCGCTATACATGTGCATACGTCGGGTACATTGCCCGTTACCGTCTTTGGTGACGACAAGCCCCACGCAGGCATCCTATATCCTTTCCAGACCTTCAGCAAGGTGCTACCTATCGACGATTTCTCTGAAGTCCCGCTTTTTGTCGAAGGACGCAACATAGATGATGTCGCAGCCATCTACACCTTGGCGCTCATGCTCTCGCCACGGGTAATGGAAGCCTCGCAATCCGATCGCGAACGATTGCATGTGGCAGGAGTGTTTGCCAATAACTTCACCAATTGCATGTACCGCATGGCGGCCGACATTTTGCGTGGCACATCTATCCCGTTCTCTGTCCTACTGCCCCTGATTGATCAGACGGCTGCCAAGGTGCACACACTCGCTCCGCGTGACGCACAAACAGGTCCTGCTGTGCGAAACGATGAACAGGTCATCCGCCATCACCTCGAACTTCTGGCAGCTAATCCCCTGATCGCTGACGCGCAGACTGAGATATACCGCTTGCTGACGGATTATATCCGGATGAACAAACAATGAGTGCAGCCCGATCATATTGGCAAACCCTGCCAGCCGAGGAAAAAGCGAACACTCTGACGCACATCTTTCCTCTGCTTGCAGCATTGGCTATCGCTTGGCCGCTGATGTATTTGGCCATGGGCTATCCGCACACCGGCACGCCTCAGGCGGGCAGCACAGCGATGGTCGTTGTCGGCACGCTGCTCTTCGTAATAGGGATGATACTTATGTTTGCATCTTCCACCCTGTATCACTGGGTAGTGGAATCCAATCTCAAGGCGCGCCTGCGTGTGTTTGACCACGTTTCGATCTATGTTATGATAGCCGGCTCTTATTCGCCCATCTGTCTGACTGTAGTGAAGGGCTGGGTAGGCTTATCGGTATTTGTGTTCCTCTGGATGTGTGTCATCGCGGGTGTGGTAGGCAAACTCCTTGCTCTTGGCAGGCATCCCAAGCTCTCACTCGCTCTGTATCTGGCCATGGGGTGGGTGGCACTACTGATTATTGTGCCTATGTGGAACAATATGTCCCATGCTGCTTTCTGCTGGGTATTAGCCGAAGGGATATTCTATACGGTAGGTGCCTATTTCTTCCACCACGACGAACAACACGCTTTCTATCACGCCATTTGGCACGTGTTCATCGTCCTGGGTGCTACATCGCACACCATCGCCACCTGGCTCGTCCTCGCTGCCTGAATTTTAGAGTTTATTCGCATGTATGCGCGCGCGCTCTGTGCGCAGGCGCAAAGATAATAAGGTGCGTAGAAGCTTATAAACGCACGTTATAGTCGATGTGAGCGCATTGGAGTTTGCTATCGACAGGTACACTATTTTTAAGAAAAGCGCCCCAAAATGCAAAAAAATGCTCAAAAAATTTGCAAATGTCATTTTATTTTCGTAACTTTGTGCGTCTTTTAAGGACAAAATGCCAGAACGGCTAAATGATCATTTAACATCCGGATAGTAAATAATTAAATACCAAATAATACGATGATCTCAGAAGACAGAATTATTCCCGTAAAGATTGATGAGGAGATGCGAACCTCCTACATCGATTATTCGATGAGTGTGATTGTGTCCCGTGCGTTGCCCGATGTGCGCGACGGCTTCAAGCCGGTTCACCGGCGTGTGCTGTACGCAATGTGGGACATGGGTAACACGAGTGACAAGCCGACGAAGAAGAGTGCAGCAATCGTGGGTGAGGTAATGGGTAAGTACCACCCCCACGGAGACAGCAGTATATACGGCACGCTGGTTCGTCTGGCACAGCCGTGGGCGATGCGTTATCCGCTGGTGTACGGCCAGGGTAACTTCGGTAGCGTGGACGGTGACAGTCCGGCTGCCATGCGTTACACCGAGGCACGACTGGAGAAGTTGGCCGAGGAGATGCTGAACGATATCGACAAGGACACCGTTGACATGCAGCTCAACTACGACGACAGCCGTCGCGAACCGACTGTGCTGCCGACGCGTTTCCCGAACCTGCTGGTGAACGGTGCAAGCGGTATAGCCGTAGGTATGGCCACGAACATGCCGACGCACAACCTCGGTGAGGTGGTGGACGGCTGTCTGGCATATATCCGCAACATCGAGGCACGTATAGCCAACCCAGAGACCGAGGAGATTACCGTTGAGAATCTGATGGAATACATCAAGGCTCCGGACTTCCCGACGGGCGGTACGATATACGGCTATCAGGGCGTGAAGGACGCCTTCGAGACAGGTCGCGGTCGCGTGATTATTCGTTCGAATGCGGACATCGAGACCGACAACAATGGTCGTGAGCATATCATCATTACCGAGCTTCCTTACGGCGTAGTGAAGGCCGACCTGGTGTCGAACATTGCTGCGCTGGTGGACGACAAGCGTATAGAGGGCATAACGGATATCAGCGACCAGTCGAAGCGCGACATACGCATCGTGATCGATATCAAGCGCGACGCGAATGCACAGGTGGTTCTGAACAAACTGTACAAGTTCACGGCGCTGCAAAGTTCGTTTGCGGTGAACAACATTGCTTTGGTGAAAGGCCGCCCGATGCTGCTTAACCTGAAGGATCTGGTGCGTAACTTCATCGAGCACCGTATGGACGTTGTTACACGCCGTACGCGGTTCCTGCTGAAGAAAGCGCAAGAGCGTGCGCATATATTGGAAGGATTGATCATAGCTGTCGACAACATTGACGAGGTAGTGCGTATCATTCGTGCGAGCCGTACGCCTGCTGACGCACAGACGAATCTTGAGCAGCGCTTCGGTTTGGACGCTCCGCAGAGCAAAGCTATCGTTGAGATGCGCTTGGCATCACTCACGGGCTTGCGTATCGACGAGTTGAAAGCCGAGTACGCCGAGTTGGAGAAAGAGATAGCCCACCTGAACGAACTGCTGGAGAACGAGAGCCTGCGCTACGAGCTGATTGCAGGCGAATTGCAGGAACTGAAGGACAAGTACGCAGATGAGCGCAGGACGAGAATAGTGAAGATGGCTACGGAGTTCAATCCCGAAGACATGTATGCTGACGACGATATGGTGATCACTATCTCGCACTTAGGATACATCAAGCGCACCCCGCTTGCAGACTTCCGTCAGCAGGGTAGAGGCGGCATAGGTTCGAAGGCAAGCAACACGCGTGATGAGGACTTCATCGAGTATGTTCATACCGCTTCGATGCACTCGACGATGATGTTCTTCACGAACTTCGGTCGTCTGTACTGGATCAAGGTTTATGACCTACCGGAAGGTAACCGTCAGTCAAAGGGCAGAGCGATGCAGAACGTGATCAGTCTGCAGAAAGACGAGAAGGTTTGCGCGTTCATCAATGTCAAGGGACTCAATGATCCCGAGTACGTAAAGAACCACTACCTGATCTTTGCTACCAGAAACGGTCTGATGAAGAAAACGACCCTCGAGGATTACAGCCGTCCGCGTGCCAATGGTATTATCGCCCTTGGCCTGCGTGAAGGTGACAGCCTGATAGCAGTCGATCTGACCGATGGCGAAAGCCAGATGCTTATCGCATCGTCCAACGGCAAACTCGTTCGCTTCCCGGAGAATACGGTTCGTCCGATGGGACGTACTGCCACCGGTGTTCGCGCAATAAAATTAGACGAAGATGGCCAGGATCACGCGATTGGCATGGTTTGTGTAGATAGTAAGAGTGAGGAGACTATTCTCGTCATTTCGGAAAAGGGCTTCGGCAAACGTACAGCCCTCGACGATGAGAACGGCGAACCCATCTACCGCATCACCAACCGTGGCGGTAAGGGCGTGAAAACCATTGCGTTGACTGACAAGACAGGTGCACTCGTAGGTCTGCATGCAGTTCGTGATGACGAGGATCTGATGCTCATCACCAAGAGCGGAACAGCCATCCGCATGGCAATGGATAGCATCCGCGTACAAGGACGCGCAACGCAAGGAGTAAAACTCATCGAACTACAAAAACGGAACGACGTACTCATGTTCGGTTGCGTAGTGCCTAAAGAAGAGGAAGAGCAATTCGAGAATGCAGAGAGCGCTGAAAATCCCGAGACCTCAGAGAACTCGGAAAACGTAGAACAGACAAACGAATAAACAATACAGAAATGAAAAAGACTTTATTCCTGGCAGCATTGGTGCTGATAAGTGCAAGCTGCTTTGCTCAGAAATCCGCCGTTCGTTCGGCTAAGAACCTTGCAATGCAGGAGACTCCGGATTTTGACGCTGCTCGCGCAGCCATCAAGGGGGCTCTGGAGAACGAGGAGACAAAGAACCTGGCAGAAACGTGGTATGTTGCCGGGCTTATCGGTTATTCGCAGAACGAGAACATCTGGCTCATGGGGCAGTTGGGACAGTCCGTCGATAATGCCACCAAGGGTGCAGCTGTAGTTGAGAGTATGGCATACTGGAAGGTGGCTGACTCTTTGGCAATGATTCCGACCTACGACAAGAAGGGTAATCCCAAGTATGACCTGAAGACGCGCAAGAACATTGCTGAGAGATTGCTGGAATACTTCCAGAAGCAGGATCTGGCTATCTACGCCTCATACCTGGCTGAACAGAATGATGACATGGGTGTGGCCAATGCCTTCAAACTTCACTGCGATATACCTGATCTGGAGTGCATGCAGGATGCAAAGTTGCAGGCTAAAATGGTTAAGGATACCACGTACTACCAGTACATGGGTTACGCTCTGTCGTACTACTATCGTGCCAAGGCATATGATGAAGCACTGGCAATGGCTGAGCGCATAGCTGCAGATCCTGCTCACGAGATAACAGCTTACCAGTACTACTATGACCTGTACAAACTCAAAGGTCAGCCCGAAGTAGCCAAGGCCAAACTGACTGAAGCTATTGAGCGCTTCCCCAAGGAGTCGTGGTTTATCCAGAACATGATCAATGACCTCGTTCAGGCTAAAGATACTTTGGGCGCTGTGGCTTATCTTGACCGTGCTATTGAGAACGATCCCTCGCAGGCACAATACTACCACACCAAGGCTACGTTGCTCAGTACGCTCCGCCGCTTTGATGAGTCATTCACATACTTCGATAAAGCCATCTCCATAGATCCCCAAAATCCTGAGTACTACCTGAACTATGCATATGCATATTCTGATAAAGCTACCGTGATGCTCGAAGGAACAGACAACCTCTCGCAGAAAGAGTACATGGCCGTCAAGAAGCAGAGTGATGAAGTCCTCAAGCAGGCTCTGCCATACTACCAGAAGGCTCATGAACTCGCTCCCGGTGATGTGCAGTATGCTCGCCCCTTGCGCCAGTGCTATTATCGTCTGCGCATGGATAAGGAGTATGAGGAACTCTCCGCTGAGATGCAGAACTATTAAAAACCGATAAGGCTTACTATTCATGGGACGAATTCTCGCCATTGACTATGGTAAGCGACGCACAGGATTAGCCGTTACGGATACACTCCGAATAACGGCTAATCCGTTGCTTACGGTGGAGACCACTCAATTGCTCTCCTGGCTTCAGGACTACGTGTGCCGCGAGCAAGTTGATACTATTGTGGTGGGTTATCCCCGGCAGATGAATGGTCAAGATAGCGAAACGGTGCCGGCTATTCGCGCCTTTGAGCAACAACTGCGTGCCAAACTGCCGAATATACCGGTTATCGAGTTTGATGAGCGCTTTACCAGTGTGCTGGCACATCAGGCGATGATTACCGGAGGCATGAAGAAGAAAGACCGACAAAACAAGATGCAGGTCGATAAACTTGCGGCCTGCATCATCCTTGAATCCTATCTGGATTCGATAAGTGCCCGGTGAGGGCACTTTTTTATTTGTTCATAAGGCGTTTTATTTGTACGTAATGCGGTTTAGTTGTACATAAAGCGTATTATTTGTACATGAAGCGCTTGATGGATTTCTTCGGTGTCTTCTCAAACGGTTCGTCCTTGAGTTCGATGTCTGATACTTGCGAATAACCCGGGATGAGTTTGTTGAGCTTAGCTACGTTCTGTTTCATCAGTTCGCGTAGCGCCTCGATGCTCATGCCTCGTGACACCTGCTCGTCGGGGAACACGAGACCTACCAACCGTCCTTCGCGCTCTACGATAATTGACTCGCCTACACCTTCCAGGTTGTTGAGCTTGTCCTCAATTTCCTCGGGGTAAATATTCTGGCCTGAAGCACCGAGGATCATCGTCTTGTTGCGTCCCTTGATGAATATATTCTTATGTTTGTCCAGGCATCCGAGGTCACCTGTACGCATCCAACCATCGTCGGTAAATGCTGCAATGGTTGCTTCCTCGTTCTTGTAATAGCCCATCATCACATTTTCACCGCGAACGAGTATCTCGCCCACGCCGTACTGGTTAGGTTGGTCAATCATCACTTCCATGTTCGGCACCGGCACGCCACCCGAATGAGCGACGAAGTACTTAGGGGGATTGCCGCCAATGAGTGGTCCGCATTCCGTCATTCCATAGCCTACGGAGATAGGGAACTTGATATCTTTCATGCACGCCTCGACATCCGGGCTGATGGCAGCGCCGCCGCAGATGAAGTAGCGCAACTCGCCGCCAAACGCTGTGGTGAGTGCCTTGCGAACCTTGCGACGGATAGCCTGGCCCGTGAGAGGTATGCGCCAGAAGAACTTGATTGCCTTACGTGAGAGCAAGGGATTGATATTCTTCTTGTAGATCTTCTCAATCACAAGAGGTACCGTTACCACTATATACGGCTTAACTTCCTGCATGGCTTTGAGCAGGATCGAAGGTGTCGGGCTCTTGGTCAGGAAGTAGATATGTGTTCCTGAGCAAAGCGGGTAAAGGAACTCACACACCTGTCCGAACATGTGCGCCAAAGGCAGCATAGAAACAAGTCGTTGTCCCGGATCAACGGGTAGCATTGACATACCGGTCTCCACATTGTTGCTCAGCGAACGCCCGTTGAGCATGACGCCCTTCGGCGAACCGGTAGAACCGGAAGTATAGTTAATCAGGCACAGAGCGTCTGCGTCCAGATCAAACCGGAAATCATCAGTAGTTATGCCGCGCGGATAAATCTTGCGGAATGCGGCTTCCAGTTGGTCGGCATCCGGTACGAGCGATTCGTCTTTGGCACGCAGACAACTCCAGTCCGGCAGGCTGATAACGGCCTGCAGTTTGCCGCTCTTCTTTTGTATTACTTTGTCCGTGATGATCGTTGACAGGTCTTTCCAAACATAAGGTCCAACGAACAGCAGTTTGGAGTCGGAGTGATCCAACAGATGCTCGATATCTTCGGCTTTGAAGTCCTGAAGGATAGAAACGACGACGGCTTTGTAGGACATTATAGCCAGATAAGCCACCGCCCAGTTGGCGCAGTTGCGGCCGCACAAGGCAATCTTGTCGCCCTCCTTTACGCCCAATAGTTTGAACAATTGGTGCAAGCGAAGAATCGTGGCAGCCAGTTCACCGAAAGTGTATTGCTGAGGCTCGTTGTAATCGGATAGAGCGAGGTCGTTCCATTGACGGGACGCCACATTGCTCAAGTAGGTAAAATAGTGTTGGTTCATGATAGAGCTAACATTTTTTGGATGGGTAATATGGCTTTTGCAGCAATCTCGGGATTAACTATTACTTCAGGAGTTTCGTTGACGAGGCAATTGTACAGCTTGTCGAGTGTCACCATGCGCATGTATTCGCATTCGTTGCATGCGCAGCCTACACCTTCCGTGACCTCAGGAGGTACAGGCAGGAACGTGGCTTCCGGGCATGCTTTCTGCATCTCATGCAGTACGCCGGTCTCTGTGGCGATGATGAACTTGCGTGTGTCAGTGTGCTTCTTGACGTAATTGAGAAGAGCTTGGGTCGAGCCGATAACATCGGCCAGAGTCAGAATGGCTTGTTTGCACTCTGGGTGCGCTAATACGGGTGCATCGGGGTGCTCCTTCTTCATGGTGATGAGTGCCTCTACGCTGAAGCGGGAGTGTACATGGCACGCGCCGTCCCATAGTGTCATTTCCCGCCCAGTCATCTGGTTGATGTATCGACCGAGGTTCTGGTCGGGACCGAATAGGATAGGCTGGTTTGCAGGTATAGACTGCACGATCTTCAGTGCATTGGATGAAGTGACAACTATGTCGGTTAGCGCCTTCACATCAGCCGAGGTGTTCACGTAGGAAATCACTTGGTAGCCAGGATGAGCCTTTTTCCATGCGCGGAGATCTGCTGCCTTGCAGCTGTCGGCCAGCGAGCAGCCGGCGTCAGCATCGGGGATGAGCACTTTCTTGCCCGGACAGAGGATTTTGGCTGTTTCGGCCATGAAGTGTACGCCGCACAGAACAATTATGTCGGCATCAGTTTTGGCGGCTTGTTGCGCCAGAGCAAGGCTGTCGCCGATGAAGTCGGCTACCTCCTGCACCTCAGGACGCTGGTAGTAGTGCGCCATGATTACGGCGTTCTTCTCTTTGGCCAGGTCGCGGATAAGCTGTTGTATATTTGTCTGTTCGTTCATTAACTGTCAATTGTCAATTATCAATTACCACTTCGCGGATGATTTCTGAAACTGTCGGGTGGGGGAATACCACCTGCTTGAACTCCGGCAGAGTGTATCCCATGCGTACGGCAAAGGATGCAGCGGCTATGAATTCCGACGACGGGTTGCCTACCAGATGCACCCCCATGATGGCTTGTGACTTGGTGTTGATGACCAGTTTGCAGAGGCCTGTCTCTCCTTCGTTCTCAGCCATGAATCGTCCGGAGTACGTCATAGGCAGTGTGTGCGCCTCACATCCTTCCAGTGCGTCTTCGCAGATGCCTACAGTGGCAATCTCGGGGTTGGTATATACAACCGACGGGATAGCATTGTATGCAATGCGCTGCACGGGAATCTGCTTGAGCATGCGTCCTACGGCTACTTCGGCCTGACGGGATGCAACATGCGCGAGCATGATCTTGCCGGTCACATCCCCTGCGGCATAAACGTTCTTCAGGTTGGTGCGCATGAAATCGTCCACAACGATTGCTCCGCGGTTGTACTCAAGATCGGTCAGTGCTTCCAAACCTTGGATATTAGCGCGGCGACCAACGCTGATCAGGATTTTGTCAGCCTCCAGCCATTGTCCGTTAGCCATCAGCCGTTGGCCTTCGCAGGCTGTGACCTTGGTGTTGGTTAGGATTGTCACGCCGCGTTTGGCATAAACAGGTGTGATGTATGCGCTTATGCTCTCGTCGAGTGTGGCGAGGATGCGGGGAAGCGCCTCGATGATCGTGACCGGTATGCCCAGTTCGTTATACAGCGTAGCAAACTCCATGCCTATCACTCCGCCACCCACTATGATGACTGATTTAGGCAGTTCGGTGGCTGCCAGTGCGGCTGTGCTGTCCCACACGGCGGGATTATCCTGTATGCCCGGAATCGGTGGCACGAAGTTGGTGGAGCCTGTGCAGATGAGCAGGTTCTCAGCCTCATAGGTCTCGCCGTTGCATGCAATCGTCACGCAGTCGTCTGTACGGCTTACGACTGTTGCTGTTCCGCTGACTAGCGTACAGTGCTCATTGTTAAGCCGTTGCTTGATGCCAGCAACGAGTTTGCGCACCACGATAGTTTTGCGCTTCTGCATGGCAGCGAAGTCGTAGGTGACGTTCTCCGCTGATACGCCGAACTTCTGCGAGTGTGTGGCGTTATGGTACTGCTTGGCGCTATAGAGCAGGGTTTTGGTTGGTATGCAGCCTACGTTCAGACATGTACCGCCTAAGGCGTTCTGCTCGAAGAGAATAACGTCTTTACCGGCTTTTGCGGCTTGCTCGGCTGCCGTGTATCCCGCCGGACCGCCGCCTATGATGGCTAAAAAATGCATGTTTTGTGTCGTATGTTAATGAATCACGTGTTAATCACATGTTAATCACGTGTTAATAGCCTAATACATCTCCGCTGCACTCCTTGATTTTACTGGGGTTGAGCAGGGGCTTATGGCTGGTTAGCATGATTCGAACTGACGGAGGAACCGTACGTCGTTTTCGGAGAACAAACGCAGGTCTTTCACTCTGTACTTGAGGTTCGTGACGCGCTCAACGCCCAAACCAAAGGCGTATCCGCTATATACCTTGGAGTCAATGCCGCAGCTCTCCAGTACATTAGGATCAACCATGCCGCAGCCGAGGATCTCTACCCAGCCTGTACCTTTGCAGAAGCTGCAACCTGTACCGCCGCAGATGTTACAGGATATATCCATCTCTGCACTGGGTTCGGTGAAGGGGAAGTACGACGGACGCAGACGGATCTTTGTTTCCTGTCCGAATAGTTCTTTTGCCAGGTACAGCAGCACTTCCCTGAGGTCGGCAAAGCTCACGTTTTTGTCGATGTACAGTCCCTCAATCTGGTGGAAGAAACAGTGTGCACGTGCGCTAATGGCTTCGTTGCGATAAACGCGTCCCGGGCAAAGCACGCGGATAGGCGGTTTCTGCTGGGTCATGACGCGTGTTTGAACACTTGATGTATGGGTACGTAGCAATATGTCGGTGGGTTTCTGCACACCTTGCTCCTTTTCGATGAAGAACGTGTCCTGCATGTCGCGTGCTGGGTGTTCTGGTGCAAAGTTCAGCATCCCGAAAACGTGTTGGTCGTCCTCAACCTCAGGTCCATCAGCAACAACAAAGCCAATGCGTGCAAAGATGTCGATGATCTCCTCTCGCACGAGTGAAAGCGGATGCCTCGTGCCCAGTGCGATAGGGTCGGGAGTACGCGTCAGGTCGGGCTTGTCTTGCAACTGCGTGGCTTGCTCAAACTGATCTTTCAAACAATTCATGCGCTCGGTTGCTTTATCCTTCAGGGCATTGAGCTGCGCGCCTACCTCTTTCTTCTGCTCGTTTGGAACATTGCGGAACTCGGAAAACAGCGCAGCGATCTCGCCTTTCTTGCTCAGATACTTGATGCGCAACGCCTCAAGTTCCTCGGCGTTGGCGGCACTCATGCTTTCAATTTGGCTTAGTAAGCCTGATATACGTTCACTTATGCTCATAAATGTGTAGATATTAACAAAACAATAAAATGCGCTCTCGCACAAAAAGCATACAAAAATAATAAAAAAAATCGAAAAATGCAAATAATTTTTAACTAAATCATACAATATTTCTATTTCCTGCATCTGTGGCAAGGATTTTGTCGTATTAAATTTGCAAAAATGGGAAAAGTTTGTTATCTTTGTGGTGTTATTTTGGAATAAAGTGCAAATACGCCATGTATTGACATATTTATTCCTCTTCGTTTGTGCATTTGCACAAGCGCAGTTGGATGCGCCCGTCAGTTACACGTCGGAGGACTCTGTTGTCATGTTAGGCGACGGCACTGCGATCCTGCATGGCAATGGCGTGGTTAAGTACAAGACGATGGAGCTGGATGCCGAGTATATCCGTGTGCACTCGGACAGTTCAACCATATTTGCGGTGGGCGTATATGACTCTGTTCAGGGGGAGTGGAAGGGCAAACCCATATTCAAGGATGGCAACGACAGCTACGAGTCGGGTGAGATAACGTATAATATTAAGACGCAGAAAGGCTTCATCCGCAATGTTGTGACCCAGCAGGGCGAAGGCTACATCATTGCCGAAAAGACGAAGAAGGTGGAAGGCGAC
Organism: uncultured Bacteroidales bacterium; assembly: GCA_946403215.1. Taxonomy (GTDB): domain Bacteria; phylum Bacteroidota; class Bacteroidia; order Bacteroidales; family Paludibacteraceae; genus Colicola. The sequence continues at coordinate 13,844 of CAMIZG010000016.1, read as the reverse complement.
GAGATGATGATGGCCGGAGGCAAGTACACCACCTGCGATGACCACGACCATCCTCACTTCTACCTGAAAATGACCAAGGCCAAGGTCAAGCCCGGTGATTACATAGCCACCGGTCCTGCGTATCTGGTGGTGGGCGATGTACCATTGCCGCTGGCTATTCCGTTCGGATTTTTCCCTTTCACGCAAAGCTATTCGTCCGGATTGATCATGCCTACCTTCGGCGATGAGTATGAGCGCGGCTTGTGCTTCAAGGGACTAGGCTACTATTGGGCGATCAACGATTACATGGATCTGGAGGTTACCGGTGATGTATATACCAAGGGAACGTGGGCTATCTATGCCAAGTCCCGATACATCAAGCGCTATAAGTTCAGCGGTAATATCAGTATAGAGTACCGAAGTGATGTGCGCGGCGAAAAAGACCTGCCTAATTACTCGAAGACCAATAACTTCAATATCCGCTGGACGCATACCCAGGATCCGAAGGCTAATCCGTATTGCAACTTCTCGGCCAGTGTTAACTTTGCTACTTCCGGCTATAACCAGAATAGCATCAACAACTACTACAAGCCGGAGATCAACTCGGCTAACACTACCTCGTCAACCATCAACTATACGCAGCGTTTTCCCGATAGCCCCTGGAGCATCAATATCAATGCCTCGGTTACTCAGCGTACCAAGGACTCGACGCTCGCCGTTACAGCACCCAGCCTGACGGTTAGCATGAGCCGTATCTATCCCTTCAAGCGCAAGAAACCGGTGGGTAAGGAAAAGTGGTATGAAAGGATCTCACTGAGTTACACCGGTGCGTTCACTAATAGTATTACGTGCAAGGAGCGGGACTTCTTCCATACGAACTTCGTCAAGGACTGGCAGAACAAGATTACTCACTCTATGCCTATCAGCGCCAACTTCACGCTGTTCAAGTACCTTACAGTGTCGCCGTCCGTCCAACTCAATGACCGCATGTATTTCCAGCGAGTTGACCAGACCTGGAACGAGCAGGAGAACCGTCTGCAGCGTGATACAACGCAAGGGTTCTACAATGTGTTTGACTTCAATGTGGGCGTCAGTCTGTCCACCAAGCTCTATGGCTTCTATACCCCCTACCGCAAGTGGTTCGGCGACAAGGTGGATCGTTTCCGCCATGTGCTGACTCCGAGCATAAGCTTCAATTACCATCCTGATTTCGGTACCCCGTGGTGGCAGTATTACGGTTCCTACGACCAGCCTGTCGGTTCGATGGTTACCGACTCACTCGGCAATCAAGTGTTTGTGCCTAAGTTGGATGCCAACGGCGACCCGATGAAAGTGCACCAAGTTTACTCGCGCTTCCCCCAAGGTAACGCTCCCAACGGTGCCGTGGGATCAATAGGTTTCTCGCTCGGTAACAATATTGAGATGAAGATCCGCGATGACAAGGATACCACCGGTACGAAACCCTACAAGGTTGTCTCGCTGATCGATAACTTATCTATCTCCGGCGGATATAACTTCATGGCAGACTCGATGAGGTGGTCGAACTTCAGCGTTAACCTGCGCATCAAGATTCCTAAGGTCAACTACACGATCAACCTCTCCACGCAGCTTGATCCGTACATGTACGAACTCAATGCCTTAGGCCAGCCGGTTCGTACGAACAAGCAGTACTGGCACAACGGCCGTTTCCCGCATTGGAACGGAACATCCACCTCGCTCAGCTATACGTTCAATAATCAGACGTTCAAGAAGTTGGCCGAACTCATCAACAAGGACAAGCCCAAACCCGCGACGACCGACAGTACGTCTGTGCATGCCCCGGGCGATAAGAACATTACGTTCTCGCCAACGGATATACAGTGGAGTTTGAGCGTTACGTATTCGTTGCGCTATGGCAATAGCTCAACGTTTGACTATCAGAAAATGTACTATAAGATGGAGCTCACCCATAACCTGAGTTTCAATGCTTCGCTCAACTTCGGCAAGGGGTGGAAGATGTCGGCCACCACGTCCTATGACTTCAAGGCAAAGAAGTTCACCTACACCAACTTCAACGTCAGCCGCGATTTGCACTGCTGGAATATGTCCGCTTCGTTTGTTCCGTTTGGCCCATACAAGAGCTACTCGTTCCACATTGGCGTCAACGCCTCCATGCTGGCTGACCTCAAGTACGACAAGTCGTCCGCCGAATCCACCAACAAGAAGGTTAGCTGGTGGTAAAAACCCCTCTTACAGTTGCGGCAGGATGCGTTGCAGTTGGTTCTCTACCGATACGGCGATCAGGTCGTGACCTTGCTGTGACGGATGAATACCGTCGCTGCACAGGTATGGCAGATAATCCGTGTTGCGTAGGAACGGCGATGTGATATCCAGTACCGGTACGCGCTCCTGGTAGCCGATCTGATATACAGCCAGACTGTACATGTCATGGTAGTTACGGATGCGCTCTTCTTGTCCGCCCAGCCATGAGAGGACGTTGTGCCGATCCCGGTCGCCCATGTTACGTGTCACGAATGCGTAGAAACGCCTGTAGTCAATCAGCGGCAGGGTCATCAGAATAGGCTTACTACCTAATTGCCGTATGCGCGCGATGAGGTCGCGATACATTTGGCGGAACGTGGGCAGTTCGGTCATGGGGTAGTGGGTGTCGGCAGGTGCCGAGGCAATATCTGTCCAGCAGAAGTCGCTGTCGTTACCGCCAAACTCTACGAGTGTTACATCGCTGCCTGCAATAGCGTCGGCGTGCTGCTCGGCGATTTGGGCACCACGAGTGATGGTGCAACCCATGCGACCGTAATTGTCAATATCCACGTTCAGGTCCTCAGCACACTGGCTAACAAATCCCGTGGGAAGAACCTTGTAATGTTCGCCATCATAGATGACGCCTTTAGTAATGGAGTCGCCCAGAGCGACAAGTTTTTTAATCGTATTCATTAGTTATGGTAATTAAGTTGTGGTACTTTGTTTGCCTTTCGGACTTGCTTTTTCTCCGAAAATCGATGCAAAATTACTACATTTTTCGAACATACGCAACTAAGTGGGATAATACGGCACGATTTTTGATGAAATCCCTGTGTTTGTACACTAAATTGGAAATATTGGGACGAAATCGGTGATTTTTGGATTTCGTCACACTGCAGAAATATGGCAAATATTCCTAAGAAACTACTGAGTGTGCCCTCGTTGTTGGCGCATGTGCTGGGCATTCCGGCGTTTATGCTATTCTTTGTGCTCATCTATAGTCCTAACTGGATTGTAGCTATGCTGGATATGCAGGTTGGCAGGCACACCTTCAACCTGCTGATGGTTATGTGTATCGTACTGGGCGTGCTATGCGTATCGCGCATACCCGTCACGAGCGTGCGCAAGTACCTTAATCACTTTACATGGCTCCGATATATCCTCTGGTGCCTGGCCGAGATTGGTGCTATGGCGGCGTTCGTTGCCTTGTACCTGACCCTGTCAGCCCGTGTATGGGCACCTGATGGCGGCGCCTCGTATTTCTCCACACTCGGTTGGTCGGCAGCGCTGGTGGGCAGTATAGTGATCTATCCCTACCTGCTGCTCAACTTCCTGTTTGCCGTGCTGGAGAAACCCGAGCAGCAGCTGCCCGAGGATGAGCTGGTACGTCTGCATGACAGCACGCAACAACTCAAGCTCGTGGTTGCCTCCTCGGCTATCGTGTATATCGAGGCTTCGACCAACTACGTGATCATCAAGTACACCGAGGGCGAGCGCGTCAAGGATTACCAGTTGCGCAACACGATGAAGACGCTCGAACCGCAACTCCGCAAACACGGAATCATCCGCTGCCAACGCTCGTTCTTTGTCAACCCGAGGCATGTGACTGCGCTGCGCAAGGACAAAGAGGGACTGATCATAGCCGAACTGGATGTGCAGGGCGTACGCTCCATACCCGTTTCGCCGAACTACTACGATAATCTAAGCAAATTACTGTAATGGCTACCGAAATCAACACATCTGCCTATCCGCTGCTGCCTGCTTTGGCTGTTGATGCTGCTTGCTCGGGCAACCCGGGTGTGATGGAGTTCCGCGGCGTGATAGCGGATACGGGTACCGAGGTCTTTCACCGCGGGCCTTTTCCGCAAGGAACGAACAACATAGGTGAGTTCCTTGCCCTGGTACTCGGACTGGCGTACCTAAAGCAGCATAACCTGCCGTGGAATATCTATACCGACTCGGTTACCGCCTTGGCGTGGCTCCGTCAGCGCAAGTGCAAGACCAAACTGCCGCGCACGCCTCAGAACGAGCCGCTCTTTCAGATGGTGGCAAAGGCCGAGGCGTGGCTCAGAGCCAATACCTATACCACGCGTATCTATAAGTGGGATACAGAGAAGTGGGGGGAGATACCTGCCGACTTCGGACGCAAGTAGATTTTTTGTTTTTTCTTGACATTTTTCTGCTCAAGAAAAAATCAAAAAAAAAGTATACACACAATATAAATAATATATGGATACTAATTTGTACATTGTAATCTGTGCTGCCATCCTGCCTGCCGTGATGCTGGTGGTTATGATATGGTGGAAAGACAAGTATCAGCGCGAACCGATACATGTCGTTCTGCGCGGTGTGACCTACGGCGTGCTGTCGGCCGGACTGGCTATTGCTCTTGAGGGACTTATCCAGGCACTCGGTCTAATACCCGAGCCTCACAGTTTCTTCAGCGCGATCTGGAAAGCCTTTGTCGGGGCGGCTATCCCTGAGGAGTTGGTCAAGCTGCTCATGCTCTGGCTGCTGCTCCGGAACAACCCCTATTTCGACGAGCGCATGGATGGTATCGTGTATGCGTGCTGCGTGGGTATGGGATTTGCCGGTTCGGAAAACATCATCTACCTCATCGGCAACCTCGATCACTGGGAGACGGTGGCCGTGCAGCGTGCTATCTTTGCCGTTCCGGGGCACTTCATGTTTGCAGTAGCCATGGGTTACTTCTACTCCATGCTCTTCTTCGGCGATATGTCGTGGCGCAAGCGTTTCCGCATCTTCTGGGTGCCCGTAACCTTGCATGGTATATACGACGGTCTGCTCTTTATGGCCAGCCTGGGTACCGCCCTTAGCGGTGTGCTGGTGCTCACGTTCTACGTGTTCTGTTTCATCATGTACCGCGGAGGTCAACGGCGTATAAGGGAACATCTGGAGCGCGATAAGAAGCACAGGGATAAGATTCGGTTTGCAGAACTCTGATCAATATGGCAACCAATGTGATCTATACGTTTCGCGTAGCGGAACAACTATTTACTATCGCCGGCCGGGAGCAATGGCTTATGGCGGCGTCAAATCTGGCGCCGTTCCGTGTGCCCACCGAGCTCTATGGCGATGCCGACAAGTGCTTTGCCGTCACCATGGCGGAGGCAGCCCAGTTCGACGAACCGGTTGGCTATGAGCATTTCTTTACCGACCGTCCGGCGCCGGATATGCCGCGCATCGAGGTCTATCGTTCGGACGAAGCGTGGCTCTTCCGCATAGCGCCAATAGCGGAGGCGCCGTTGTGCTGTACTCTGAGGATGACCAACGATTTCCGGCAGGCAACGCTTACTGTCCTTGCCAATTTACCGCAGCATACACTCCGCTTTGCTATTGACAACTCGGCTATGCTGCTCTTTGCCTTTGCTACAGCCCACAGGCGTATCCTTGAGATGCATGCCTCCGTGGTGGTGCGCGAGGGCAGGGCGTGGCTGTTCCTCGGTCGTTCGGGTACGGGCAAATCCACTCACGCTCGCCAGTGGCTGTCGCTGTTCCATCAGGCCTACTTGCTCAATGATGACAATCCCGTACTCCGTGTTGATGATGAGGGCAAGGTTTGGGTCTATGGCACGCCCTGGAGCGGCAAGACGCCCTGCTACCGCAACGAACGTGTACCCGTGGCGGCTATCGTCCAACTGGAGCAAGCGCCGCAGAACAGCGTGATTGATTTGTCCCCTGCGCAGGCGTATGCTTTTATGCTCTCGTCCTGCTCCGGCATGAAGATCATGCACGAGGCTATGGATGGCCTTCACGACACCATCAGCCGCATCGTGCTCAGTGTGACGATGAAGAAACTGAAATGCCTGCCAGACAAGCAGTCCGCGCAACTCTGCTACGACTCTACCTGCTAACCCATCATGCAACTGCCTAACGAAATATTCATCCCCGAGATTGCTCGTCTGGTTGCAGAAGGCAAACATGTGCAGTTCACGCCCACCGGCGTGAGCATGCGTCCGTATATCGAGGGGGGCGTGGACAGCGTCACACTCGTCCGTCCCGATGATCTGCAGGTGGGCGATATAGTGCTTGCCGAAGTGCAACCGCAGCACTTTGTGCTGCACCGCATATACTCCCTGCAAGGTGAGCAGGTCACCCTTATGGGTGACGGAAACCTTCGGGGCGAAGAACATTGCTCACGTAGTCAGGTGCTTGCCAAGGTTGCGGCTATCCGTTCGCCTCAGGGACGATCCAAACCGCTCACCAAAGCATGGTTGTGGAGACATATTCTGCCACTGCGTCGCATATTACTGAAAATCTATAGACATACCTGTATATGAAAGTTATTCCCGGATTTGCCTTACGCCAATTGGGCAATGAGTACCTGCTGATAGCAGAGAGCGTTGATCTCGTTAACTTCAACGCCATGATCACGCTCAACGAGAGTGCCGCCTACCTATGGCGCAATGTTGCCGACAAGGACTCGTTCGACGAGCATACGCTTGCAGACCTCCTGCTTGCCGAGTACGAAGTGTCACCCGAGCAGGCACTCGCCGATGCCCGCAAGACCATCGCTTCCTGGCTTGACGCCCAACTGATCACTGAAGGCTGATTGCTGATAACTGATGGCTGTATCCCTGGCACATATTACTCCTATCCGCGGCGTCAATGACGAGGGCAAAGGCAAGAAGCACGCCCTGAGCCTGCTTATTCACGCCTCGGATGGCGATGTGCTATGGTTGCACGACGATGATATACTTCTGCCGCCAGCCACTGATGCCGAGGCGCTGCGCTGTATGGGCGATGCCGATCTCATGATCCTGCCGCTGCGCATGCAGGTCAGCAGTGACAACCTGCTCCAGCGACTGCAAGTGATTGAGTACACCGCCCTGCAGACACTTACCGTGCGTATGGCGCGGCGCGGTAGTGCTATCTTGTGCAGCGGTGCCAACCTGATGGTGCGGCGTGAGGTGTGGCTGCAGGCTGAACCGCATCTGCATCCCGATCTGCCGAGCGGCGACGATATGTTCCTGCTGGAGTACTGCAAGCGCACCGGCAAGCGTATAGGTGTAAGCGATGCGCCCGAGATGACAGCAACGATTACAGCACAGGCCTCGCTCCGCGGATTGCTGCGGCAGCGCGCACGCTGGGCTGGCAAGGCACCCCGATACACCGATTCCGATATTCGCCGCTTCGGGGCGCTCGTCACTTTGGCGCTGGTGCTCCAATTCATCTGCCCGCCCATGGTGCTGATTTACCTGCCATGGGAGTGCAGCCTGATTCGCGGCAAGGGCTATGCCCCGCTCGAGGTGCTGCTATTGGCAATCATTTATCCCTATTACGCCCTTATCGCGCTCGTCAGCGGGCTGCTTCACCCCCATCGCTGGTGATTTGACTTTCGACTATCAATGACTGCACTTGACGCACTACATACTTACTTCGGCTACGATGAATTCCGCCCCATGCAGCAGGAGATCATTTCCTCTGTACTGGCTGGCAACGACACTCTGGCGCTGCTGCCTACGGGTGGCGGCAAATCGTTGTGCTTTCAGGTGCCGACTCTCGTCATGGCAGATAATGATCCCCAGGGCGAGGGACTCTGTCTGGTTATCACTCCGCTCATAGCCCTGATGAAAGACCAGGTGGCCAACCTGCGCAGCCGGAACATACTGGCTGCGGCTATCTATACCGGCATGAGCCGCGAGGAGCAGCGCGTGGTGTTCGACAACTGCCTGTATGGTCCCTATCGCTTCTTGTACGTCTCGCCCGAGCGGCTGGAGAGTGAGGAGTTCCTGAAGCGCGTGGTGCAACTGCCTATCTGTATGATTGCCGTCGATGAGGCGCATTGTATATCGCAGTGGGGCTATGATTTTCGTCCGTCGTACCTGCGTATAGCCGAGATCCGCAACGTGCTTAGCGTGCCTGTGCTGGCACTCACCGCTACCGCCACGCCCGAGGTTGTTGACGATATACAGCAGCAGTTGGGCTTTGCGCGCCCTAATGTGTTCCGCACGAGCTTTGCGCGGCCAAACCTGCACTACGTGGTGCGCCGCACCGAGGACAAGCAGCAGCAATTGCTGCATATACTGCAACGTGTCCCCGGCTCGGCTATCGTATATGTCCGCAACCGCAAACGCACCCGCGAACTCGCCGAACTCATCAACAGCCAACAGCCAACAGCTAATAGCCAATGGCCAATGGCCGAATACTACCACGCCGGCTTACCCGCCTCCGAGCGAAATGCCAGACAGCAGGCGTGGAAAGAGGGGGAGACGCGTGTCATGGTTTGCACCAATGCCTTCGGTATGGGTATTGACAAACCCGATGTGCGTCTCGTCATCCACTACGACATGCCCGATAGCCTGGAGGCATACTTCCAGGAGGCGGGACGTGCCGGACGCGATGGCGAACCTGCGTGGTGCGTGCTGTTCGTAGCCCCGAGGGATACGGCTGTCGTCAAGCAGCGTGTAGGCAACAATTACCCCCCATGCGAGGAGGTCGAACGTGTTTATCAACTCCTGTGCGATTATCTGACCATCGGTCTGGGTTCGGGTAGGGATGCAACGTTTGCTATCGATGTCGAGCAGTTCTGCGCCGATATGCACCTGCCGCTACTCACTACCTACGCCGCATTGCAGTTGCTGACGAATGCCGGATACATCAGTTATACCGACGAGCAGGACTTGCAGCCGCGAGTGCGTATCCTGCTTGACAAGGAGGATCTTTACCATCTGGATGAGTCGCCATTCCAAGAACGGCTTCTCAGTGCCTTGATGCGCCGCTATTCGGGTATCTTCACCGATCCGCAGTTCATCCATCTGCCTCGTCTGGCGGAGGATATGAGCAGCACGGAGTTTGCGGTCAACAGTTCGCTCGTGGCACTGGCCAAGCAGCATATTATCCGCTATATCCCTGCCCAGCGCGTCAGCATGGTGCATTTCCCTGCACCCCGGCAAAACGAGGTGCACCTGTCACCTGCCGTCTATGCCGACCGCAAGCAGGTATTCGAGCAGAAGCTCCAAGACATGCTTCAGTACGCCGCCAACGACCATTACTGCCGCTCGCAGCTCATGCTCGGTTACTTCGGCGAACAGGACGCACCCCTCTGCGGAGCGTGCGATGTATGCATCGGCAACAAGAAAAGAGAAATAGATAATCCTCCCTCATCATGAAGTACAGCGTAGCTACAATCCCTTGCAATGACCTTGCCGACTGGCAGGTTGACCTGCTCATGCAGCAGCTTGCCGATCTTGGCTTTGATTCGTTCGAGCAGGATGACACCGCTCTCCGCGCCTATATCCCTACCGACATGCTTCATTCGTACGATAATTGGCAATCGGCAATTGCCCAATTGTCAATCAATTGCCAATCGTCACTCGTCCAATCGTCAATAACCGAGTGTCCTGACGAGAACTGGAACGCCGTCTGGGAGTCAGAGCACGAGATCGAACAGCTACCGCTGGGGATCCGTATCGTCCCGCACTGCGCCTTTGGCGCCGGACACCATGAGACCACTGCCATGATGATTGACGAACTCATGCATCACGTATCACACATCAAGCAGCACTCATCTTTCCGCGTTTTTGATCATGGTACGGGCACCGGTGTCTTGGCTATCTTTGCCAAGCGGTTGGGGGCCGACTATGTCCTGGCTGATGATATTGATGACAATAGTGTCCGTAATGCCCGCGAGAACGCCGAGCGCAACGATGTCGAGATTGATGTCCGTCTGTCATCTGCAGACATCCGTTCAATCCGTGAGATCCGTACCGAACCATTCAACCTTATCCTCGCCAACATCCACCGCAACATCCTCCTGCAGCAGATGCCAGACTATGCATCCCTCTTGCTGCCCGGCGGTGAGTTATGGCTGTCAGGCTTCTACGAGGCCGATATCCCCGTCCTTATTGACGCTGCCGCCGACTGCGACCTGCACCACATAGCCTCGCGCAGCAACACCGACTGGCGTATGCTCCGCTTCCGTAAATAAGGTGCAGCTCTTTTGTGGGTTCGGGAAATTATTTACCTTTTATTACGCACTTCCAAGGCATTGAGACACAGCTGTCAATGCAGCCCGCTGCTATGGATGGCCGTGCGACACAAGCTGCATGATCCAGAACACAACCATCGAAAGCTACGACGCTTCGAAGAAACTGTAACACGAAAGAAGGGGGTGTGCCATGTAGCACATCCCTTCTTTTCGGTCGGATAGTCCGCGTTATTCTATGGGGAAGTCAAAATAGGTGTCAGGGTAGGGTTCGTTAGCGAGGGTGAAATGCCACCACTCGCTGTCGATGCCTTCAAAGCCGTGACGCACCATCGCGTTATGGAGGGTCAGGCGGTTCTCGCTCTGACGATAGAGTGTGCAACGGTAGTCCGGATGACTCTCCTCGCCGAACCAGTCGAACGGAGAACCCATATCCAGTTCCTTGCCCGTGGCGGCATCGATGAGCGTCAGGTCCACCGTCGAACCGCGGCTGTGGCTGGAGCGGGCATATATATAACCTTGCTCGAACAGCAGGCTCTTGTCCACCATCGGGTAGAACACGGCCTTCATAGCTGTGTCTTGCAGGTCCTCCGCCCAACGGATGAAATGGTTCACTGCGCGTTGCGGACGGTAGGCGTCCCATATCTTCAGGCGGTAGCCGTTGGCCTTCAGCTCGTTGTTCACAGCCTTGAGCGAGTCTGCGGCTTGACGCGTCATGAGTGCCAGCGGACGATGGTAGCCGTCGATACGCGCACCCACGAAGTTGTAGGTGCTATAGTAGCGAATCTCGAGAATAACATCGGGTATCACTTCAGTAACCTCTACAAAATCCGAACGGTCATAGATAGGTTCGCAAGTCTGTTCGGCCTTGCGTGTACAGGCGGTCAGTATCACGGCCGCCACTAAGGCAGCATAGAAGATTTGTTTACAGTTTTTTGCCGGTAATGTCATATCTTTCATTGTTGCGAATAATTATGATTTGTCCGTTTTGAAGTACTTTCTGAGTGCTGAATGCGGATTGCTGACTGCTGACCTCTTCCATCCCCTGCGGCGTGCCCAGTACCCCGTCCAGGATAGCGCGGATAGCATCGCATTGCGGCTTGTCGGTATTCGATGAGTACGATACCATGTGGTTCTGCGCCGGCAAGATGAACTTGCGCACATTGCTGCCGTTGATGAACTGATCCTTCATCGCCGCCCCCGTCCATGTATCATCCTCGCCGTAGAGGAACACGAGCGGCTTGCTTGCGTTCTGTGTAGCATCGGTCACCCGGTCGTACAGACTGCGGTTGAACGTGAGGGACGCAAAATAAGGAATCGACAAGTCAATATAACAGCCGTATTGCTTTAGATACGCGTTCCACTCTGCCGCGCTCTGTTTGCCTACTATCTCGTCAAAGCGGAAGTCGTAATACCCTAACTCACACTTAGCCTGGTAGGAATAGGCGGTAACAGGAACGGCCTCAGTACCACTTTTCCACTCTTTCTCCGTTATACCGAAGGGTAGATGGAGACGCCTGTGCGCCACATTGGCGGGACCTTGCTGATCCGGATACTTGCGCAAGGTGTCAAGCCAAGCCCCGATCTTATCCAGCGCATAGGTCTCCTTCTCGATCATGAAGGCATAGACCGTGTCGCAGTACGATAGCTTGTTCGCGCGCAGGATACTGTCGTTGATGCATATCTGCTCACGGATCTTCGTGGTATCACTATAAGCGTGTTCGTCAAACCCGAATCCTGCAATAGAACACAGATACAAGCCGAAGATGGAGTCCAGATGCGCCTCGGAGTTATCGTTACCCGCATTCATCTTCTCGTAGATGGGGTAGATCTTGTCTCTGTCCTGTATCGCGGTGCGACGAACCACCATGAACATATCCCGGAACTCCTTACTCCATCCGTTGTTGTACCAGTACTGCTGCATCACGGTATCGCGGTCGGTATCGAAGAACGGCGCAGAATAGGGCAAGAAGATATCTGCGTCCTCGGGGTGATAAGCATGCTGGAGAGCCGTCGTTATACCCCCTTTGCTCACGCCGCTGATTGCCCATTTGCCCTTGAACACCTTCTGCAACGCCTCGAATAGCGCGTGGAAATCTTCGGTAGCTTCGGCAGCGGTACAGTAGTCCAGGTTCGTCCAGCACTCATCCGGTGCGGAGAAATCAAAATAACGATGCTCGGGTTGGATATAATTGGCCTGATAGCGCAGGGCTATCTCCGAGCTGCAGCCTCCCGCACGAAGGAGAGCAGTCGGATCGTCCAAGTAATCCCGATCTATATTGTAACCCGAGAAAAAGACATGATTAACCGCCGTCGTCGGGTCTTTCTTGTTATTCACCGTCAACAATGCCCGCATCGGGAACTTCGCGCCCCCTGGATTAGCATGCGACAGCGGCTGATGGTAATAGATCAGATAGGAGTCATACTGCGGAGCGTCTTCATCCTGTTCGCACACCACTATACTGTCAATCACCTCCGTGTTCCTGTTCTTCAACTCCTGCAACCACTGCGGAGCACTGTTTTGCGCCATGGCGCACAGCGCAATAGCGCTGAATAGACTGATCAGTAGGTTTTTTCTCATACGATAAATTGTTTTATTGCTATTCCAAATCATGTTTGCGCCTACACACGTACGCTACAAACCGCAAAGATACAAAAAAAATCCCAAATATGCAAGTGTTGCCTTACTTTTTTTTAATATACCCATTATTTTTATACGTACAGTTTCCTACCTGACACCTCTTATCGTGCATCAGGCTGGTATAATACTGTTTCGTCCATCGTTTCGTCCTTCATTGCACCCATCGTTTCATCCTTCATTTCGTCCTTCGTTTCACCCATCGTTTCGTCCTTCGTTTCACCCTTCGCTTGTCGGAGGTTTATCGGACCGTTATCGGGAGTATGTCGGAACAATCCTAGACAATACTCGATACGTTATCGCACTTTCGTTGAATCCTTCCCCATATAAATGACGTTCCTTTCGGTGGGATTATTACCGCCGAATCCGCATGATGTGTTCTTGGTGTGTCTAAATTGTCTAAATGTCTATTTCTCCTATTTGTAATCTGTTGAAATACTCTCGCTTAGCACGGATTTAGACATTTAGTCAATTTCGACAGTTTGGATAACATAGTCTGTTCCTCTCATACAACCATACAACATATACAACCATACAACATAAAGAACGCGCGCACATATATGTACGCGCATTCTTTTGTGAACCATTGGCGGATAACGGATACGCGAGGAATTTCGGGATGACCGATTGCCGGCCTGTTTCTACGCAAGTTTATCTCGGAAAACCGCCTGTTTCGTTTGCAAGTTGTCAGTTTGGGGGATGATGTACGTTGGCGTTATGGGTAGTTTCGTTTGTTTTTTGTTTAAACTTTTAATAGGAAAAGGAGCAAGCTATGTTGTACTGCGGAAAAGGATTGTTAGTTTTCAGGAATTCGCAATGAGTTGATGAGCATGGTGAGTTCTTCGCCGGATACGTCAATTTGACTGCAACAGTACTCGAACATGTCGATGATGTCGTTGTGCATACCGATGACGTCCGGGGTGTACTCGGTCAGGTGGTCGAAGAAGTCGGTTTCGATTATGTCCTCAATATACTGCTTGGCATAATTGATAGCCTCTTCGTATTGGTTGATACTCAGATTAAAGATTATTCCTACAC
>CAMIZG010000015.1 GCA_946403215.1 uncultured Bacteroidales bacterium | reverse complement strand
CCTACCTGCTGATGATGCCGGGCGTGCCCTGTGTGTTCTGGCCGCACTGGTACACCTTCCCCGACGATATCAACCAACTCATAGCTATCCGCAAACAGGTGGGGATCCATTCCGAGTCTGTTGTATCAGGGGAGACTGCAGCGTCAAACAAGTACTCGGCTGTCATTACAGGCCATCGCGGACGCGTGTTCCTGCGCATGGGCAGCAAACGTGCCGAGTACGAGGTGCCCGACGGCTTTACGCTCACGCTGGCAGGCGATAACTTCGATATCTATACCTCCGATGTAACGCCAGTGGAGAACATAACGATAAAAACAACCGCCACCAAACTGATTGATGACGGTACGTTGTACATCCTGCGTGACGGCAACCGCTACAGCATTGACGGACGGTTGGTAAAGTAGAGAAACAGAACTGGGAAACAGGTGAGAATGAACCTGTATGACAAAAAACAAGACCTCAAACCGAGGTCTTGTTTTTATTGCGCGTTGTACGTCTCCAGCGCCTTGCGTAGCACAACCATTGCTTTGCCCAGATCCTCCTTGTTGAGCACATAAGCCATGCGTACCTGCTTGCGTCCTTCGTCGGGGTTGGTGTAGAAGCCTGTGCCCGGTGCCATCATGACGGTGGCGCCCTCGTAGGAGAAATCGGTCAGACACCACTTGCAGAACTTCTCCACATCATCCACCGGCAGCTGTACCATCACATAGAAGGCGCCTGTCGGAGCAGGAGCGAACACGCCGGGTATCTGGTTCAGTTGGTCGATGAGGTAGTTACGGCGGCTCAGATACTCGTCGTACACCTCCTGCATGTACTCCTCCGGTGTCGAGAGCGATGCCTCGGCTACTATCTGCCCGAACAGTGGCGGTGACAGACGTGCCTGGCAGAACTTCATCACCGCCTCGCGCACCTCTTTGTTCTTGGTGATGAGCGCACCGATGCGGATGCCGCACTCGCTGTAGCGCTTCGACACGCTGTCCACCAGTATCACGTTCTGCTCGATGCCTTCCAGGTGGCAGGCGCTGATGTACGGCGATTTGGTGTAGATGAACTCGCGGTACACTTCGTCCGAGATCAGGTAGAGCTTGTACTTCTTCACCAGATCGCGTATCTGGCGCATCTCCTGTTTGGTATACAGGTAACCCGTCGGGTTGTTCGGGTTGCAGATGAGAATGGCGCGCGTCTTGGGCGTTATCTGCTTCTCAAACTCCTCTACCGGTGGCAGCTTGAAGCCGTCCTCTATATGCGTTTTTACGGATTTCACCACCGCACCGCAAGAGATGGCGAACGCCATATAGTTGGCGTAGCTCGGGTCGGTCACTATTATCTCGTCGCCCGGGTTCAGGCATGACATATAGGCGAACATGATCGCCTCCGAACCGCCGGAGGTGATAATTATCTCGTCCGGCGAGAGGTCAATGCCGTAGTCGGCGTAGTAACTTACCATCTTTGTGCGCAGGGATTTCAATCCTTGCGAGGGAGAGTAGGAGAGTATATCCTGTTTGAAGTTCTTCACAGCCTCCAGCGCTTGCGGAGGTGTGGCTATGTCGGGCTGGCCGATATTCAGGTGATACACATGCACACCGGCGCGCTTGGCGTCGTCGGCATATTTCGCCAGTTTGCGGATAGGCGACTCCGGCATCGATTGAGCTCGTACACTGATTTCCATATAGTTGGTTTTTAGAATTCCGAGGTAAAGTGGAACTTAATATGTTTGTAGTCGTTTTGTGCCATTTGCAGAACATAGGCACTGTCCGCCATGAATACGTCACGACCGTCCTTGTCGAACGCCATGTATTGCGGTTTGCGTTTCTTGAAGGTCTCCAGTTCTGCGGCATCGTCACTTTCCAGCCAGCAGGCTTTGTACATCTGCAGCGGCTCCCAGCGGCACTTGGCTTGGTATTCGTGCTCCAGTCGGTACTGGATGACTTCGAACTGCAGTTGACCGACCGTGCCGATGATCTTGCGGCCGTTGAGTTGGCTGACGAAGAGCTGTGCCACGCCTTCGTCCATTAGTTGGCTGATACCTTTCTCGAGTTGCTTCTGCTTCATGGGGTCGGCGTTCTCGATGTACTTGAACATCTCCGGCGAGAACGATGGCAGACCTTTAAAGTGGAGGTTCTCGCCCGAGGTAAGGGTGTCACCTATCTTGAAGTTACCCGTGTCGGGCAGACCGATAATGTCGCCGGCAAAGGCTTCATCCACGGTCTCTTTCTTCTGCGCCATGAAGCACGTGGGTGACGAGAATCGCATTTGCTGTCCTTTGCGGACATGCGTATAATAGGTGTTGCGTTCGAACTTGCCGGAGCAGATCTTGAAGAAGGCGATGCATGAGCGGTGGTTGGGGTCCATGTTGGCGTGAATCTTGAAGCAGAAACCTGTGAACTTGTCTTCCATAGGTGCTACTTCACGCTCCTCGGCGGTCACCGGACGCGGCGAAGGAGCGATATGCACGAAGCACTCCAACAGTTCTTTCACACCGAACGTGTTCAGAGCTGAACCGAAGAACACCGGTGCCAGCTCGCCGGCAAGGTAGGCTTCCTTGCTGAACGGATCATAGACGCCCTCTATCATTTCCAGGTCTTCACAGAGCTTGGCTGCATCGCTGTCACCCACCAGACGCGCTACCTCTGGGTCAGTAACGTCCTCAAACTGAATGGACTCCGTCACATGTGTCTTATCGGGCTGATAGAGGTCGAGCGTCTGTTGGAAGATGTTGTATACTCCCTTGAATCGCTGTCCGCTGTTGATTGGCCAACTTAGAGGCCGCACCTTGATGCCAAGTTCGGCTTCCACCTCGTCGAGCAGATCGAAGGGGTCTTTGCCCTCGCGGTCCATCTTGTTGATGAACACCATGACGGGTGTCTTGCGCATGCGGCATACTTGCATGAGCCGGCGTGTCTGCGTCTCAACACCTTTAGCGGCGTCAATGACAATGATGACCGAATCCACGGCGGTGAGGGTGCGGAACGTGTCTTCCGCAAAATCCTGGTGACCCGGGGTGTCCAATATATTGATGTGGTAGGTTGTACCTGTCTCGTTATGATAGGTTGGGGTATAGTCAAATCCCATGACGGACGTGGCGACACTGATGCCACGCTGCTTTTCTATCTCCATCCAGTCGGAGGTCGCTGTCTTGCGTATCTTGTTGCTCTTTACGGCGCCCGCTACGTGAATAGCGCCTCCGTACAGCAGAAGTTTCTCGGTCAGGGTCGTCTTACCCGCATCCGGGTGCGAAATGATTGCAAACGTGCGGCGACGAAGTATCTCTTGTTGGTCGGCTGTTGATAACATATTTATCGGTCGGAATTCGTTGAATTTGTACAAAAGTACGGAATATTTTTCATTTGTGCAAATTTTTTACTCAAAATGTTTGCTTTTTTGCTTTTTTTTTTTTATCTTTGCATCCAAATTGCATAAAATGCAAAAATCCTTTTGATTGAATAAACTTATGAATCTGAAATCTGTTTCCTATATCGGTTGTGACGACCCTACGTTGGATCTCTTTGAGGGGCAGTACGCCCTGCCCGACGGCATGTGTTACAACTCGTATTTGCTCTGCGCAGACAAAGTGGCTGTGCTGGATACTGTTGACAAACGTTGTTCGGACGAATGGCTGAACACGCTTGAGAAATCGCTGATGGGACGTACGCCTGACTACCTCGTCATCCACCACATGGAGCCTGACCACTCGGGTAGTATTGCGCAGTTCGTCAAGGCTTATCCTTCTGTGCAGCTCGTCTGCTCCAAGATTGCCGAGAACATGCTGAAGCAGTTCGGTGTAGCTTACAGCAATATCCTTGTGGTTAAGGAGAGCGACGTGCTTGACCTGGGCGGATTGTCACTCCGGTTCATTGCTGCGCCAATGATTCACTGGCCTGAGGTACTGATGAGTTACTGTGAGCAGGAGCGCGTACTCTTCTCCGCCGATGCGTTCGGCAAGTTCGGTGTCTATGACGCCGATCCTGACGATTGGTCGTGTGAGGCGCGCCGCTACTATTTCAATATCGTCGGCAAGTACGGCCAGCAGGTGCAGAACGTGCTCAAGAAGATTGCACCGCTTGCCATCAGCCGCATCGCACCGCTGCACGGGCCTGTTCTTGAGGGTGAGAAGTTGACCGAGGCGCTGCGGCTCTATTCTATCTGGAGTGCTTATGACATCGAGACCGAGGGCGTGTTCGTCGTTTCGGCGTCTATTCACGGCAACACCTTGCAGGCTGCGGAATTTATCACAGAGCAGTTGCGTGCCAAGGGACTGAAAGTCGCTTTCACCGACCTCACGCGTGACGATATGGCGGAGGCGGTTGAGGATGCTTTCCGCTATGGCAAGATGATTCTTTGCGCCTGCACGTACGACGGTGACCTGTTCCCGCCGATGCACACCTTCTTGCACAAACTCCAGCTCAAGGGCTATCGTAACCGCCGTATTGCACTCGTCGAGAACGGCTCATGGGCGCCTGCTGCCGCCAAAGTGATGCGCAGCATGGTGGAGACGATGACCAATGTTGAAGTAGTTGAGCCCATAGTAACATTGAGAGGGGTGATGAAAGAGGCGGACAAAGCCGTTATCAGAGCATTGATAGCAGCGATGGTGTAAATAGGCTTTCGACTCTCGACTTTTAACTTTCGACAAACAATAACCAATTAAACTGATAAAACCATGAACTTTACCCAACAAGATTTAGAGCAACTGAGTGCTCGTGGCATCTCCGTACAGAAGGCGGAAGAGCAACTGAAGTGTTTTCAGACGGGGTTTCCCGAACTGGATATCGTAGAGCCTGCAGCGCTGCATAAGGGCGTAATCAGTCCTTCAGTAGCTGAGCGCAAGGAGTTCATTGCTGCCTGGCAGCAGTACCTGGCTGAAGGACACAAGGTACTGAAGTTCGTTCCTGCATCAGGAGCTGCATCGCGCATGTTCAAGAACCTGTTCGAGTACCTCGATAACGGCGTAGAGACCCCGTTCATCCGCGAGTTCCTGGAAAATATAAGCCGTTTTGCTTTTGGGAAGGAACTTGCCGGCAAGCAGGGGCAGGATGCTGTCCGTTTTTTGCTCAAGGACATGAACTATGGCAATCTACCAAAGGGCTTGCTGCTGTTCCACTCATACCGCGACGGCGCACGAACACCGGCGCTGGAGCACATGGTGGAGGGCGCATTGTATGCTGCCTCCAACGGCGAGGTGAATATCCATTTCACTGTTTCGCATGACCATCTGCCGCTGTTCCGCAAGCATATTGCTGATAACCTCCAAAAGTTGGAGAAGAAATACGGCGTTAAGTTCAACATCTCCTTCTCCGAGCAGAAACCCTCGACTGACACCCTGGCTGCTAATCCTGACGGCACACCGTTCCGCACGGCAGATGGCAAGCTCCTGTTCCGTCCGGGCGGACACGGTGCGCTGATCGAGAATCTGAACGAACAGGATGCCGATATCGTATTCATCAAGAATATTGATAATGTTGTTCCAGACCGCTTGAAGGCTTCTACCGTTGAATTCAAGCAACTACTGGCAGGTGTGCTTGTGACCGAGCAGAAACGTGTGTTCGATGCATTGCGTCAGCCTGGATTGAGCGACGAGGAGCGCGCACGCCTGAACCGTCCTATCCGCGTCTGTGGCGTGGTTCGTAACACCGGTGAGCCTGGCGGCGGACCGTTCCGGGTACGTGAGGCTGACGGCTCAATTAGCAACCAGATCCTCGAATCGGTACAGATACCAGATCCCGAGATGATGGCCAAGTCGAAGTACTTCAACCCTGTTGATCTTGTGTGCGCTATACGAGACGTTGACGGCAAACCGTTTGATCTATTGAAGTTCGTTGACCCGAAGACCGGCTTCATCTCGCAGAAGTCGAAGGACGGCCGCGAGTTGCAGGCGTTGGAGTTGCCAGGATTGTGGAACGGAGCCATGTCAAAGTGGAACACGATCTTCGTTGAGGTACCTGTCTCGACCTTCAACCCAGTTAAGACTGTTAATGACTTATTAAGAGAGCAGCACCAATAAGATGAAGGGCTTTTTCTTCGACATGGATGGCGTCTTGTTTGACTCTATGCCTCACCACGCTGAAGCGTGGGAGACTGTTGCCAAGCGTCATAACTTACAGTTTACGGCACGGGATTGCTATTTGCAGGAAGGACGTACTGGCTACGATGTTATTCGTGAAGCAATGCTCAGACTCAATCCTGACAAGCAGGTATCAGACGAAGAGATAGATGCCATCTATGCCGAAAAATCCCAGTTGTTTACTGAATTAGGAGGTGCCCGACCTATGCCCGGGGCGCTGCAAGTGCTGCAAGCCATTCGTGCAGTGCCTAATACACAGATTTGGGTAGTTACAGGTAGCGGTCAGCGTACATTGCTGCAGCGGTTGGAGACTGGGTATCCCGGCATATTTGCGCCGGAGAGGATGATTACCGCCTTTGATGTTCGTATCGGCAAACCCAATCCGGAACCTTATTTGCTTGCATGGGAGCGTAGCGGGTTGAAGAAGGAAGAGTGCTGTGTGATCGAGAACGCGCCTCTCGGATGTCGGGCAGGCAAAGCTGCAGGATTGTATACCATTATTGTCAATACCGGCATCTTAGAGTACGAGGATTTTGCCGCAGATCAGCCTGACGTCTTCTTGCCTGATATGTATGCCCTGCTTGACATAGTGCCACAACTGATAGAACAATAAAGTATTAATTCATTAATTCAAACCAAATATCATGCTACATATTATATCATCCGCCATGCATAAGGAAGACCTACATCTTCCTTTTCAGTTGCCCGAAGAGTGGGTTAACGTTCATCAATGTGTCGCTGTGCTGACCGGTGGTACGGAAGCTTTATTCCTGAAACTGGTTGATGAGCACAAAGTGTCACTTGACCGACCGATATTCATTATAGCATCAGGTTACAGCAACTCTTTGGCCGCCTCGTTAGAGATCCTGTCATGGGTACAACAACACGGCTGTTCAGGGCGTGTGCTGACCTCCCCGGATCAGATAGCAGAACTCGATCAGCCAAGTTTGGCTGATGCATTCGCTGCTTCTTCAGTGCCATCGTTACCTCGCGCCGAGTTGCGACTGGGAGTGGTAGGTGAGCCGTCAGATTGGTTGATAGCTTCGAAGGTGGATGATGCCTATGTGTTTGAGAAGACAGGAATCCGATTGGTGCATATTCCGATAGAGGAAGTGTCATCGCTGGGCGTGGTGGATGGCGGTCTGAAAGGTGCAGAGCTGATTTACAAGCGATTGAAAGAGATCGTAGCGCGTTATGAACTCAATGGCTTGACGCTACGCTGCTTTGACCTACTGACCACGGTGAAGAACACCGGCTGCATAGCACTGAGTCACCTCAACGATGAGGGGATACCTGCATCTTGTGAGGGGGATATACCTCTGCTGCTAACAATGATCCTTGCCAAGCAAAAGTATGGCAGGATAGGTTTCCAAGTCAACCCGGCACGTATTGGTGATGACGGCAAGATGCTATTCGCGCATTGCACTATTCCACTGAAGATGACTGTGTCGCACGTGCTGGATACGCACTTCGAGTCGGGCATTGGCGTTGGCATCCATGGCGAGTTACCGCTGGGCAAGTACCGCCTGATGAAACTGTCCAACGACCTCAAGCAACTCGTGGATGAGCCAGTGGAACTCGTTGCCAACCAGTACGAGCAAAACTTGTGTCGTACGCAGGTGTGGCTGCAAGCCAAGCCGGAGCTGGCTCGTCAATTACTTACCCATCCGCTCGCTAACCACCATCTGCTCATTAAGGAATAAAGTCGAATAACAAAAGACGAGAGAAGATAGTTATGTCATTTGTTCATCTGCATGTTCACTCGCATTACTCAACCTTGGATGGCATGTCAAAGGTGCCGGATATTGTTGATAAGTGCATTCGGCTAGGGATGCCTGCTGTAGCCCTGACGGACCATGGCAATATGTATGGCATCAAGGAGCTACTCGATTATTGCAACAAGGTTAATAAAAAGAATAAGGAGAAATGGGCTGAGTCGCATGATGCGTCTGAGCCTTTTGTACCGTTCAAGCCGATAGTGGGTATTGAGGCATACTGCGCCCATCGCAGCCGTCGTTCAATGACCAACGAGCAAGCCACGTGGCCAGACGGAGTGACCTATCAGATTGATAAATCAGGCTGGCACTTGATCCTGCTGGCCAAGAATGAACAGGGCTATCATAACTTATGTAAGTTGACCAGTGCTGGGTTCATGGACGACGCTTTCTATTCTCGTCCGCGTATTGACCACGAACTGCTGGAGATGTATCATGAAGGCATCATTGCCTGCTCTGCCTGTCTGGGTGGCGAGGTGAGTCAAAAGATCTTACACGGCGACCTCGCTGGTGCGGATGAGGCGGTCGTGTGGTTCAAGCGCGTGTTTGGTGATGATTATTATATCGAACTACAGCGCCATCAGACCGACAAACCGAATGGCAATCAAGAGACCTACCAAGAGCAGCGGCGTGTGAATCCGGTGCTCGTTGAGTTGGCGCGAAAGCACGACATAAAGGTTATTTGCACCAACGATGCGCACTTCCTGGACGAACAGAACGCAGATGCGCATGAGCACCTTATCTGTCTGTCCACCAACACCAAGATCTCCGAGCCGCGCAAGATGATGTACACCAAACAAGAGTGGCTCAAGTCGCCCGAGGAGATGGGACGCATATTTGATGATATACCTGAGGCGCTGGCGAACACTCTGGAAATCGCCGATAAGATTGAGATGTACAGCATTGATCATGACCCAATCATGCCGATGTTCGATATTCCCGAATCTTTTGGCAAGCAGGAGGATTATCCTGATCGATTGGCGTTTGAGGCTGCATACCTGCGTCACTTGACGATGCAGGGTGCCTTGCAGCGTTATGGTAAGGAGCGTCTGGAGAGCGACGAGGTGCTAAAGGAACGCATTGAGTTTGAGCTGAACACCATCATATCAATGGGTTTTCCGGGTTACTTCCTGATTGTGATGGACTTTATCCGTGCGGCGCGTGAGGAGTTGGATGTGAGCGTGGGCCCGGGACGTGGTTCGGCGGCAGGTTCGGTGGTGGCATACTGCCTGAAGATAACAGATCTTGACCCGCTTAAGTACGACTTGCTGTTCGAACGATTCTTGAATCCTGACCGTATATCGCTGCCGGATATAGATACCGACTTCGAGGATTCCGGTCGCGGCAAGGTGCTTGACTGGGTGTCGCAGAAGTACGGGGATACCCATGTGGCACATATCATCACCTACGGCAAGATGGCTACACGTTCGGCGCTGGCTGATGTAGCACGTGTGGAAGGGGTAGCAATCCCAATAAGTAATCAACTCAAGAGTTACGTGCCGGCACGCGATTTTCCTGATAGCATAAAGGATACCAATGGCAAGAAACCCAAGGTCAACTTGCGTAACTGCTACAAGTACATTGACGAGCTCCGTCAGATATACGAGGGTGATGATCCCGTATTGCACAATACACTTGAGTATGCTGCTCAACTGGAGGATACGATTCGTCAGGTGGGTGTGCATGCGTGTGGCGTGATTATTGGCGCGGATGACCTGACCAAGTTCGCACCCATTGCTTCGGTGCTTGACCCAAAGACGCAGAAGCGTGTGCTCGTAACTCAATATGACGGTCACGTAGTTGAGTCAGTCGGATTGATCAAGATGGACTTTCTCGGGTTGATAACCCTGTCCATCATCAAGGAGTGCATCCGTACCGTCAAGCGAACGAAAGGAATAGATATAGATATCGACCATATTCCGCTGGATGACGAACTGACATACAAGCTCTTCCAGGAGGGTAGGACAGTGGCGGTGTTCCAGTTCGAGTCGTCAGGCATGCGCAGCTACATGCGTCAACTCAAGCCGACCGTCATGGGTGACCTCATCGCTATGAACGCTCTTTATCGTCCCGGACCGATGGATTATATCCCGCAGTTCATCCGCCGCAAGCACGGCGTGGAGCCTGTAACCTACGATATCCCTGTGATGGAGAAGTACCTGAAGGACACCTACGGCGTGACGGTTTATCAAGAGCAAGTGATGCTTCTGTCGCGCCTGCTGGCCAACTTCACACGCGGCGAGAGCGACAAGCTGCGTAAGGCGATGGGTAAGAAGCAGATGGCTATTCTGCAGGAACTCAAAGGTAAGTTCATGGCAGGAGGAAAAGCCAATGGCCATGATCCGAAGATATTGGACAAGATATGGGCAGACTGGGAGAAGTTCGCCAGCTATGCGTTCAACAAGTCACACGCAGCCTGCTATTCATGGGTGGCTTACCAGACTGCTTACCTGAAGGCGCATTATCCCTCGGAGTTCATGGCTGCTAACCTCACTATTCTGAAGAATAGTACAAAGGATGTAACGCGACTGATGGATGAGTGCTCAGAGATGAATATTCGCGTGCTTGAACCCGATGTAAACGAATCCGGACTGAACTTCACCGCCAATGCGCAGGGCGATATACGTTTCGGATTAGGTGGAGTGAAAGGAGTGGGCGAGAATGCCGTTGAGGCTATCGTTGCCGAGCGTGAGAAGAACGGCAAGTTCCGTGATATCTATGACTTTGTGGAGCGCGTGAACCTGACAGCCTGCAACAAGAAGACGATAGAGAGCCTTGCATATGCCGGAGCGTTTGACTGTTTTTCCGGCCTCTACCGAGAGCAACTGCTGTGGGCTAATTCCAAGGGAGATTTGGTGTTGGATAGTCTGGTTCGTTATGGCAACCTTTACCAACAGAGCAAATCAGACAGCCAGTTCACGTTGTTTGGCGCTGCTGACCTGGAGGTGGATATACAGAAACCCGAAGTGCCTGCTGCGCCTCGTATGACAAATATTGAGCGGCTGAATAAGGAGAAAGAGATGATCGGTATCTATCTGTCGGCTCATCCGCTGGACGACTATGAGTTTGAGGTGCGCGAACTATGCAGCGTTACGGCCGAGGAACTAAAGCGTTTCCGCGACTGGGAGAAACCTGACCAACGCGCAGCAGCCATCCAGCAGTTTGCGCAAGGAGGTAACGATGGAGAAGAAGGTGAAGAGTCGGAGGTCGCAGTAGAAACAATCGTTACCAATGATGCAGATGGTGAGCCGGTGACCGAAGAAAAGGAAGTAACAACTGATGCTGCGCCACGGCCGGTGCGCCTTTCGCCTGAAGAGTGGATCCATGCACATGAGAAACGTCAGCTGACCGTAGGAGGAATAGTTACAGCCGCAGAGGAAAAGGTGTCGCAGAAAGGTACACTATACGGGCGATATACCATTGAAGACTATACAGGTAGTTATGAGTTCCCCATCTTCGGCGAGGATTATAAGCGTTTAGCACCACTACTTAAGAAGGATGTTTATGCATACGTATCTGTTCAAGTGCAGCCTCGCGGGTGGGGCGGTAAGTATTATCGTGAGCAGCCGTTTGCAGAGACGGAGTACGAGTGCCGTGTTAAGGATGTGCAGTTGTTGCAGGAAGTGCAGGAGAAACGCGTAAGCAACCTGACTATTACGATGAGTGTGGATAAACTTACAGAGGCATGGGCATCAGAGTTTCAGGAGAAGTGTAATGCGGCAAAGGATGATAACGGTTTGACGATACGCTTCCGTATAGAGGATGGACTGCGCCATAACGGCATAACGCTTACAGCCCGCGCAGTGCATGTGCACGTGACTAAACCCTTCTATCATTGGCTACGTAGCAAACGAAATGACCGCGAACTAGAGTACCACTTCCAATGAGCTATTCCGCTGCGCTTGAATACTTGTATGCTATCGCCCCGCCTTTTCATCAGGTCGGGGCGAAGGCGTATAAACCCGGCCTTGAAACAATGCGCAGACTGATGGCAGCGATTAGAAACCGTGCGTCAGAAATCAGAAATCAGAGATCAGAGGTCGGTTTTCCGGTGATACATGTGGCGGGAACGAACGGCAAAGGTTCGACATCCCACTTAATTGCCTCTTGTCTGGCGGCTGCCGGATACAAGGTCGGGCTCTATACCTCGCCGCACCTGATGTCGTTCTGTGAGCGCGTGCGTGTCATTGAGAACAAAGCGCCGCGTCTCATCCCCGAGGAATACGTTGCTCGGTTTGTCGAGCAGCACCAGGCGCTGTTTGCCGAACTGCAGCCTTCGTTCTTTGAGATAACCACTGCCATGGCGTTCTGCTGGCTGGCTGAACAGCAGGTGGATGTCGCGGTGATAGAGGTGGGCCTGGGCGGACTGCTGGATGCTACGAACATCGTCAGTCCTGCACTTACGGTCATTACCAATATCGCTCTTGACCACACCGACCTTTTGGGGCACACACTGGCGGAGATAGCCACCCAGAAAGCCGGTATTATGAAGCTGGGCGTACCCTGTGTGATAGGCGAGACCCATAGGGAAACGGAACAAGTATTTATTAACCACGCGCGCGCAAATAATATATTAGGTGAAGGGCTGGAGACAACCGATTGCCGTTTGTGGTTTGCTGATCAGTGTGGCTTCATGCGTCGTCAGCGTTTGCGCCAAGCGCCTGTATGTCAACTCAAAGGTGAGTATCAGGACAAAAATATGCAAACAGCCTACGTTGCACTGCAGGTACTGCGTAACTATTGTGAGATTTCAAAAAAGCAATCTGTTATTTCAAATGCGGCAATTGTGGAGGGATTTGCCAATGTGGTGTCGTACACGGGGTTGCGTGGTCGTTGGGAGATCCTGGCTGAACATCCGCTTACGATATGTGATACAGGACATAATAGCCACGGAGTTGCTACCTATGTCCAACAGTTGCTGCACATAACGCATCAAACATCAAACGTCACACATCTTCACATAGTCTTCGGGATGGTGGCTGATAAGGATGTTGACGAAGTGTTGCGGCTCTTGCCGGAAGATGCGACATATTATTTTACTCAACCTGACAGTCATCGTGCCTTGCCGGCAGAAGAGATGCTAGCAAAGTGGCGGTCTATCCATCCGGACAGCCGTGCGCAAGCGATAAGCACGATAGATGATGCTATTAGGGCTGCGCAAGCAAAGACTTTGTCTGGAGATGTGATTTTCATAGGTGGGAGCAACTACGTTGTTGGGCAAGCGATACGACTAATTGAATCAGCCAGCTTGGCCGATTAGATTAACTAAATCATGGATATTCTTTCAATCATCTTTCTGGCCATAGGTCTGGCCATGGATTGCTTTGCGGTCTCCATTGCGCAAGGTTTGCAGGGTACGCGTCTTCGTTCTGTTATACCAATGGCAATCTTGTTTGGCTTGTTTCAGGGAGGTATGCCGTTGATAGCCTACTTTGCGGGTTCGATGTTTGCGGAGTTCTTCACGCGCTGGAGTCCGTGGATTGCTCTTGTACTATTAATGGCAATCGGTGGCAAGATGCTTGTTGAGACGTGTAAGGAGAGCAGAGAGACGAAAGGGGAGAGTGGAGAGATGACAGTTCTGGGTCTGGGAACGATGCTTGTGCTGGCTATTGCAACAAGTATTGATGCGTTTTCTATAGGCGTGCTGTTTATTCCAGTTTCTGAAGTGCTGTGGCTTGCTGTGAGTATTATAGCTGCCATGAGCACGTTGTTTTCGCTTATTGGTTTCTTGTTAGGCAAAACTCTTGGATGTCATTTGCCAATCAATGCGAATGTGTTAGGTGGGTGTATATTAGTTGCTATCGGTTTGAAGCTATTTATTGAGGGCGTACTTCTTTGATATTGCTAATGCGTATGCTCGAATTCATGAAACGAACAATACGTATCAATAAAGTGAGCACCCGAATGAATGGATGCTCACTTTGTTCTGGGATAGTATGCTACCGATTACTGAAATGTAGCGCGGTTATCTTCAATCTTGGCGTTCTGCTCCAGGTTGTTGACAAGCTGGTAGGGTAGAGAGTAGCTGGTGCGTGCGTTGAGCGAAGCGATCTCCGATGTGTAGTCAATCTCGGCATCGGTGCGCTGTACGTCAGCAGGTACGAGAACAATCACACCCTGATTGCCACGAATAGGCTTCGACATTTCTCCTGCAGCGGTAGCAAATGCTGTACCGATAGCGGCCGGCTCACGACCTTCCGCCCCGAAGCGATAGCTGTCCTCTGTCAGTTCGTCAATATGACGAACCTCGTTGCCGAAAATCTCGGCCACTTCAGCAAGCGTCTTAGCATTGGCAATCTGCTTGTTGATGTACTCGGCTTTCTTGCGGTTAGTAGCCTCGTAGCGCAGTGTGTTCTGTACGTCCTCGAAGTCGCGGTATTCGCCGTCATGGCAAGCGGTCAGCACGGCTACTATGTACTTGTCACCACACTCGAACACGTCACTAACCTGACCTTCCTTGGCACCAAAAGCCCATCGAACGATAGCGCGGCTTGCCTTGAGATCATCCACCTTGTTGGCCATCTTTTGGAGGTTGGTAGCTGTTTCGACCTCGAGTTGTGCCTCCTGAGCGGCTGCGCGGAAAGCTTCCTCGCTTTGGTTGCTGACAACGAACTGGTTAGCTTGGTTGTAAATAGCAGCATAAGTCTTGCTGGACGGGGTAACAGTCTGCTCAATGATAGCCAGTTTAACCTTGGGCGTAGCCTTGGTGAGACCAGTAATCTCGAATGTACGGTCTTCCATACCCAGAGCTACGGTGAACCGTTGTCCTACCTTGCCAGCAAATGCGGGCTCAGAAATATTCTTCTGCAGGTCAGCCTCGGTGAACCATCCGAATTCTTGGTCTTCCTCACCCTCTTGGGTAGCGATGCCCTTGAGCTGTACGGAGTCAGGAGCGCTGTATCCAGCCTCAACGATGCGAGCCATGCGGAAGGTGCGAGTGGCCTCGTCGTAACTAAGCGGCAAGAAGTCGTTCTTCTTAGCGCCCTTGGCGAAAGCAAACTCTTTGTATGCAGCAGGTACGGTAGCCTCAGAGTAACTGCGACCGTCGTACATTACGTCAGAGTTACTGTTCACAACGAGTGCAACTTCGTCAGTGGTGCGGAACTCGTCCTCGATGTCCTTCATTGCTTTCTCAGTGAGTTCAAAGTCGGCTTCGCTCGGTACGATGGGGAACGCAACATATGCGATGTCGCGGTTAGGCGTCTGCTTGTAGAGTTGCTTGCGCTCGTCATAGATCTTGCGGATATCACTCGTGGAAACGTTTACCAACGAATCAGCTATGGTGTAGTAGGGCTTGATAGCATAATCCACGCTGACCCTGGTCTGCTTGGCCTGCGCAGCGTATTTGGCGTCGAGGTTGTTGGCTGTGATGAGGTTCTGGAGCAAGCTGACGTACTTCTCCTGCATAGCAGTGAGGCGTACGGCGTTCTCCCAGTACATCCAGTAGTCCTTAGCTTGCTTGAGGTTCGCCTGTTGCTCAGCATTCTCCGCATCCACCTCGATGGATGCGAGGAAGTTGATCAGGTAGTTGCGGTCGAACTGTCCGCTTTGGCCTGCAAACATGCGACGGCTGGTGATGAGTTGGTGAGGATTAGCGCCCGCGCATAACTCATAGAGTTCGTCGGATGTGATGTCCATGCCAATCTTCTCGCCCTGGTTTTGGAGCGTGTACTTGGCTACCAACATTTGCCAAACCTGATTGCGAATCTGCGCATGCATATCCTCATCAAAGTCCGAGCGCCCCGACTCGATCTTATAGACCTCAGTCAGTTGCTCTACAGCGTTTTCATACTCGGTGTAGTGAATCTTCTGTCCTTCAATCTCGCCAATGTACTCGCGGCTCTTGTTGAAGTACGAGCTAGAAGAGTTAAGGACGTCTCCCAAAATAAATGCAAGCATGGCCAGACCCACTATCACCAGCAGGAACACTCCATGATTGCGAATGCGTTGTAATGTTGCCATATTGATAATTTAGTTTATATTTCTGTTATTTTTGCGTACTATACCTTAACTTTTCACAGCGCACTAGATACGCACACGCAGATACGCACGCACAAAAGCGAATGCAAAGATACAAAAAATATTTGAATTATGCAAATAATTCTGCAAAAAAACTTTCAATCGCTCAACGTAGTTGACGTTTCGGTCTAAACGATAGCAGCCGGTTGTAACTTTTCGCGAATCCGGATGTATATTGTATTGCCTATTTCTGCCTGTGAAGTGATCACATAGCCCATTCCGATGCCCACCTTTCTATCCGGGAGCATGATGCCTGATGTGACGTGACCAATCTTGTTACCCTGATTGTCGCAAATGTCGTATCCGTTACGGGGGATAGCGCGCTCCAAGCACTCGAAGTGGACGAGTTGGCGTTTCATGCCTTCGGCTTTCTGCTTGAGGAGGAAATCCTTGTCAATGAAGTCCTTGGCGTTAAGTTTGGTAATCCATCCTAGTCCGGCTTCCAGTGGCGAGGTTGTATCATCGATATCGTGTCCGTAGAGGCAATACCACTTCTCGAGGCGCAGTGAGTCACGTGCACCAAGGCCGATAGGCGCCAATCCGAACGGTTTGCCAACCTCGAATAGTGCGTCCCATATCTGCATGGCGTACTCCTTGGGGAAATAAAGCTCAAATCCTCCTGCGCCCGTGTAGCCTGTATTACTCAGAATGACGCCCTGTACGCCGGCGAATGACCACTCGCGGAAAGCATAGTAAGGTATCGCGCTCAGGTCGGCATCGGTGAGAAGCTGCAGCATCTCAGTTGCCTTCGGACCTTGTACAGCGAGTTGCGCGTACTTGTCGGATGCGTTTTCCAGACGAACATCTTCGTCTTTGAGCTTTAGCATCTCATCTTTCACGCGGTTGATCCACTGCCAGTCTTTGTTGATGTTGCCGGCGTTGACTACCATGAGATATTTGGTAGTGGAATACTTGTATATGATTAAGTCATCCACGATGCCCCCGCGCCCGTTCGGCATACAGGTGTATTGCGCTTTGCCTGCCTCAAGTTTGCTCACGTCGTTGGTGGTGATGTACTGGAGAAAATCCAGCGCTTTGTCGCCTTTCACCCATAACTCACCCATGTGACTCACGTCGAACACACCAACGCCTGTGCGGACGATCATGTGCTCCTGGTTGATTCCTGTGGGATACTGGATAGGCATGTTAAATCCGGCAAAATCTGCCATCTTTGCACCGAGTGCGATATGCACGTCGGTATAAGGTGTAGTTTTCATTGCTATGATGTAGTTTAAATATAATTTCGTCAAATCGTTGCAAAGATACAAAAAAAAATCGACATTTGCAAGAATTTGTGCAAATAAATGGTATTTTTCTTTAACGCGGTTCATATGAAGTAAATATACAAGGCGAGCGATTGGAAAGAAATGTTAATAAAAGTAAATAGAAATTCGATAGTTTGTGTAATTGTGTTAAAAGATATTAATAAAGTGCGCTATTATTGAGAAAGTGACGCGATATGACACTTTGTTGTTGTAATTTTGCAGCGTCAAACAAAATCTTTGACGAAAAATTATACCCTAATCAAAGTAACCCATTAAAATGTTAGAATTATGAAACGTACAGTTTATCAAGAAGCCATCGCATCGCGTGATGCAAACCGTAGTAACTCATCCGAACTATCGAAGATTCAACAGTATCGCATTCAACTTAAGTCTATTACCAACAAACTGCGCGAGATGGCAGAGATCTCCGGCCGTACAACAGCCACCAGCAACCAGTTACTGCGCGAATGCTACCAATTGACGAACACGGAGCTAGATACGTACGAAGGCTGGGCTGCTAAAGGCGCATATATCCGCAAAGGTCAGCATGCATACCTGTTTTGGGGCCAGCGAGTAGTGTCGTCGAACGGATATGAGTACTTCCCGGTTCAGTTCTTGTTTGCGCGCGAACAAGTAGCGTTTAAGCGCGCGTGATATTAAATATAGCCGCATGAGAGTGAAAAATATAGAAAATTGATATATTTTGCAAAAATATATTCCTAAAATTTGCAAATGTTGGGATTTTTTTGTAACTTTGTACACAAATTATGCAAACAGATTATATTTTTGTAAAGAAACAATGATTTTACCAATTTATTTATACGGTCATCCGGTGCTCCGTCGTCCGACCGAGGACTTGGAACCTGGTGAGTTGGATGTAAAAGAGCTGGTGGCTAATATGTACGAAACGTTGACCGCCGCTGAAGGTTGCGGATTGGCTGCTCCTCAGGTAGGATTGTCGAAGCGTCTGTTCGTGGTTGACGGCAGTGAGCTGGTAGAGGATTATCCTGAGTGTAAGGACTTTAAGAAGGTGTTTATTAATCCTGAACTGCTTGAGGAAAGCGCAGATACATCGACCTATTCGGAAGGTTGCCTGTCTTTGCCGGGGATAAGCGAGAATGTTGTCCGCCCGAAGACGATTACCATCCGCTATCAGGACGAGGACTTTCAGGAGCACACAGAGACACTCACAGACTTCAAGGCGCGCATCGTGTTGCATGAGTACGACCACCTGGAGGCACATGTGTTCACCGACCGCATATCGCCCATTCGGCGTCAGTTCTGCAAGGGTAAGCTGACGAACATAGCTAAGGGCAAGACGGGGGCGCGGTACAAGTACAAGCACTAGTGATACTGATTCGAGATACCATAGTCAGTCTGGAGGTACTTGAGAAGGAGTTCTGCTGCGACATTGACAACTGCAAAGGTTGCTGTTGTATTGAAGGCGATGCAGGTGCTCCGGTGACTCCGGAAGAGGAGGAAATGTTGAGAAAACTATTGCCTGAATTGCTTCCGCAAATGACCAAAGCAGCCCGTCAAGTGGTTGAAAAGCAGGGCTTAGCGTACAACGACCCATCGGGAGAGCGTGTGCTGTCAATAGTAAATGACAAGGATTGTATCTTTGCTCGTACAGACCACAATGGTTGGTGCTACTGCCTGATAGAGAGACTATATAATAGCCGAAAGTCAGAAGTCGAAAGCCAAAAACCCGAATGGTTCAAGAAGCCGATTTCGTGTCACCTATATCCTATAAGGCTAACGAAAGTGGGCGAGATGACCGGACTGGAGTACCACCGCTGGGATATATGCCACTCATCCAGGCAATTAGGGCATAAGTTGCATTTGCCGCTATATAAGTTCCTGAAAGAACCGCTCATCCGCCGTTTCGGGCAGGATTGGTACGACGAATTATGCCTGACTGCCGAAGAGTGGGAAAAGGCGAAAGGTGCAGGAGGTTAGGTTGCTGCGCTGCCAGAATACAATAACAGAATACCATGAAAACCATTCTTGCCGAAATTATCACTATCGGCGACGAGTTGCTCATCGGGCAAGTCGTGAATACCAACGCTACATGGATGGCACAAGTGTTGAACCGTGCCGGAATAACCGTAGTGCAAGTGACCACGGTGCGCGATGACAGTCAGGCTATCTGGAACGCCGTATCTGCAGCCATGACACGCGTGGATATAGTGCTTACTACAGGTGGCTTGGGGCCCACGAAGGATGATATTACCAAAACCGTGCTTTGCGGCTATTTCCACACCCAACTTGTGGAAGACCCCCGCGTGCGTGCGCATGTGCTTGCCTTATATAAGAATCGTCCTGAGGTGCTCAACAGCCTTACTGCCACGCAATGGCTCGTGCCAAGCCACGCGACCATCCTGCCCAACAGGGTGGGGAGTGCACCCATTATGGTGTTTGGCAAAGCCAAACGCTTGCTCGTCAGCATGCCCGGTGTGCCGCATGAGATGCAGATTGCCATGACGGAACAGGTCCTTCCCTTCCTGCGGGAGCATCTCAATCTGTCGGAAGGCATTATCCACCGTACGCTGGTTGTATATGGCATACCCGAATCCTCGCTTGCATTGCGTATAGAGAAATGGGAAAAAGCCTTGCCCAAAACCATTCACCTCGCCTACCTGCCCAAGCAGGGGATAGTGCGCCTGCGGTTATCCAGCTACGGTGAAGCTACACCGGAGCAGATGGATGAACAGATCAGCAGTCTGCTGCCGCTTATATGCGACCATCTGATTGCTACCGATGATCTCACGCCACACGCAGTGTTAGGGCAACGGCTGACGATCAATAAACAGACTATAGCAACCGCCGAGTCATGTACAGGCGGCAGACTGGCTGCGCTACTGAACGAGCAGTCAGGCAGTTCGGCATATTACATGGGCAGTGTCATTGCTTATGACAACAGTGTCAAGCAACAGGTACTCGGCGTTTCGCCAGAGACCCTTTCCACCGACGGCGCTGTGAGTGAGGCTTGTGTTCGTCAGATGGCGGAAGGTGTGCGCCGTTTGCTCCACACTGATTATGCGATTGCCACCTCAGGCATAGCAGGACCTACCGGCGGCACGCCGGATAAGCCGGTAGGCACTGTATGGATTGCATGGGCTACCCCTGAAGGCACGTATGCTGAATGTTGCTATTTCTCCGGTGACCGCAATCAGATTACCGGCAACGCTGCCATGGCTTCCATCGGCAAACTGCTGTTGCTGTTGAAGAATACACAACGATAATAGCCTAAAAACTGAATAATATGAAACGTTTGCTTTTTGCTATGACGGCTGTATGCATTGCTGTTGCAATGTCTGCCGCTTCGGTTAACTACACTGCCGATAACGAAACCATCTTCCCAAACCCTGAACGTGGATTCATTACCATGATTGGAGGAAGCCTGACCAAGAGCGCCCCGTATGGTGTAAAGGGGCAGGAGAGTTCCCTGAACAAGCATGCGAACAATGACAAGGGCTCTATCGTTCTGGTGCACTACTATCTGGATCACTTTCGTTCGACAACTACTATTCCCTCCGAGGTGCTCAATGCCTTCGATGAGGATATGCAGGTTCTCCGTGAAAAGGGTATGAAGGCCATCATTCGTTTCTCCTATGCCAACGGCACATACGAGAAAAGCGGCGGCGAAGAGTCCGCCAGGGATGCTGCCTGGACTTATGTCAAGGAACATATAGCGCAGTACAAGAGCCACTGGCAGGCCAATGCCGATGTAATATTCTGCTTCCAGGCAGGTATAGTCGGTGCGTGGGGCGAGTGGTATTATTCCGATAATTACGGCAATCAGCAGAGCACGATGAACGACAGCCGCAGACAGGTGGTTGAAGCACTTTTGGATGCTGTGCCTGCTGACCGAATGATCCAACTGCGTACGCCGCTCTTCAAGACCGGATACATGGGTGACACCAAGGCTCTGACATCTGAGGAAGCGTTCACCGGTACGCCGCGTGCACGCCTCGGACAACATAACGATGCCTTCCTGTACGATTATGACAATATGGGTACTTATACTGATACTGCCACACAGAAACCCTGGCTGGCACAGGAAACACTCTACGTACCTATCGGTGGCGAGACAGATATTACGGAGCTCAACAAGGCCAAGAATTGGGCAACTTACGAAAAGACTACTGCCGAGATGAGCCGTCTTCACTGGACGTTTATCCAGAGTGGTTATGCGGAAACAACTACGAACATGTGGCGTGAGAACGGTACATTTGACGAACTTAACCGTAAGATGGGCTACCGCTATCAACTCGTCAGCGGCACGTACGGCAGCGAGGTGAAGCAGGGAGAGAAATTGTCGGTGAATATCAAGCTTAAGAATGTCGGTTACGCACCACTCTATAACGAGCGTCCAGCATATATCGTTCTCAAGAACGGCAGCAAGACCTATTCCCTCAAACTCGCCTCTGACCCGCGCCGCTGGCTGCCGAATGGTGTGGAAACGGTCATCAACGAGCAACTTGCCGTACCGAGTACCGTACCTGCCGGTACGTACCAGCTCTTTCTGCACCTGCCCGATGCTTATAGTAAGCTGGCTTCGGATACGCGTTACTCCATCCGTTTTGCCAATACCGGTGTGTGGGAGGAAACAACCGGTATGAACAAACTAAATGCTTCTGTAACGATTACCGAAAACGGTGATCCGCAGCCGCCGACGCCTGTGAGTGACGCCGTGCTGCTTCCTGCCACCCTTGATAAAAGCAATGTGACAGCATATAGCGATGATATGACCTGGTACAACGGCAGTTTTTTTGACTTCGGCCCGGAGGATGCAGAGAACCTTGACCGATGGGCCGAATGGAGGGTTGAACTCCGCTATCCGGGTGAGTATATTATTACTGAGAAGGGCTACTACCCGAATGGACATAACTATTCTATCCAACTGCTCGACAATAGTACGGAAGTTTCATCATATACGACCGAAGAAACGTGGGCTCAAGAGGAGCAAACTATTACCCAAGATGCTAAATGGAATCTGGCGAGCATAGACAAGGGTATATATACGCTGCGCGTGCAGAATGCAATGGAGTGGGGACAACCGAAACTGAAAAGTATCACGCTTCAGTATGATGGTGAAATACCTACAGGTTCCGAGAATATTCATTTGGAAAATGGCACGGAGCAGGCTTATGACCTTCTTGGACGTCCGGTAGATGCATCATACAAAGGGATAGTGATTATCAACGGCAGAAAAACGATGCAGTTGGGTATCTATTGAACGAAAAAAAAGAAGGATTGTCTCCCGACAACCCAATCTTCATTAACCTTAAATCTAATACCATGAAAAACACGATGCAAAAGTACTACATTTATATCAAAAATGCAAATATTTAAGCAAAAAACATGTTTTATAACATAAAATGCGCGATTTTTGATAAATAAATATAACATTTGAGCATATAATTAACCCGAAATACTCTAAAAAGCCATGAAACTACAATTCCTCGGTGCTGCGGAAGAGGTGACCGGCAGCAAACATCTAATCACCACGAACAACGGCCACACCATTCTACTGGATTGTGGTATGTACCAAGGTAAAGGTATGGAGACCGATGCTGCGAACCGCGACCTGGGTTTTGACCCGAAGACGCTTGATTGTGTGGTACTGAGCCATGCGCATATCGACCATTCGGGCTTGTTGCCTTATATATACAAGTTAGGTTTTCGTGGTGACATCTATTGCACGCCCGCAACGCGCGACTTGTGTTCCATCGTGCTCGCCGATACGGCGTATATCCAAGCACAGGATGTGCGTTGGTACAACAAGAAGATGGATAAGCAGCACCTGCCCAAGATAGAGCCGCTATACGACCTAAAGCAGGTAGATGGTGTGATGAAACATTTTGTGACCGTCAGTTACGACAGGCCTATACGTTTGTTTGACGATACAATGCTCACCTTCACTAATTCCGGGCACATGCTAGGCTCGGCCATCTGCAACCTGGAGATAACGGAGCAGGAGGGGTTTGTGGAAAAGCCCACGAAGAAAGACAAGTGGTACATGGAGAATATGTCGGCCTTTGCCCCTGCACCGAAGAACCTGGTGAAGAAGCGCATTGCTTTCACCGGTGACATAGGCCGTCCGCAAAGTCATATACTTAGCGCGCCGATGCCTTTCCCGCAATGCGACTATCTAATCACGGAGTCCACCTATGGCGACCGTCTGCATGAGGGGGAGCAAACAACCGAGGAAGAACTGCTCGCTGTAGTGGAGAACACCTGCGTGCGTAAGAAAGGCAAACTGCTCATCCCGTCATTCTCTGTGGGCAGAACGCAGGAGATAGTTTATGTGCTGAATAATCTGTACAACGACGGTAGATTGCCCCATATTCCCGTTTATGTTGATTCGCCGCTGGCGGTGAATGCCACAGAGATTTTCCGTATGTATATGTCCGACCTGAATGAAGGTGTGCAAGATGTATTGCGCTATGACGATGACCCGTTTGGTTTCAATACACTGACTTATATCAAGGATATTAATGAGTCCAAGAAACTTAACCATACTGACGAGCCTGCTATTGTTATTGCCGCTTCCGGCATGTTGGAGGCCGGACGAATCAAGCACCACGTAGCCAACCATATAGCTGATCCAAGTACCACTATTCTGATAGTAGGCTATTGTACGCCCACCTCGCTCGGAGCACGTATTCAAGACCCGTCGAAGCGCTGGATAAGTATCTTTGGTATGGATCGCAAGATCAATGCTGAAATCATTAAGATTGAAGCTTTTTCCGGTCATGGCGACTATCAGGAGATGACGGACTATCTGTCGCACAGCGTGGATCCCAAGCAGGTGAAGCAAACCTTCATTGTTCACGGTGAACCACTTGCACAAGAGGCATTCAAGGGACATCTGCATGATGCAGGATTCCGCAACCTGAGTATTCCCAAGAAACGTGAAACAGTAGAAATATAATTCCGCAAAAAAAGATGCAGGGTTAATCCTTGCATCCTTTGAAAGCGTTCTTGCCGACGATGCAGTCGTCCGGCAGAGCGATCTGGAACGATGGGAGCATTTCGCAGTCGCGAAATGCTTCTTCTCCTACTTCTTTGAGCTTGGTTGGCAGTTCGACTTTTCGCAGTTGTTTGCATAAGGCGAAAGCACGCGCGCCTATTCTCTCCAGGCCTTTAGGCAGTTTAATCTCACGCAGTGCGCGGCACTCGCGAAAAGCCTCTCGGTCAATATAGCGAAGTTTCTTCGGCAGTTCAATTTTGCGCAGTCCGTAGCAACCTTCGAAAGCGCCGGCACCGATGCTTGTTATCTCGTTGGTCATTTTGAGTTCTTCCAGGCGTCGGCAATCAGCAAACGCGCGGTCATCAATGGTGTGCAGGTCTTCGCCAAACGACACCTGCTCCAGCGACGCACACCCCGAAAAAGCCTCCTTGCCGACTGCAAACGTGCGGTCGGGTATAACGATGCGCTCCAGTAGTCCACAACCGCGGAATGCTGCGTTGTGAATGGCGTATAGGTTATCGGGCAGGGTGACCTTATAAATGTGATTGCAGCCTACGAACGCCTCTTCGGGGATAGCGACTACTTTTTCGGGTATATTCACCTGCTCAATCGCTGTGCATCCGGCAAAGCATTGCTTGCCAAGTGTTTCCAGTGTTGCCGGCAGTTTGGGACTCTCCATACGAACGCAACCTGCAAATGCGCCATCACCAATGTACTTGAGTTTCTGTGGGAAAGCAAAGGTCGTGAACATCTTGCAGCCAAAGAAGCACGCAGTGCCAATGGTGTCCACGCTAGCAGGTAGAACGAGTGCCGGTAAGGCAGTACACTCGTAGAACGCTCCTGCGCCGACTTTCTTGACGTTTTCGGGCACTTTCACATCTTTGAGCAAAGCACAACGATAGAATGCAAAGGTGCCGATCTCCCGCAGGCTCTCAGGCAGTTTGACTGTACGCAGGTCGTTGCACTCATAGAAGCAGGCAGCCGGCAGTACTTCCAGCAGTGGCGATAGTTCAATCGATTGGATGACAGCGTTATTGGCGAATGCCCCCTCGGCTATCAGGCGATAGGGCGTTTTGTATTGTACCTTGGCAGGCAACTCCTTGTTAACGGCTATCAGGCAGGAGTCAACATACAAGATGCCTTTCTTCCATTTCTTCTCGTTCTGATAGATGCCTGAACCTGTAAATGCATCGCGACCAATAGATGTGATATGCTTGCCGAACGTGACTTTCTGCAGACTTTTGCAGTCGCGGAAGGTGAACGCATCTATCCTGCTCACGCTTTCGGGGATAACGACAGCGGTCACCACCTTGTTGCCCAGAAACGCTCCACCGGCTATCACACGCGTGCCGTCGGCTACAATGAACTTGGGCTTGGGAATTGATTTGTCAACTGCTATCAGACAGCCGTCAATATATAGCGCTCCGTCTTTCCATAGTTCGCGGTTGGCAAATACGCCAGTACCTTCCAGCGATGAACGATAGAGCTGACGAATGGATGAAGGCAGTACGATGGATGACACGCCTTTGCAGCCTTTGAAGGCATTTTCGCTCAGCGAAGTGACCGTGTAGATCTTGCCCTCGCCGTCCTTGATCTGTTCGGGGATAACTATGTCGCCCGTGCTCTTGGGGTTGGAGGCCACCTCGGCTGTGCGGTGCTCATAGTCAAGCGTATAGACCAGATCATCCACAAATGCTGTCGGTACTGCCGCATGCGTGGTGAGTACAGCTAAAAGAATGAGTGTGGAGAGAGTAACTATTCGTTTCATTGATAATCGTTTTTCTGATAATGAATCCTTGAGCACGGTGATTATTGTCTGTCCCCAAAGATGATTGATCCCAATCGCACCATGGTACTGCCCTCGCTGATGGCAATCTTGTAGTCGTCGGACATACCCATGGATAATTGGCAATTGACAATTCTTCCGATCTGCTGACGCTGTGTGGCCAATTGACAATTAAGCCATTGGTACTGTTCATGCAGTTCGCGGAAGCAGCGGCGGATCTCCTGCTCGTCGTCGGTGTTAGTAGCCATGCCCATTAGTCCGCGGATGCGGATGTTAGCCATTGGCTGCTGGCTGTTGGCGATCAGTTCACGCAGTTCATCGGGAGTGAAGCCGGATTTTGTTTCCTCGCGTGCTACGTGTAGTTCGAGCAATATATCTTGGATGATACCCTGTTTCCCTGCTTCGTTGTTGATGGCGCAAAGCAGATGCTCGCTATCGACTGATTGGATGAGGTGAGGTCTAAGGCGCAACAGGTCACGCACTTTGTTGGTCTGCAGGTGGCCGATAAAGTGCCAGCGAATGTCCTTAGGGAGAGCGGCTTGCTTGATTTTCAGTTCTTGTACGCGGCTCTCGCCGAAATCCCTACATCCCTCGGCATACGCCTCGGCTATCTGCTCTATGGGGTGATACTTGCTTACTGCGACGAGTTGTACGCCCTCAGGAAGCGATTGTCGTAGAGGAAGCCAGTTAGTCATTGAGCAGCGATTTGATTTGTGTGGCATCATTGATGCCTGTCGGGAAAGCCTGATATGCCCCCGACCAGATCATGACCGGTACAATGGGGTTACTTTCCACCACGTGGTCAAGAATTGTTGTTTCGTTAGCCTTGAGCAGCCAGTGGGGTTGTAGGGTGAAAACAACATCTCCGAAGCCGCGTTTGTTGACTGTGTTGGCGAGTGCCACGCTACCTAATGCTTCGGTGAAAGGAAATGCTGCTGCAACCCCCTCAAAATCCATCAGAAATGACGCTACTTGTTGCTGCAACTGGGGTAGGGAGAGGTGTTTCTGTTCGATGAGTGTGCGGTTGAGATAGACCGATTGTCCATAGCCCCCATCCACCCAGCGCTCGGTACCGTATAGTGCCATCAAGTAGGTGGATGTGAGCGCTGCTGCGCGATCCACATTGAAGTACTGCGCCGGCATACGTGCCGCAGACAGTGCTTGGATATCTTGACCGAGCAAGGGCTTGCCCATTACTACGATACGCAAGTGCTGCACACCTACGATACGTGCCAGTTGGTCAATTAGGTAACCGAGGTCTTGGTTGAGCCACAGGTGCATATCTTCCTGCTCGGCTGTGCATAGTTGGTCGCTGGTGGCCAACGGGCTTCGGGTGGTCAGGTGCAGACATAGCAGGTCGGGGATATTATCCTCGCCCAAGTGCTCCTGCTTCTGTAGTGCCAGAGCCGATTCGATGACCATTGTGTTGGCAACAGGTGTGCGCAGTAGTTGCTCAGTAGTGTAACTGAACCCTTTCTTTTTCTCCTGTTCTGTCGGTGCACTGTACAGGTCAATATCTATGCGCGGAGTCCACGTGCGTGCGAGCAGTTCCTGTCGGCGTGTGCCTTCGTTCCATTCAGTGATCACTTTGGGCAGTTGGTCACCATAGTACGAGGTGCTTACCCATTGCGCTGAGCTCTCATCCAGCCAGCAGCATCCGTCAGCTGAGTGACCGGCCATGAGGATTGTGGTGTTAGCGTCCAGTCCTAAGGCGTAGATGTGCGAGCGCTCCCCGTAACGTACACGCAGTTCGTCGCCTATCGTGGCGGCAAGAATGTTTTTGGGCGACAGTTGGGCAGTGCAGCCTATGCCGTGCTCGTCATTATCCTCAAGAACAGCATGAGGTTTGCGGTCGCTACGGCGGAAATAGGTGTCGGCAGCTATGCCGTGCTCGGCAGGAGTGGTGCCGGTCATCATGGTGGCTACACACTCGCCACCGCCGTATACGATGTGCGGAAAATACACCGTAGTCTGGTACGCTTCCTCGGACAATGTGCGCAGTCCGCCTTGCTGCCAGTATGGACGAAGTTGATCCAGTGTCTGCTGACGCAGACCGTCAACCACCACGGCTACCGTCAGCCGGGGAGCAGCCAGAGTAGAGATACTTATGAGTAAACCTATTATCGCCAGAGATAGATGATTCGTGCGCATAGATGAATAGTTGGGATGATTAGCAGGTAAGGCCCAAAGCCTACCAGCGGATGAATAGAGAAGAACGTGAGGAAAGTGACCAGTACGAGCAGTAGGAAATAAATGACGTACAACACACCATCCACCCAACGTGTGCGTTTGCCGCGCCAACGATCGTGGAGTGAAACCATGGCGAGTACAGCCAGTAGCACAGCCAAACCAAAGTACCAGGTCTTATACCACGGCAGGCGCTCAACGCCAAAGGGCAAGATGCGCTCGGCGGCAACCAACGGCGTACCGTCAGCGTAGTGCGCTGCGCTGATGTACTTCATCAGTTCCTCGGGCAGGAACAACCGCTGCTCACCTGCCATCGGTTTGTCGGCTTTGGGACCGAACAGTAGGTTGATGCCGAAATCGCCCCAAGAGCCTTTGGGTGTATAGTGCCGGATAAACTCCCGATAGGTCATCCCCTCTGCACCGGTGTATGTCGAGCTGATCGCTGACTGCTGACTGCTGATAGCATCCACAATCAGTCTGTACGGGCGTGTGGCGCAAT
This sequence comes from uncultured Bacteroidales bacterium, assembly GCA_946403215.1. Classification (GTDB taxonomy): domain Bacteria; phylum Bacteroidota; class Bacteroidia; order Bacteroidales; family Paludibacteraceae; genus Colicola. Next base: position 12,803 of record CAMIZG010000015.1, on the reverse strand, counting down.
TGTCGAACACGAAGTTATAGAGATAGACGCGGTTCTCGGGGTAGTAGTTGATAATCAGTGCACGGTAGATAGCATCTCTGTTCTGCGGGGTGAGGTTGAGTTCCTGGATGTTCACTTGTCGGCCACTGTGTACGTACGAACCGATGAACCACTCAGCGTTTTCCTTGCCCAATTGGTAATATGTCTCGCCGCGCACGAACCGCCAATAGAAGTGCGAGGTGTTGAAATCAAAGATGCCGTAGTTGTAGATCTCGCTGATGCCCAGTTCTTCGTCAATGACCATCAGTGCCGTGTGGCCGTACCGCTCGTAGAGTTCTTCGCCTGGACTGCAGGTGACCAGATAGATATTCGCCTCGTCGGACAGCAGTTGCTGCTCGTCCGCCCGAATGGCAGCCGGCAACAGCAGGCCCACTATCATCAGCAGACTGCACACTATCCGATATAAGCGCATATGTTTCATAACAATTCAGGCTTTGGACTATATTACCGTTTCCGCCACGAGGTTAGGCAGAAATGTTGCCAAGGTGCCTAACAGATAGCCGCAAACGACTTGCAGCGGCGTGTGCGACTCATCGTAAACGCGGGCGAACATAAGCAGCAGTGCGGTTATCGAGCATCCGATGAGTGCCGGCGTGGCGCTAATGCCTGTACTCAGACTGAAACTCATCATAGCTCCGAACAAGCCGCCCAAGGCGGTCAGGTGCGCGCTGATCTTCCACGTACGGTTAATCAGTAGTACTATCAGCAGCACCACCGTTGTGCCGATAGCCGTCAGAACGATGAACCGGGGCAGATGCATCACCTGGGAGCAGAAGTATGCCCAGAAACCATAGCAGATAGTGGAGTAGATATAAGGCATCGTCCGCTGCTTGGCAACACGGATATAAATGTCTGTCAAATTACCGCGGTGGATCATCACCAGTATAACCGAGAGCGGTAACAGGCAAGTAAATATCAGCGTGCCGACAACACCTATCCAAATCAGCGGTGTGGGGTAAGTGATCAGCGAACGCAGTGACAGGAAGTAGATCAGTATCCCATAAGTAGGGATGAACATGGGGTACAGCACTGCCGATATAATCCGCGAAATATGGTATAAGGTGTTGTTCATTTGTCTGTTCCTACATTTGTTTACGCAGTCGTGCAATTGTTTTGCCCATTTGCTGGCGGTACTTGCTCACCGTGCGTCGTGCAATAGGGTAGCCGGCTTCCTTCATGGCCAGCACCAACTCATCGTCGTTGAGCGGGTGGGACTTGTCTTCGCGGTCGATGATCTCGCGCAGTACCTGCTTAATCTCCCTTGTGGAAACCTCATCGCCTTCAATGTTCTGCATGGCTTCGGAGAAGAAGTGCTTCAGCGGGAAGATGCCGAACTCCGTTTGCACATACTTGGAGTTACTTACGCGCGAGATGGTTGATACGTCATAACCTGTCTTGTCGGCTATGTCTTGCAGGATCATCGGTTTGAGTGCGGCGTCGTCGCCCTCTTGGAAGAAGTCGCGCTGAGCATCAATGATGGCCATCATTGTACGGGTCAATGTCTCATTGCGTTGCTTGATAGCATCAATGAACCACTTGGCGCTGTCGATCTTGGCTTTAACGAACTGCACAGCTTCTTTCTCGCTCTCCGTCAGTTTGTTGCGTCGGCCGGCGTAGTCCTTCATCATCTGCTGATAATCGGTGCTGACGTGCAGGTCGGGTATCTCTCCGTCCAGCAGTTGCATCACCAGTTCGCCGTCGCGGTTCTCGACAACAAAGTCAGGGATAATTGTAGCCCCGTGGGTGGCATAACTGGTGCCAGCCCAGTCAGCGCCGGGAGTGGGGTTGAGGTGCTCTATCTCGCTGATCACGTCGTGCATCTCATCCTCGGTCAGGTCGTAGCGTGCACGGATGCGCTCAAAATGTCTGCGGCTGAACGCTTCGAACTGCTCGCTCAGTATCTGTATGGCGCGTTGGTTGGTGGGGGTAGGCTCGCGTTGCTTGAGTTGCAGCAGCAGGCACTCTTTCAGGTCGTACGCGCCTACTCCGGCAGGGTCGAACTGTTTGATCTGCTCGATGATGTCAACCATCTGCTCGTGCGGCACGATCAGTGATTCGCGAAACGCCAGATCATCCTCTAATTCCTCTGCTGTGCGGCGCAGGTAGCCGTCCTCGTCGATGTTGCCTACCACGAACTTGGCTATGTGCCGTTCGGGTTTGGTCATCTTGGTCAGATAGACTTGTGACTTCAGGTGTTCCACCAGCGAAGGCGAACCGGTGAACGTGTTGTCCATTGACTCCTGCGGGTCGGAGTAGTTGGTGATGCGCGTCTTGTAGTCAGGCGTCTCGTCGTCGGCTATGTAATCGTCGTAGTTGAAGTCAGCGTTATCTAACGGGTTCTCGTACTTGTCCTCGTCGGAGTATATGGCCTCTTCTCCTCCCAGTTCGCTGGGGTAGAGCTCTTCAGGAGCACCGTCGTTGTACTCGTCCTGATCGGTCGCACTGTCGTCGTACTCCTCGCTATCGAGCTCCTCACCGCCATAATCCTCGCTGCGCTTCTGCTCCGCTTCTGCCTGAATAACTTCCGGGTCTTTTCCCTCGTCCAAAGCAGGGTTCTCCTGCAGCTCCTCGTTGATGCGGCGCTGCAGCTCCACGCTCGGAATCTCCAGCAGACGTACGATCTGTATCTGTTGCGGGCTGAGCTTGGTCTGTAATACTTGTCGTTGGGCTAAGGAAAGAGCCATAATATCGTTAGTCTGTTAATCCGTTAAACCGTTAATTTGCTAAACTGTTCAGCACCTGCCCGGTGATGAATGCCAATTGCTCCTCATCCAGCTCGGTGTGCATCGGCAGCGACAATACGCACGCAGCCAGCCGTTCAGCTATGGGGAAATCCCCTGCTTTATAGCGCGGGTCCTGGTAGGCTTTTTGCAGGTGTAGCGGGATAGGGTAGTAGATCATCGCAGGCACTCCGGCTTGCGTCAGTCGTTCGCGCAGGGCGTCGCGGTCAGCACCTACTATGCGTAGCGTGTATTGGTGGAACACGTGCGTGCTGTGCGCGCTGCGTTCGGGCACCAGTATCTTGTCGCATCCCGCAAACGCCTTGTCGTAGGAGGCTGCGGCTGCCTGACGAGCTGCAGTGTACTCGTCCAGATGGGGTAACTTGGTGTCCAACACAGCCGCCTGAATGGTATCCAGACGAGAGTTGACGCCAATCATGTCGTGGTGATAGCGTACAGTCATACCATGATTGGCTATGATGCGTATCTTGCGTGCCAGCTCATCATCGTTGGTGAACAATGCTCCGCCATCGCCGTAACAGCCGAGGTTCTTGGAGGGGAAGAAGCTGGTGCAGCCTATGTCACCCATCGTACCGGCTTGTGCAGTATGTCCGTTGCTGAAGGTGTAGCGTGCCCCTATAGCCTGCGCGGTGTCCTCCACTACGTACAGGTTATGCTCGCGTGCCAGAGCAAGCAACTCTTCCATCTCGGCACACTGCCCGAACAGATGCACCGGCACAATGGCTTTCGTCTTTGGCGTGATGGCTTTCCTGACAGCTTCTACGCTCATGTTCATCGTCCCCCAATCCACATCCACCACTACGGGTGTCAGGCCTAACAAGGCTACCACCTCGGCCGTCGCAATGAACGTAAACGTAGGCGTGATCACCTCATCACCGGGTTTGAGTCCCAGAGCCATCAGGGCGATCTGCAGCGCCTCAGTACCGTTGGCTACCGGGATAACGTGCCTGGCACCGGTATAGGCTTCCAGGTGCCGTGCGAACTGATCCACTTGGGCACCTTTGACAAAGGCTGTACTATCAATTACTGCTTGGATAGCAGCATCCATCTCAGGCTTAATTTTCTGATACTGGCGCTGCAAGTCCACCATCTGTAGGGGTCTCATATTTCTCAATTAAGTATTCTACTTCTTCGGGTTTGATGCGGATGTGTGTGATGTGCGGGTTGCGGTTATCCACGTGTACAGGCAGGTGGTCGTTGCCTGTCTGCGGCATGTCAACCAGCACTTCGATGTCGCTCTCCTTCACCTCGTTGAACCATGCTGTGCCAACGCGGAAGGTGGCCGTCACATGGTCGGGGAAGAGGTGCAGCACCTGGTTCTCCTTGCTCAGGTCGGGCGTGCTGATGCGCAGTTGCATCGCTTTCTCGGTGAACTGCTCTGCCACTACATGCAAGCTGACGCTGTCCGGCACCACCCGTACGTTATCCGGAGCGATGAGTGCCAGACGCGTATTGAAAGTGTCCTGTACGCCCTCATAATCGGTCAGGGTGGTCTCGATCTGCGTGATGGCCTCCAGGCTCTGTTTCGTGCCGTAGATCTTGGCTACGCCGGGTGTGAGAGTTACCTCATCGCGGAGCTGGTACTGAATGGCGGGTTTGATCTGCCCGGTATATACGATGGGCACCGTCTTCTCATGTTGGCGCGTGTAGCTGCCGGTCAGCAGCTCGGGAGCAAAGGCTGCCAATGCGGCATCTCCAACCAACTGCTGCGCTATCGCCTGACGCAATTCATCCATCGGGATGACGAACGTGCCTTCGTTGCCGGTGATTAGTTCCGATATGTCGAAGGTCAACTCATACAGGCGCTCTCGGTTGTGGAACAGATCAATGCCCTCATCCTCCAGCGTTACGTGCACATGGTCGGTGGGTGCGTTGGTGAACACGTAGTCGTCAGGCATATGGGTGTACGTCACGGGGATGACCATCGTCACCGTACGGCGCGTACTGAAGGCGTTGGTGAACCATATGACGGTTGCCAACAGCACAAACGACAAGTACACCAATGCGTCCTTGCTGTGCAGAAAAGACCGGAACGCCCGCAACGGGCGGCGCAGAAACTCACTCATTTGTAGCTAAAGGCTAAAGCTAATGGCCGACGGCCAACGCCTTACTTCTGTGCCGGCTGAGCGTCCTCGGCTGAGGCGTACACACTGTTCTTGTCAACGCGGATGACTACGTCCTTGTCGATGGTGATCAGGAAGTAGTTCTCCTTCACCTCTTTGATCTCGCCGTAGATGCCGCCTGCCGTAACGACCTTGTCGCCCTTCTTCATCTCCTCGCGTTGCTTCTGCAGCTCTTTCTGTTTCTTCGTCTGCGGACGAATCATAAAGAAGTAGAACACCACGAAGATCAGGATCATCATAATCCAGAACGACCATTGGTTACCTGCCTGAGCACCGTCCGCTCCTGCGGCACTGCCTAGTTGTAATAAGATTGTTGCTAACATATAAAATTTTATTTATCAATTGTCAATTATCAATTCTCCTCCAAGCCTGCAGCTTTCAGCAGTTTGTCTTCACGCTTCAGCTGGCGGATGATCTCGTCCAATATACCGTTGATGAAGAAGTAGTTCTTCTCCCCCGAGTACTCCTTGGCAATCTCTATATACTCGTTGAGCGAGATCTGCAAGGCTATCTCAGGGTAGTGGGTGATCTCTGCCAGCGATACGAGCAGGATGATCCTGTCCATCAGTGCCACGCGTTCGGGATCCCAGTTCTTCAGGTGCGCATCAATCAGTGCATCGTACTCCTCGCGGTTGTCGATGGTGTGCTGCAGCAGCGAGGTGGCAAACTCCAGATCTTCCTCCGAGTCAAACATCTCCAGCAGCGACTGCTCCACACCTTCCTCCTCGCGGAACTTCCTCACGGACTTGACTACGTACGACAGCACAAAGTCCAGATCGGTCGTCCACGTAAAGTGGTCGAGCTCCAGCTCCATCTCTTCCAGGGCGGACAGCATAGCCTCGTTGCCGGGCAGCAGATCGGTGTATATCTTACGCCATACGCGCTTGTCGTCCTCGTAGCTGCACTCAGGCTGCTCCATGTAGTGCTTGTACCAATCGGTGGCCACCAGATTCAGATATACGGCTTTCACCGCCGACATGCCGGCTTCCCATGACAGCCGGCGCTCCTCCAGCTCGCGGCGCAGACGCTGGTTGGTGAACAGCTGATCGGCAAAGCGATTCTGGATAAAGCGTCTGTTCGGCGTGAACGGCGTGTGCGTCGCTTGCGAGCGCGCTATGCGCTCCTGCAACTGCTCATCTGCGTATGTGGTCAGCGCGCGCGCAAAATCAAGAAGGAGTATGTACAGATCATAGCAGTCAGCAAAACTCCGCAGCAACTGCTTCCTCGCCTCCGACGGAAGCGAACCCTCGTTCTGGTAATAGCCGAACAAGGTCTGTACAACCTTGATACGTATTAGTGTGCGATTAATCATAGGCTTATGCAATAAAAAAGCTTACAAAGATACAATTTTTTTTGCATATATGCAAATATTTTACGAAAAAAAACACTCAACCTGCACTTTTGTTTGCAAATATCATTTTTTTTTTGTATTTTTGCATCTGATTTCGTTCGGCGAGATTTGCACGGGGCGGCAAGCGCTCCGCAAGTTGAATTAATTGAGGGGCTTTGCCCGATTTATTGAGATGGAAAATCGTAAGTTTGATGACAGACGGGAGTCGGAGATTGTGTATTCCCGTTCGGTGAAGGCAGGTAAGCGTATTTATTACCTGGACGTAAAGAAGGATCGTACCGGTGATTATTACCTGTGTATCACGGAGAGTAAGAAACGAGTGATGGGTGAGGAAGCCCCGCAGTTTGAGAAGCACAAGCTTTTCCTCTACAAGGAGGATTTTGCGCACTTCAGCGAAGGTCTGGATGATGTGATTGCCTATGTGAAAGGTCAGGTCGGTGAGATCGAGTCCCGCCGCGAGTGGGCTCCCGAGCAGGCTGAGGAAGATGCTGAGCCCAAGCCTGAGGCTGAGGCCGCTGAACCTGCAGAAAAAAAACGCGGCTTATTCGGCCGCTTGATTGGTAAGGAGTAATCGGAGTATTCCTTCCGCAATGTCGGATTTGGAGGCGAGAGGCAGACGATGGCTCTCGTCTTCTTTTGTATAGACGGTCACGCTGTTCGTATCCGTGCCGAACCCTGCACCTTGTTCGCGCAGCGAGTTCATCACGATCATGTCCAGGTGCTTGCTGTCCAGTTTCTTCAGGGCGTTCTGCTGCTCGTTGTCCGTCTCCAGCGCAAATCCTACCAGGGTCTGTCCCGGCCGTTTCTGCTCCCCCAGTGTGCGTGCTATGTCCTGCGTCTCTCGCAGGGGGATGCTGTCGGTCAGGTCCTGCCCTTTCTTCATCTTGTGGTCGGCCACCTGCGCCGGTGTCATGTCGGCTACCGCTGCGGCCAGGATGGCTATGTCGGCCGTCGGCCAGGCGGCAGTGGCTGCCTCGTACATCTGCTGTGCCGATTGCACATCTATGCGGTGCAGATGGCCTACGCCTTGCATGGCCGCGTGGTACAACACAGGTGTCCACTGCTCGGCTGTCGGCCCCATCACCAGTGTCACCTCCGCACCATGGTGCAGCAGGGCTTTGGCCAGGGCTATGCCCATCTTCCCCGACGAGTGGTTGCTGATGAACCGCACGGGGTCGATGGCTTCGCGGGTCGGGCCGGCGGTGATGAGTACCCGGCGCCCGGCGTAGTCCTTCTCGGTCAACGCGTCCTCAATGGCTTCCGCCAGTGCCTCGGGCTCCTGCATGCGTCCGCGACCGGTGGTACCGCATGCCAGAAAACCGTCCGCGCAGTCAAGTACGCTGATGTCTGGCCGTCCGGCCAGAGTACGCAGGGCGGCTTGCAGAGCTTCGCCGGCATACATCTTGTCGTTCATAGCCGGAGCGATCACTACGGGCTTGCGCATGGCTGCCAGCGTGGTCGTCAAGGCGTCGTCGGCTATCCCCGAGGCCATCTTGCATATCACATCGTGGGTGGCGGGAGCTACCAGCATCACGTCGGCCCAGTCGGGTAGGGAGATATGCTCGGTCGAGTGGTCGTTGATGGCGGCAAACACGTCGCTATACACCTTGTGCCCCGACAGCGTCTGCAGCGTCAGGTCGGTCACGAACTCCAGCGCATGCTTCGTCGTCGTCACCTTAACCTCTGCACCGCGCTTGCGGAGCAAACGAATAAGTTCGGGAATCTTGTATGCCGCAATCCCCGAACCTATGCCTATAACTATGTGCTTACCGTCCAGCATCATTAGCGAAGCAGCTCGTCACGCGAGCCGTTGTTGCAAACGATCTGGTTGTCGATGAGCTCCTGCGTGGCGATCAGTGTCGGCTTGGGCAGCACCTCGTACGAGCGCGAGATCTCGATCTGCTCGCGGTTCTCGAACGTCTCCTCTATATCACCACGGTCCTGGCTGAAGTCTTGCAGCTTGGCGTCCAGCTCTTTCTTGAGCGCGGAGCTGATCTGGTTGGCACGTTTGCTGATGATAGCCACTGTCTCGTACACATTGCCGACCTTGCTGGTCAGCTCGTTCATGTCGCGAGTGATGGTGGTCTTCGGAGCTTTGCTCTTCTTGTAGTCCAAATTAAATGTAGGTGTGATCATAATATCATTTACAATTTTATCATTTACAATTTTATCCCTTTACCGCAGGAGCTTGTCCACGTCTTTCTTGATGCGTTCGGCGGCGTTGCGGTGCTTGGAGGCGGGGAAGTCGGTGATGAAGTTGTAGTACTCATCCTCCGTGGCGCGGGCGCGGTCCATCTTCTTGTCCTCAAACGAGTTGATCATCTGCTGGTGCTTGGCTTGCAGGATGATCCAGCTCAGCTCCTCCGTGTACTTGTTGCCCGGGTACTTCTTCAGGGCGTTCTTGGCCGTTATCTCCGCCGACAGGTAGTTATTGCCCAGATAGGTGCCGAGGTTGTAGTACAGTTCTGCGCTGCGGAACTCCTTCTCCGCCAGCTTGTCGTTCATCTCGTCTATCTGCGTGTAGGCATCCTTGGCGTAGGGGCTGTCGCCGAACAGCTCCACGAACTCCGTGAGCCACTTGATGGCTTTGTAGGTTGTCGCCTGATCCAGCCGGGCGTCAGGGGCATCCATGTAGTAGCAGTGCCCTATCTGGTAGCGTGCCTCAATGATGTACTTACCCTTCGGGTAGTTGCGTGCGTATGCCTCGTAGTACTCCGCGGCGGTGCTGTAGTCCTTGTTGCCCATGTAGCAGCGCGCCAGGTAGCATATCACATCCTCGCTGCGCTCAGTGCCTTTGTAATATACTGCCACGTCGTCGAGCAAGGACTGTGCACGGGTGTACTGCTTGTCGTTGAAGTACTTGAGCGCCGCCTGATACTTCAGGTCTGGATCCTTGGACTTCAGCAGTTTCTGGTACTCCCCGCAACCCGTCAGCAGTAGCGTTAGTGCTGACGCTACGAACCAGAGTGTGATATGTTTGCGTGTACTATGCATCTTATCTATGGAGCCCTCGGCACAACCATGGGGTGTGTGGGGAGAGCGGAGGCAACTGTGCGCTTTATGCCGCAGCGCGACATCGGTTGGCATAGTTTGCCGAACGCGTAAAAAGCCTACAAAGGTACGAAATATTTTTTATATTTGCAAATTTCCCACGATATTTTTCGCTTTTTATGTAATAAACGCAAACTTGGGTTACTATTTTCTTGCGTCGCAGGCACGTATTCGACCATGGTTGCTGCCGCCACCACCCGGGGCATGTACCCCCTTGCCATACATTAGACACGTTTATATCTGTGCTCGTTTTTCGAGTGTTAGAGTGAAAAACTCAGATAATTGCAACTTTGTGCCGAAAAGATTTGCATTATTCAAATATTTTTTGTACCTTTGCAGTCGGAATCACAAAATAAGTCATGTTACGTGTAAAAGATGTTGACTATCGAGGCGACTACCGTTTGGCACTCACATTTAGTGATGGCGTTCATAAGGTGGTGGATTTAGAGCTGCACCTGACGGGTGAGGTCTTTGGCTCTTTGCGCGACAAAGAGCGGTTTATTCAGTATGCACTGACACCTGTTACTATCGAGTGGGCGAATGGTGCTGACCTGGCTCCTGAATATCTATATGAAATAGGGGTAGCAGAATAGTTACGGCTCGCTGCCGATTAATATTAATAGCAGTCGTCGCTTACTGACGTAAAACTGAAGCGCTGGCACCGACAGCGATACCAAAGCGGTGAAAAATGACATATAGGCGTAAGCGAGCGCCGAAATAAAGCGTAATAAATCCGACTTGATTTTCTGAAAACTCGACACTTTTAGAAATCATTATTACAACTCAAGCACGGTTTTATGCACGCTCACGTTAGTAGCGTGAGTTTTCCGTGTATAAGTTTGAGTTGTAAAGGTAGTCGAGAACCTCAGAAAATCAAACGAAACCACGAAAGCGCACGCTTTTTCGTGTTATGTATTAGTAAGTTTGAAAAAGGAATACAGTATGAAGAAGATTCTTTTGTTAATGTTTTGTTTCATGATGGCCAGTTGCGGCACAATCGTGAAAATTGAATGTTATGAACCCAACATCGAAATCGTCATTGACGACGTAAATTATGGAGTACCGCCTATTGTTTACAAAGGGAAACACAATTTGCCGTATATTGATGTTGATTTCGTGCGTGATGGGGTAACGATTTACCAGCAACGGCTGTATGTTGTTGGTAATAAGGGATATTATGAGATAGAGCTTCCGAAACATCTAAAGAAGTCAAATACTATCAAATATCATTCAAATCACTAAAAAACAACATTTATGAAAAAAACTCTTTTGGCTTGCACGATGCTATGCATCTGCAACGTTCTGCCCCTACAGGCCGTTAAGCAGAAAATGATTGACATCGCTGTACAACCGGTTGAAGCCTCAATCTACGTAAACAATCAATTTATTGGTTATGGTTCAGGACAATTTGTCCGCCCAAAGAAAGGGAACATGGCTGTCATTCGAGTAGAATGTAACGGCTATAAGACTATTCATGCCAAATTCTACGGAGAAGATAAACGAAGCGCCATTTCGTACACCTTACAACAGGACGGATACTACAGAATGACTGCATATTCAGGCATCGTCAATAAATACTTTACTATCGACATTGATCCAATGTATTACACTATATCGGAAGATGGTAAAGTAGACACAAAGCCCGCGTGGAAACTATTGCATCAGATTCTTCTCAATTATTTCGATGAAATTGCTACGACAGATGTTTATGGAGGTTATGTGCAAACTCCATGGCAGTTCAAAACTTTCCAGATGTCGGAAATGCAAATGAGAAATCGTGTCACTATTCGTGATATCTCTACGCCTGATAGAGTTGCTTTCCAAATCAAAGTCTCATCAGAAGTTGCTGCAGCTGCGGCTGCAATGCATGGAGAGTTTGAGGAGGTTGATCGTATAGCAAAAGAATATGAACCCTTGCTTGAAGAATTGCAAACAAGAATAGGCAAGGTTCATAGTCTATAATAATTAACTTAATATTTTCACATCATGAAAAAGAACTTCATTTTTGCAGCAGCACTTGCGATAGCATGTTCTGCTAACGTTTCGGCACAAAAGTTCGTCGAAAACTTCGATTCTAACTCATTGGATTGGACAGAATGCACATTTAACAACAAGGAGAACATCAAGGCCTTTATTGACAAAGGTGTGCTTACTGTACATTCAGAAAAGAACACAGACTTCTTTACCGGAAGAGTATCGTTTTCTTCTTCTACATCAACCTGCTATGCGCCGATTGATGTAAAGAAGCCATTTAAGATAACAACGCATTTCCGTTATGAAAATGATGATTTTCCATGCGGCATGATGTTTAACCTCAAGGACGATGGGACATTCTATTCTATTTCGTTTAATGAGTCTGCTAAAAAAATCTATTTCCAAAGATGGGTGGATAATGAGAAAGTAGGTGGCTTTACCCAAGGTTTCCTTTATCCAAAACTCAAAAAGGGACAGTATTATGAATTGGTTCTCGAAAGCAATGGTGATGCTATTACCTTAACCATGCAGGGAATACAAGTCTTTAAATTGCGTTATATGCCACTTACTTATAGTGGATTTGGATTTATTACATACGGCGAACAGGAAATGATTATTGACGATGTGACATTCGAGCAATAATTTCATATTGTGGTAGTTGGTGGATGTTTGCACACCGCTATTATCTCAAGGCTGCGACTTGGTGTTGCAGCCTTGATTGGTGTTTTATTGCATGTCAGGTTGCTAAAAGATGAAAAATATAGCATTTCGAGAATTTTTTCAGTGTGGTTTTTAATGCTCGCAAATATGCGAGCAAAGGGGAAATCGTTGGCAATGAGGATGGTGGAAGGGGGCAATGAGATTGCCCGGATAATGGACGGAGCGGAGAGGCGGGGGAGGTGATCAGTCGAAGACGGGGTGCTCCTTGAGGAGGACAACGCGGAGGAAGTTGTCGGGGCGGGCGTAGATGATGTAGTTGCCGTCTTTGTCCTTCGAGGCGACGGGATCGGGCTTGCCGTTGAGTTGCTTGCGGAAACGGACTTTGACCCGGTCGAGGAAAGTTTGTTTAGCAGGCGGGAGAGGCGTGTTGTTCTTCCAGGCATCTATGAACTCCGGCACCAAACGCGAGGTGTCGCCAAAGGCTTGCTGGTTGGCGAGCTCGGCGCCGACAGGCGGGTTGTACTTGTAGTTGCGCGGCTTGGTAAGGATGTAGCCCTCGGGGGCACCGACCTTGGTGACGTTGCCCTCGTAGTCGCGGAAGTGCTTCTGTCGCTCGATGAGGCCGTTCTTGGAGTGTGCACCGATGATTTTTTCAACTTGGGGGTTGTGGTAAATACGTGCCATATGATGATGAATAAATAGGTTAAACTGCTTCAGGGGGTGTCTGGATAAGGGCGGGAGTGTGCGTTGACCCTGCGATGGGGCTAAGAATGACGCACTTATCACAGACTAACGACCCACTAACCGCGCACTAATCACCCACTAAATTTGGTGCAAAGTTACGAAAAATTTTTGGATTTTGCA
>CAMIZG010000014.1 GCA_946403215.1 uncultured Bacteroidales bacterium | reverse complement strand
TTTTCTTAGGAGAGATTTGCAAATGTACATTTTTTTTCGTAACTTTGCAGCCAAATATCGCATGATGATACAAGTTAAGGATATAAACAAGTCGTTCGGTTCGCTGCACGTGCTGCAGGGAGTATCGCTAACCATCGACAAAGGCGAGATAGTTGCCATCATTGGCAAGTCCGGTGCAGGCAAGACCACCCTGCTGCAGATCATGGGCACGCTTGACCGTCCCGACAGCGGCACAATAACCATCGATGGCACCGACGTGCTCCATCTTACTGAAAATGCACTCGCCGAGTTCCGCAACAAGCATATAGGCTTCATCTTTCAGTTCCACCAGCTGCTGCCGGAGTTCACGGCGCTGGAGAACGTGATGATGCCGGCACTTATCCATCGTGACAATGAACATGATGCGCGCCGGCGTGCCGAGCAACTGCTCACTGAACTGGGACTAAAGGAAAGAATGACGCATAAGCCCAACGAACTGTCCGGCGGCGAGAAACAGCGTGTGGCTGCGGCGCGAGCTATGATGATGAATCCAGACGTTATCCTTGCCGACGAACCATCCGGCAGTCTGGATGAGGCAAACAAACATGAACTGCACGCATTGCTCAAGCAGATGCGTAGTAGTTTTGGCCAGACCATAGTTATAGTTACCCATGACAAGGAGCTGGCAGCCATCGCCGACCGGATCATCGAGCTCAAAGACGGCCGCATTGTTTAATGTTCAATCTTAAATTTTAAATTTGAAATTAGGAAGTCAAATAGTAGTGATTGCAGCGGCCTGTATACTTGCAGGCTGTCAGCCCGGACGGCAGTTCTATCCGCGTACTATGGATGAGCAACAGGTTACCATAGTACGCTTCGACTCCGCTCTGCTGGCTCTTCCCGCCGCGAACGCAGCCGGACAGGTGCGTGCCTTATTTGCCGACTACCCGGAATTTATGCCTGCTTACGTTGAACAAGCCTTAGGCGTCAACGCCGCGGATACAGGCTATCTGGCGGAAGCGCTGCCCTTGTTCATCCATGATACAGTTTATGGTTTTCTGAAGACCAACAGGTTCGTGCAGCAGACCTTTGCCGACATGCGAGGCATACAGCGCGAACTGAATCACGCCTTCACGCGTATTCACTACCTCTATCCCGACCTGTATATACCTGTCATATATACGTTCGTCAGCGGATTCAATGCATCGGTACTTTTCCTCGACGACGGTAACATGGCTGTCGGACTGGATATGTATCTGGGCAGCGACTATCCCTACTATAACCAGGTGGTCTATAACTACCAGAAACAGACCATGCGTCCTGAATGCATAGCTGCCGATGTGGTTAGCGGATATCTGTTTGCAGCATTCCCCTTTGCAGCACCCAAAGGACGGTTGATTGACAATATGCTCTACCGAGGCAAAATGATGTACATCTGCTCCACCCTGCTCGATTCGCCTGACTATGAGGTCATGGGATATACGCGCGAACAATGGCGCTGGTGTGAGCAGAACGAACGGCAGGTTTGGAACAGAATAATGGACAAACGCGATCTGTTCAAAACCGAGCAGATGCTGCTCACATCCTACCTGAACGATGCACCATTCACCAGCGAGATATCGCAGGAAGCACCACCACGCATCGGAACATGGATCGGGTGGCGGATAGCACAGAGTTATATGGAGCATCATCCGGAAGTAAGCCTGCAAGAACTCATAGCCAACTTCGATGCCGAACAGATCCTCCGCGACAGTTACTATAAACCGTAAATAATTATTGAGTACGGAATAAACTGAACATACGGAAAGAATTTATGCATAGAGAGGATTTTCCCATATTAACGCAACAGGTGCACGGCAAACCGCTGGTGTACTTGGATAACGCTGCTACCTCACAGAAACCCCTGTGTGTGCTCGATGCTATCACCGAGGCCTATAGCACTTGGAACGCGAATATCCACCGAGGCACGCATCATCTGAGCCAAGTGGCTACCGCCAAACATGAAGAGGCGCGTACCCTACTCGCTCAGTTCATCGGTGCCAACAGCAGCCGCGAAGTACTCTTCACGCGCGGTACGACCGAAGGACTGAACATGCTCGCTTTCTGCTTTGGCGAGGCGTTTATCCGCGAGGGCGACGAGATCATCGTCTCTGCCTTGGAGCACCACTCAAATATAGTTCCCTGGCAGATGCTCTGCCAGCGCAAGCAAGCCGTACTAAAAGTCATTCCGTTGCGCGATGATTTGAAGCTTGATCTTGAGGCGTTCAGCCAGCTTCTTAATCCGCGCACCAAGCTTGTCAGCGTGGCGCATGTGAGCAATGTGCTGGGCATCATCAATCCGGTGGAGGAAATCATCCGCATCGCCCATGCACATGGAGTGCCTGTCTGCATCGATGGCGCACAATCCGCTCCCCATCTGCCGGTGGATGTCCGGGCACTCGATTGCGACTTCTTCGTCTGCTCTGCCCATAAGATGTACGCCCCTACGGGCATCGGCCTGCTCTATGGCAAGGAGCAATGGCTCAACCAACTGCCGCCCTACCAAGGCGGCGGTGAGATGATCCAGCACGTATCCTGGCAAGGCACCACCTACAACGAACTACCCTATCGCTTTGAAGCCGGCACGCCTGATTATGTAGGCTCTTACGCCTGGAGTGTTGCCGCGCGATACATGCAGTCGTGCAATATAGCGTCCATCGCTGCCCATGAGCAAGAGTTAACCGCTTATGCCGAGCAGCAATTGCAGCAGATAGCAGGCATCCGTATCTATGCAGCCGGACAACCCAAAGCCGGTGTGTTGTCATTTAATATCTATGATGGAGCCGGCAAACTCATCCATCCTTTTGATCTGGGCGCACTTCTTGACCAGCAAGGTGTAGCTGTCCGCATTGGCCACCACTGCGCCGAACCACTGATGACCACCCTGCAAATCCCCGGCACCGTCCGCGTCTCTTTCGCTCTCTACAACACCCGCGACGAAGTTGACCGCTTCATCACTGCCCTCCGCCGCAGCCTGGATATCCTGTTGTAGCAATGAGTAGTATCGTGATTAGACGCGCAAGCTATATACTATTGTTGCTGTCGGTGCTGATGCCAGTATATGGCTTCCGTATAGCGTCGTATAATGTTGAAAATCTGTTTGATTGCGAGGCTGATAGTGTTCACGATGACAGCGAATATACTGCGGAAGGATTGCGCCACTGGACGCCGGCACGCTACTATATGAAGCGTGAACATATTGCCCGGACGATTGCTAACATCGGCGGATGGGAAGGTGTGGCCATAGTCGGATTGTGTGAAGTGGAAAACGAGCAATGTATCCGCGATCTATGCTCGCAGAACTTGCGCAGCCTGCCCTACTCCTATGTACATTATGACAGTCCCGACACGCGAGGCATAGACGTGGCTATGCTCTATCGCCCGGATCTGTTCAGCCTGCATGAAGCGTACGTGATACCTGTGCCTGTTCACTCAGGCGAACGCCCCACGCGCGATATACTCTATGCATCCGGCACGATGACCGATGGCGACACTTTGCATGTGTTCGTCTGCCATCTGCCCAGCCAGTTGGGAGGTGCTTCGCGTGAAGGGTTGCGCATGCGTGCCAAACAGATCATAACTGCGCATACTGACAGCTTGCTCATCCTTCGTCCGCATGCAAAGATAGTGGTTATGGGCGATATGAACAGTGCTCCGCAGCAGGATCTTCCCCACTTGTACAACCTAATGCTACAGAAAGAGGCGCAAGGCCTGGGTACATACAAGTACCAAGGCGCTTGGAGTTGTATAGATCAGTTCTACGTATCTGCCGCTCTGGCTGACACTGCGCTGGCAAGCATCTACGATGCGCCATGGCTACTTACCGACGATGAGAGTTACACCGGTTACAAACCTTATCGAACCTACAACGGCTATCAGTACCAGCGCGACGGCTACTCCGACCACCTGCCTATTGTGCTTGATCTTCCCGGTGAAACGACAACAATAATGACCGGTCAGCCGCTGGCAAGCATCATTGAGGATATTTATTCGCAAGTAACGGAAGATGCCATTGAGGGCGCAGAACAAGATTTTGAGACCCTGGCAGAGGACCTGCTCGCCCGTGTGCAACAGCCTGTATCGCTCAATGCCGATGACTATGAAGGACTGTCAGAGTTGCCGTTCCTGAGCGAGAAACAGATCACGGCTATCCTGCTGAAGGCGCGTGACTTGCCATATAACAGCCTGTATGAACTTCAGCTCGTAAGTGGCCTCAAGGACTATGAGATACGCAACCTATTGCCCTTTGTGCGTGTGGGTGAGCAGCAACCTTCGCCGTTCTACTGGCGCGACCTTGCTACGTATGGCAGGCACGATATAAGTCTAAGAACAGATGTGCGGAATATAGAGGCATTCACCGGCACAGATCCCGTATATATCCAAGCCAAGTACGGCTATCAGTTCCGTGATAAGGTAGCTGCAGGCGTGACAATCCGCCGTCCGGCTGCCGGCGGATGGCAGGATATGCAGTACGGAGGCTACGTGCAGCTGAGCAATATAGGTCGGCTCAAACGGTTCGTAGGCGGCTGTTATCAAGCGCGCTTCGGGCAGGGATTAGTCACTAATCATTTCTTCCATACGGGCAAGAGCAGCCGTGTGATGCAGATCGGTCATGACCGCCAGGGACTAAGCAAGGTGTCCTCGGCCGGCAGCGAACGATATCAAGGGGTAGGGGCGACCGTTACAGCCGGCAAGCATACAGAGGTCAGCGGATGGTACTCGGTGGATAAAAACAAGGTGTGGCATCAAGCTGTCGGTGCTAACGTGAGCCTTAATTTCAAGAACCTGCATGTAGGCGTAACGATGATGGAGCACTTCTATTCCGACTCTTTGCCGGTGCGTAATACCTACTACAATGCCGCGTATTTTCGCGGTGTGAACCAGTGTGTAGCAGGTGCCGATCTGAAGTACTCGTGGCGCTGGCTGCAACTGTTCGCCGAGGTAGCGGCCGCACAGAACAGCACCTGGGGATATGGATGCATAGCTGGGGTGCGACTCACCCCGCTCTCCGATCTGGGACTGATGGCACTATACCGTTACTACTCCCCCACGTTCGACAACCGATTTGGTTATGCGTTCAGCGAGAGTTCGCGGTTAGGCGATGAGCAGGGTGGCTATCTTGGTATCGAGTACAAAGGATTTAGTCACTGGCGGCTATCTGCCTATGGTGATGTGTTTCACTTCCATGGCCCCAAATATGGTATCCGCCAATCAGGAACATTTGGCTATGATGTATTGGCTCAAGCGGAGTATATACGCTCGTGTTACAACCTGATGCTCCGGCTCCGTAGTCGCCGCAAAGGATCGGAGGATACCTATCGTGCTCGGACAGAGTTCACCTATACATTGGCCAACTGGCGCTTTCGCACGCGTGCTGATGCATCGTTAGTCAATTACACCGACAACAGCGCGCCGCTCAGTTATGGCGTCAGTGTGATGCAAGATATTGAGTATCACCTCAAAATGATACCTATGGTCTTTCAGCTGCGGCTGCAAGGATTTGATGTGCAGCAATGGGTAAATAGGATATATTCCTACGAAAACGATGTACTCTATGCTTTTAGTATACCGGCCACCTATGGTCGTGGAGGACGATGGTATCTGAATATGCGCTATAAGCTGTCCAAGCAGTTGTCGCTGTACATGCGCGTCAGCGAGACGGTGTACCATCCGCAGTGGGCTGCACTCAAATCGCGCCCTGTAACCAAGACGGATATTCACGTCATGCTCAGGGCGCATCTGTAAGTATGTATTAGGGGAATAGAGTAGGGGAGTGTCAGTCGCTGACGGTTAGCAACCGATCACCGTTAGCCCGGGGAGAAATATGTATGTATATGGTATCTTCCGGCAATAGTTGTTCTATCCTATCCGGCCATTCGATGAAGCAGTAGTTACCCGAGTACAGATATTCCTCTGCCCCAAAATCCATCGCTTCGCGTATATCCTTCAGCCGGTAGCAGTCGAAATGATACACCTCACCCCGATAAGGTCTCTCAACGTCATATACATTCACAATGGCAAACGTAGGACTGTTCACTACATCGGCTGAACCCATTTCTTCACACAGCTGCTTGATGAATGTGGTCTTGCCCGCACCCATCTGACCCTTGAAGGCATAAACCCGGTGCGGATCAGTCTGACGCAGTATATCCAACGCACTAACCTTCTCACCTTGCTCATTGAGTAGGATAAGATCCGATTTTTCGTCTTTTTTGATTGTATAAGTGCTCATATTCTTGCTCTCCACGCAATTCTCAGCGCGTTATTTTTGACTGAAAATACTCATAAAGCATTGAACCTCTGCTTGTTCCGAGTAATTCTATCCATTCGCTCTTTTCTGCTAAACCAGCACGCTTTACTGACCCGAAGTGTTGGAGTATCTTCTGCTTCGTAACTGAGCCAACTCCCTGAATATCATCAAGTTCGCTATGCGTTTGCAGCTTGCTGCGCTTCTTTTTGTGGTACGTGATGGCAAACCGGTGCACTTCATCCTGTATGTTTGTCAGCAGTCGGAACATCTCACTCGTGACAGGTAGTCCGAACTCCATCGGAGGAAACCCATAGAGTAGGGTTTGGGTGCGATGCTTATCATCTTTCTTCAGTCCGGCTATAGGTATATGTAGTCCCAGTTGGTCTTCCACCGCTTCGCGTATTGCATGCATTTGCCCGATGCCCCCGTCAGCAATGATCAGGTTAGGCAGTTCCTCTTCATTGTCAATCATCCGTTGATACCGTCTTCTTACCACCTCTCGCATTGTTGCGTAGTCATCTTGACCAACCACCTCTTTTATCTCAAATCGCTTGTAGTCCGATTTGCTTGGTTTAGCCTTTTTGAATACCACACACGCCGAAACAGCGCTTGACCCCTGTATGCTTGAGTTGTCGAATGCGTCTATGCTCATCGGTAGCATCGGCAAACCCAGTGTCTTCTGTAGTTCGGTTAGTATGCGAATTGCCCGTTGATCCGGATTAAGTTTGTCTGCTTGCTTCAATCGGTCGGCTTTGTATTGCCGCACGTTTTGCGCCGCCAGATCCAGTAACTTTTTCCTGTCACCCCCTGTGGCTATATTGATGCGTATGTCCTCACCGACATATTCGGGCATGAAGGGGACTAATATCTCTTTGGTATCTGTTCCCAACAGCTCTCGCAGTGCCGTTATTCCATAAGCCAGTAATTGCTCACGGCTCTCGTCCAACTTCCGCTTGCATTCCAATGTACGCCCCTGTACTATGCTGCCGTTGTGTATGTGTAGGATACTGATATATACCTGTTCGTCCTGCTCGTCGTAGCCAAATACATCCAGGTCGTTTATCGATGTGTTGGTAACTACCGTCTTTGATCGGAACTTCTCCACGAGCAGGTACTGTTGCTTGACGCGTTCCGCTTCTTCATAGCGCATCTGCTCTGACTGTTGCTGCATCTGCTCAATCAGCTGTTTGCTGATCTCATGCGCATCGCCACGTATAATCTTTTTAGCCGATTGAATATATTCGTTATATTGCTCTATCGGCACGCGTAGTTCGCATATACCACAGCACTTCTTGATGTGATATTTGAGGCAGACTTTGTATTTGTTTTTCTCTACACCCTCTCTGTTCATGGGCGTATTGCACGTGCGAATAGGGTAGAGCTTGTGTATCAGTTCCAGTACCGTGTCGGCGGCGTTGGTAAAACTGTACGGGCCGAAGTACTCCCCCCCACGCTTGTCTTTCTGACGCGTCTTGAAGATGCGCGGAAAAACCTCTTTGGTGATGCAGATATACGGGTAACTCTTGCCGTCTTTCAGCAGAATATTATAGCGTGGCTGGTACTGCTTGATCAGGTTGTTCTCCAGCAGGAAGGCATCTTGCTCACTGCCGACGACCACGTACTTGATGTCTGCTATGTGTGATACCAGTTGCCGCGTTTTGAGCGATGACTGATCTTTGATAAAATAGCTGCTTACGCGGCGTTTCAGATTCTTGGCTTTACCCACATAAATGACAGTACCTTCTTTATCAAGGTACTGATATACTCCCGGCTGCTCCGGTATGCGTTGCAGCAGCGAGCTTATATGTTGGCTTTTGGCACTCATCCTTAATCGGAATAGATCCTATTCCCGGATGCTCGGGATAAAGGATTATTCATCCACCTCTATGCCCATCAGGCAATCCACCTCTACGTCAGGTTCTATCTTCTTCAAATATGCACGACCGTCCAATCCTTCCAACTCAATGAGGCAGTTGACGTACAACTTCTTGACCCCAAGTTTACGTACCAACTCTATAGCTGCTTCCATCGAACCGCCTGTAGCCAGTATATCGTCATGGATAAGCACAACGTCGTCGGGCGAAAGTGCATCTTTATGGATCTGTATGATATCCAGTCCGTACTCTTTCTTGTAACTTGCCTGAATCGTTTCAGCCGGTAGCTTGTTGTGCTTGCGAATAGGTACAAACCCTGCACCCAATTCCATGGCAATTGCCGGAGCCAAAATAAATCCGCGGCTCTCAATTCCCACCACCTTCGTGATACCTTTGCCACGGTACATCTTGACCAGTTCGTCGCGCATAAAGCACAGCTCCTCAGCATTGTCGATGATGGTTGTAATGTCCTTGAATTGAATTCCCTTTTTCGGGAAATCAGGTACGTTGCGTACGTCCTTTTTCAACTGTTCGATTGTCATATTTGTTTGATTTTTATATTCTATATTGACATTGTGTTCCACGTGAAACAATTGGGCTCCGTTCATTCGCCGCCGTACTTGACTGTTAATTGCTTATCTACCCATCAGCACCAGCAGCACGCTTATATCGTTAGGGCTTACTCCCGGAATACGGGAAGCGTCGCCAATTGTCTTGGGCCGGATGGCCGTAAGCTTCTGACGGGCCTCTGTGGAAAGAGACTGCAGTTCGTTGTAGCGGAAGTCGGCAGGAATCCTGATGGCGTCCAGCCGGTGCAGCTTGTCGGCCGCCATCCGCTCGCGAGCTATATAGCCGCTGTACTTTACATCGATCTCGGTGCTGTCAATTATCTCCTCTCGGCGGTCGGCAAACGATGCTACGGCTTGCTGCAGCTCCGGGGTGATGGCTATGATTTCTCTCAGGCTGATGGATGGCCTGCACAGCATTTCGCGTAGCGATCCGTGGGCTGAGGTGGGCGAATAACCCTTTTGCTCCAGCAGTGCACGACCGCTGGGGGTGGTGCTTGGAGTAGACCCCAGGATAGACAGCAACACCTGCTTGGCTTCCTGCTTGGATTCAAAGAGACCGTAGCGCTTGGCATCAGCCAGCCCCAATTCGTACGAACGTGTGGTCAGGCGCTCGTCAGCGTTATCCTGCCTGAGCAGAATACGATATTCAGCGCGCGATGTAAACATGCGGTACGGTTCGTCAACGCCCTTATGTGTCAAATCATCGATGAGTACGCCGATATAACTCTCGTCACGCGACAGAACAAACGGCTTTCCGTTGATTATATTCTGATGCGCATTGATGCCTGCAACAATGCCTTGGCCTGCTGCCTCCTCGTAACCTGTCGTGCCATTAATCTGTCCGGCAAAGAAGAGGTTGCCGATCAGCTTGGTCTCCAGTGTCGCATGCAGCTGGGTGGGATCAAAGTAGTCGTACTCGATGGCGTAGCCCGGGCGGTACATCACGCAGTGCTCCAGACCCTTGATTGAATGTAGTGCTTCAAGTTGGATCTGCCACGGCATAGACGAACTGAAACCGTTCACGTAGTACTCGTTGGAGTCCACACCTTCCGGTTCAAGAAATATCTGGTGCTGGTCTTTGTCGGCAAAGGTTACGATCTTCGTTTCTATGCTCGGACAATAGCGCGGTCCGATGCTCTGTATCTGGCCATTGTACAGTGGCGAATCGCCTAATCCCCGGCGAAGTATCCCGTGTGTATTGGGATTGGTGTAGGTGATGAAGCAACTCATCTGCTTGAGGCTGCGATGTACCTCAGGCAGGTAGCTGAATTTCTCCTCTGTAGCATCACCCTGCTGCTCTTGCATCACGGAGAAATCGATACTTCGCTTGTCCAATCGGGCGGGAGTGCCGGTTTTCATGCGGCGGGAAGTAAATCCTAAACCAACCAGTTGTTCGGTGATGCCGATACTTGCCTTTTCGGCTATGCGTCCTCCCGGAATCTGTGTGCGCCCGAAGTGCAGCAGCCCGGATAGAAAGGTGCCGTTAGTGAGAATGACCGCTCGGGACTTGAACTCTACCCCAAGACGAGTGCAGACACCCGTAATGCATTGTCTATCAATCAGTAGTCGCACAACTTCGTCTTGCCATATATGCAGGTTGTCGGTTGTGGAAAGAGTCTTGATCCACTGCTGTATGAACTGTTTCCTGTCGCTCTGGCTGCGCGGACTCCACATGGCTGCCCCTTTGCTCTTGTTGAGCATGCGGAATTGTATGGCTGATCGGTCAGTAACTATGCCCATTTGTCCGCCGAGTGCATCTATCTCCCTGACAATCTGCCCCTTAGCTATTCCTCCCACAGCAGGGTTACAACTCATCTGCCCAATGGTATTCATATCCATTGTGATGAGCAGTGTGCGGCTACCCAGCCGTGCAGCGGCCGAGGCCGCCTCGCAGCCTGCGTGACCTGCACCAACAACAATAATATCGTATTCGAAATCAGTCATTTGCTATTCATCGGCGGTGCCACTTCCATTGACCGTTATGGGAATTAGCGGTAGCTGTTCTGAGTTTGGGACGGAAGGCATCTTCGTAATAGTGTATCTCTTCCACCGAGTTCGTTTGCTTATTCCACAATATACCGCTAATATCAAACCGCAGGTTCTTGACAATGCAGTGATGCTTCATGTACGCGTTTCCGGCAACAGTCATAAATCGCCGCTTGTGCTCATCCACGTATTCCTCCGGATTGACGTCAGCGTACGCGGCGGTGCGCGTCTTGACCTCCACGAATACCAGATCGGTCTTGTTCTCGGCTATGATATCTATTTCGATGTTCCCCATCCGCCAGTTGCGTTCCACGATTTTGTAACCGTGCTGCTCGAGGTAGGTGCAAGTGGCTTCTTCGCCCAGGTGACCGGTTATGTTGTGCTGAGCCATCGGTGGTCGCTATTTGGCACGCTTGCGGACGAAGCGTTTCTTCTGCTCCTCTTCAGCCGGTGCGGCTTGGATCAGGGCAAGGGCATCGGCTTGAGTCATGTGCTCTACGTCGGTGGATTTAGGGATTCGGTAGTTCGTTTCGCCTTGCTTGATGTATGCACCGTATCGTCCGCGCAGCACTTTGATCTCTCCCCAGTCGTGGATCGGAAGAGCAGCGTTTTGCTTTTGCTCAACCAAAGCTACTGCTTCCTCCAGACTTATGCCAAACGGGTCTTTGCCCTTGGGCAGCGAGGCGAATGTTTTGCCGATGCGTACGTACGGTCCGAACTTGCCGTCAGCCACTACCACTTCATCGCCCTTGTACTCGCCGAGGGTGACTGGCAGAGCCTGATCGAAGATTTGCAAGGCTTCGGTGAGCGTGATGGTGAATATCGACTGGCCCTTCTGAAGCGAGGCAAAGCGCGGTTTCTCACCCTCGGTGTTACCTATCTGTACACAAGGGCCGTTCTTTGTAATGCGTGCTATCACCTCCTCACCGCTCTTGGGATCGATGCCTAAGATGCGTCCGGCTATCTTGCCTGACGGCACGTTGCTTATCAGTGGGTGGAAGGTTTTGTAGAATGAATCCACCACTTTCGTCCAGTTGGCTTTGCCTTCGGCTATGCGGTCGAAGTTCTGCTCCTCTTTAGCGGTGAAATCGTAACTGAGTATAGCCGGGAATTGTTCGACGAGAAAATCATTCGTGATTCGTCCCAGATCCGTCGGCAAAAGGCGTTGCGACTCGGCGCCTACATTTTCTTGTTGCTTCTTTTCGCCGATTACTCCGTTCTTGAGCGTGAGGGTTGAATATGTTCGTTTGCTGCCCTGCACGTTTCCTTTGTGGACGTAGTCGCGTGCTTGGATGGTCTCGATGATGGTAGCGTAGGTGGACGGACGACCGATCTCCAGTTCCTCCATCTTCTTCACCAGTGTTGCCTCATTATATCGCGGAGGGGCTGTGGTAAAGCTCTCGCGTGAGATGCATTTATCCAGTTTGAGTGCTGCCCCCTCGCTCATGGCAGGCATCAGCCCCGTCGTTTCCTGCTCGTCATCGTCATCATTTGATTGTACGTATGCCCGCATAAAGCCGTCAAATAGCACAACCTCGCCGCTTGCCACAAACAGATAAGGTGCTGCTGACGATGTAATTTCTATGCGTGTCTGCTCCAGTTCGGCATCAGCCATCTGGCAGGCCAGTGTGCGTTTGCGGATCAGGTCGTATAGTTTGCGCTCATCCTCATTGCTGCCGGCAGTAGCATGATTGATGTACGTCGGGCGGATGGCCTCGTGTGCCTCCTGTGCTCCTTTGCTGGTAGTATGGTAGTTGCGTGCCTTATGGTACTGCTCGCCGTAGGTATCGATGATCTGCTTCTTGGCTGTACCGATAGCCAGCGACGACAGGTTAACCGAGTCGGTACGCATATACGTTATCTGTCCGGCCTCATAGAGCGACTGTGCCAGACGCATCGTCTTCGATACGGGGAAATGCAGCTTGCGTGCAGCCTCCTGTTGCAGAAGTGAGGTGGTAAACGGAGGTGCCGGCGTGCGACGAACGGGGCGTTTTTGTATCGACTGAATAGTAAAGGTCGAATCCGTGCAGCTATTCAGGAACATCCGAGCCTCCTCTTCCGTCGCAAAACGATGGTTGAGTTCGGTATGCAGGGTGACTTTGGCGCCTTGTTGGTCTTTGCCTATAAAGTCAGCCGAAACTTTGTATTGCGCGGTCGGCACGAATTGCTCTATTTCCCGTTCACGCTCAACAATCAGTCGCACTGCCACCGATTGTACGCGGCCGGCACTCAAGCCGGCTGTAACCTTACGCCACAGTACGGGACTGAGCTCAAAGCCTACTATACGGTCGAGTACGCGACGTGCCTGTTGAGCGTTAACAAGGTTATAATCTATGTCTCTCGGATGGGCAATAGCATCTTTGATAGCGCTTTCCGTTATCTCGTGGAACGCTATTCGATGTGTATGAGCCGGTTGCAGATGAAGCACTTCTTTCAGGTGCCAGGCTATAGCTTCTCCTTCACGGTCTTCATCGGACGCCAACCATACTGTGTCGGCTTTTCCGGCTTCTTTGCGCAGGGTGTCTATCAGGTGAATCTTCGACGGCTCAAGCACATAATTGGGCATATAACCATTGGCAAAGTCGATGCCGATATTATGTTTCCCCGAGCCTTCAATGTCTCGAATATGTCCTTGTGATGATAATACGCGGTAGTCTGCTCCCAAGAACTTTTCAATCGTCTTAGCCTTGGCCGGAGACTCAACAATTACTAAATTTTTACTCATTTAAACTTCTGTTATCTCAAAAACGGCTGCAAATATACGACAATTTTTCTAAATATGCAAATTGTTTGTGTTTTTTTTATTATGCAGGCCGAAAAATTGGAAATGTGCAATATTTTGTTGCAACTTTTCAATTAGCTGTTATCGAACCAACTTCTTCTTTCCGTTTTGGATGACGATACCTTTATAGTTCTGCGGCACCGGTTGACCGAGAACAGTATAAGCTATATTGTCGTTTCCGGTTTTCTCGCGGGTCTCTTCCAGTCCTTGCGGCACGCCTCGCAGTATGCAGTGTACTGTCCGCTCGGCTGAGTTGAGGGCATTGACCTCTATTCGTCCTTCGGAATCAATCACTACTGTTCCGGCCATGATGTACCATATGGGCGACTGCAGTTCGCTATTGGCATCCAGGTAGCCGGCGTAGGATGGGGTGGTAAAGCCCGAGATGATGCCTTCCGATGCATGAACGGTCATATAGGGGTTGGACAAATCTGTTCCTTGTACAATAGGATAGGTGCCGGCGGTTATTTCTGTTTCGCCGTCAGCGATATATACATCCAGGGCAACACAAGCGCCGTCAGCGTTGCGTGCATATACGAAGATATCACCATTCACCGCCTGCTCGCTCGTGTTCAATGTGTAGTCAGAGAAGTATGCCTCAAAATCCGCATCAATGGCATCACCGCTCATCGGTGGGTCTTTCTTGTCGTGAACACAGGTCAAACTTAGAACATATTTGACGATATCCGTATCATCTTCACTATTCTGGCAGATTATTGAGCCGGTAACAGTCACCATGTTACCGCCACTTTTTCTCACGGTCAGATCGGCAGTCAGTACGTCATAATACACTTGCGCTCCGTTGCGCGTAACGCGTACCAGCGAGTAGTCCTTATATGTGTCGCGTGAGCTGTACGAACCTTCGAGCATCGTGGTGAATACGGTCAGTTGAAGGTAGGTCTGTTTGTCAGAACTGTAGCCGTAAATCTGGAAGGTCTCCTCGGACAGTATGCGGTCTTCCAATGTCAAGTTGTTGATTGTCAGAGTCTCCTGGCGTGTGGGCGTCGGGTCAAGACGCAGGTTAAGGGTGTACGTCACATTGTTGTTGCACTTGATGGAGCCTGTTACCACTACGTCACCTTCCGGGCGGCTGATGATCATCTCGCCGCTTACAGCCTGAGTGGCATCTGCTGCGGCTGCGCCTGCGGGAAGAACCAATGCCGAGTTGTCACTATCAATAGCGTATGTGCCGGTGTAATCCTCAGCGCTCACATGCACTTCTATGCGGATGGCAGCTGTGTTGCTGCTCGCTTCCATGCGCAGAATATAGAACGGAAAACCCGCCATCTGCTCATATAACTTCAAGTCCTTGGCATCAATGGTTACTTGTGCCGCTGCACTTATTGCCATCAAGAGGCCTGCTACCAAAAGTAACAGGCGATTTTTATGAATGGTTATCATTGTCGTTATGTTGTTATATGGATTTTTTCCATTTGTGCGGCTGCAAAGGTACGAAAAAAAAATGAGATAAGCAACAAAAAAATGAAAAAATCGTCATTTTCCTTGCAAATGTCGTTTTTTTTATGTATCTTTGCACGTTAATTTGCGCAAAACGGAAAATGTTACTCAAACAGATCATAGGTCAGCAAACCATCAAGCATGAGTTGTGTCAAATGGTGCAGCTGGATCGCGTGCCTCACGCGCTGTTGTTATCAGGTGCCTCCGGTGTGGGCAAACTGCCGTTGGCACTCGCTTTTGCGCAATACATTGCTTGCAAGCACCGCACAGAAACAGATGCGTGTGGCGTGTGCCCGACTTGCCTGCAATACAGCAAGTTGCAGCACCCTGACTTGCATTTTGCATTCCCTATCGTGAAGGTGGACAAGGGTCCGGAGATCTGCGATGATTATATGAGCGCTTTCCGCGATATGGTGCTTGCTAACCCATACTGCGATGCCGATGACTGGACACAAGCCATGGGCGCTGAAAAAAAGCAGAGTGTTATATACGAAAAAGAGAGCAGCGAGATCCAGCGCAAACTTTCGCTCAAAGCCTTTGGCGACGGATACAAAGTGATGATCGTCTGGCAACCCGAAAAGATGAACATTGCCTGCGCCAACAAACTGCTCAAGCTCCTGGAAGAACCGCCTGAGATGACATTGTTCCTCTTCGTGAGCGAACATCCCGAGCAATTGCTGCCAACCATCATCTCACGTCTCAGGCCGATGCCTGTGCCTCGACTGACCGATGAACAGATTGTAGAGAAACTGATAACTGACGGCCAGGGCACAACAGCCAATGACGTAGCACGACTTGCCGGGGGCAGCTATCGCGAAGCACTGAGGCTGATGGATGCCGAGGACAGAGACCGACAACTGTTTGCCGAGTTCCAGGAACTGATGCGCAACGCTTGGCTCGTGGGGGTAAAGAAGAACTACGAAGCACTCCAGAAGCTCAATGATTGGTCGCAGACACTCGCCAAAGAGACCTCTCGTGAACAGCAGTGCGCTTTCCTTCAGTTCGCGCAACGACTCATCAGGGAGAATTTCATCTACAACTACGGCGAACCCACACTTAATTACCAGACATCCGACGAGCAGCAGTTCTCCGTCAAGTTCGCACCATACATCAACGAACGCAATGTAGAGGAGCTGACTGAGCAGTTCGCTCGAGCTGAAGCGCAAATTATGCAGAACGCCAATGCACGTATGGTGCTCTTCGACCTCTGCCTACAATGCATTGTACTCATCAAAAAGTAAAGCAAATGAAACAGGATTTTATCTTAAATAACGAGACCGGGCGGTACACCGAAAAATCGTACCGCCGCAACTCACGTCATATGTTGCCGGTGGTAGATTGGCTATCTGACCTGCCGGAAACAGTTGAGAAGACGAGCTTTGTTGAGGTGCAGTTCAAGAACACCCGCAAAGGCTATTACCGCAATGTTAATAATCTGCCTTTGGAGAAAGGGATGATGGTCGCGGTGGAAGGCAACCCCGGTCATGATGTAGGAGAAGTAACGTTGGTAGGCCAACTTGTGCTCTTGCAGATGCGCAAGTACCGCATTGATATCGAGCACTTCGAGGCACGAAGCATCTATCGCATTGCTAGCGAAACCGATCTGCAGCGTGCAGAGGAAGCACATGCGCTTGAGCACGAGACGATGATCAAGGCACGCAAGATAGCCAAAGACCTGCATCTCGAGATGAAGATCGGTGATGTAGAGTATCAAGGGGACGGAGGAAAAGCCATCTTCTACTATATTGCTGACGGGCGAGTGGATTTTCGCCAGCTTATCAAGGTCTATGCCGAAACGTTCCGCATCCGTATTGAGATGAAGCAGATTGGTGCGCGCCAGGAAGCGGGACGAATAGGCGGTACAGGACCTTGCGGACGCGAACTGTGCTGCTCAACATGGATGACGCGATTCTCATCTGTCGGTACAGGTGCTGCCAGATTGCAGAACCTGTCGCCCAACCCGCAGAAACTGGCAGGCCAATGCGCCAAACTCAAGTGCTGCCTGAATTATGAGATTCCTTTGTATGAGGAGGCCGTAGCCAAACTGCCTGACAGGCGTATTCCGCTCGAAACGCTCACATCCACCTATTACGTTTTCGCAACTGATCCGCTGCAAGGTACAGTCACGTATTCCACTGACCAGCGGCAAGCCGTTAACCTCGAGATCATTTCTGCCGAGCGAGCCAAAGAAATAATCGAGATGAATCGCCGCGGCGAGAAACCTACTGATCTGGGCGGCAGGCATACAACGATTGAAGGTTCAGAAACCGGCTATGCGAATGTGGTCGGACAAGATGATGTGCGGCGCTTTGATCGCAATCATGGACGCCAGGACAGAGGTAATCGTCCACACAACAACGACCGGTCAAACGGACGACCTTATCGTGACCGACAAGGGGATAGAAGACCGCGTCCTGACGTTAACCGAAACAACCAACCCGGATAAGATGAATAAGTTACGCTATATTCTACTATGCTTACCGTTGCTGCTGGCTTCATGCCAACGCGACATAGTCAGTAGCGCGCATGAAAACATTGATGCCTGCGGCTGGGCAATGACGGACACCATCCGTCTTCCACTAACCGTGGTGGATACCGCACAAGTATACGACCTCGCGCTTATTTTGCGTCACACTGATCAGTATGTTTATCAGAACTTATGGGTGTTCGTGCAGTCTGCCGATAGCCTCTGCCCGTTGTCGTCCGATACAGTCATGGCTTGTTTGGCTGATGACCGCGGCCAATGGCTGGGTTCACGCGCCGGACGATACTACGCCGGGTACGTAATCATGGAGCGCAACATGTCATTTCCTGCTGCCGGCACCTATACATTCGCACTTGTTCACGGTATGCGCGATTCAATCATCCCCGGCATAGCTGACATAGGATTGGAACTAAGAAAGAACCATGGGAAAGAATAAACTGAAGAAATTCGCCGAGATGGAGCAGATGACCTGCGTCTTTCAGTGTGGTGCACGCGAACTGCTGCCGGGTAATCCTGTCACCGCGATGAAAGGCGAGTGGCGCAACAGCTACTTCCACAATGATCATCCTTTGCTCCTTGAACTCGGCTGCGGCCATGGCGATTATACCGTCGGGTTGGCACGTGTCTATCCTGATACGAACTTCATAGGCGTAGATATCAAGGGAGCACGAATGTGGGCGGGTGCACGCCAAGCCACTACCGAAAACCTCACCAACGTTGCTTTCTTGCGCACGAACATAGAGATGCTGCCTAACTTCTTCGCCACGGACGAGGTCGATGGCTTGTGGATCACCTTCCCAGACCCGCAGATGAAGAAAGCTACCAAGCGCCTGACATCCACTTATTTCATGGAGCGCTACCGCCAACTGCTGCGCAATGGTGCTACCATTCACTTGAAGACCGACAGTCCGTTCTTGTACACCTACACGCGTGAAATGATTCGTCTGAACAAGTTGCCGCTGCTCTGCGATACTGATGATCTGTATGAGAAGTCAGAAGTCAGAAGTCAAAAGTCAGAATTGCTTGTTGATGCGCAGCGATTGCAGACGCACTACGAACACCAATGGCTCGAACGCGGGCTTACCATCAAATATCTCGCATGGCAACTGCCCAAATCGGGGACACTCGTTGAGCCCGAAATAGAAATAGAAAAAGATACTTACCGTTCATACGGTCGAAACTATGTATCCCAAACAAATAATTGACGCCCTTCAGCACGTTCGTTACCCGGGTAATGGTCTGAACCTCATTGAGGCTGGCATGCTCGAGGACGATATTCGCATCTCCGGATTGGAGGTGTCCTTTTCGCTTATCTTTGACAAGGACACTGATCCGTTCCAACGTTCGGTTCTCAAAGCCGCTGAGGTGGCAGTGCAGACCTACGCTGAACCCGGTGCTGTAGTGCATATTCACACTAAGTACCGCAAGCAAGTACAGCCCGAAGCCGCAGCCGAAGGGCGTTCGCTGCAGGCCAAACACGTGATAGCCATTCACTCGGGCAAGGGGGGAGTAGGCAAATCAACCGTTGCTGTCAACCTAGCTGTAGCTCTGGCGCAGCAGGGCAAACGTGTCGGGCTGCTCGATGCCGATATTCATGGACCGAGTGTGCCGAAGATGTTTCACGTTGAAGGCGAACGCCCTGTGGCTGAGACGGTGAATGGCCGTGATCTCATCGTTCCCATCGAGCAGTACGGAGTAAAGATGCTTTCTATTGGCTTCTTCGTTGATGTGAACTCTGCCGTCGTATGGCGCGGGGGAATGGCATCCAATGCTATCAAGCAACTCATCAATGATGCCTTGTGGGGTGAACTTGATTATTTCCTTATCGATCTGCCACCGGGAACATCGGATATTCACCTCACACTCATCCAGACGCTCCAAATTACCGGTGCTATCGTGGTCACCACACCACAGGATGTAGCGCTCGTTGATGCACGCAAAGGTATTGACCTGTTCACCAACGAGAAGGTCAACGTACCTGTACTTGGACTCATCGAGAATATGTCGTACTTCACACCTGCTGAACTGCCAAACAACAAGTATTACATTTTCGGCCGCGGCGGTGGTAAGCGCTTGGCTGAAGAACTGCAAATCCCCTTGCTGGGCGAAGTACCGCTCGTGCAGTCCATCCGCGAGGGTGGCGACGAAGGCACGCCTATCGTTCTGCAGCAGGGACATCCGGCTGCACAGATCTTCAATCAGATTGCAGCACAATTGAGTTAATATCCTAACACGCTTAATTGTTCTTCTATTTGTCGTCTAAGAGCTGGCGATGATTAAATTCGCCGCATAGATACGAAAGATTTTTGAATTATGAAATCTTTCGGGCGGAAGTTTCTAATATCTTCTTTTTTCACTCAAACACACGAAAAAGCGGGCACCTCAAATGAATGAAGTGCTCGCCTTGTGTGGGTTGGTCAGCAGCTTACCAGATGTGTACGCGGTTCTCGGGAGCGACGTACAGAGGACTTTCCTCTGTTACGTGCCATGCATCGTACCAGGCGGCGATGTGCGGCAGCGCGCCGTTGACACGCCAGCGGCCGAGGGAGTGAGGGTCGGATTTCGTGCGGTTGAGGATCTCCTCCGGACGGATATTACCTGCCCATACATTGGCATAAGCTAGGAAGAAACGCTGCTCCGGTGTGAAACCGTCCACCTCGCCCAGACGGTTAGCCTCGGGTTTGGTTTGCTCGTTATTGCGGAACGCCTGGAAGGAAATTTGCAGACCTCCGTGGTCGGCAATGTTCTCGCCGAGGGTGAAGTATCCGTTGGCGTGTACGCCGGGAGCGACCTCAATACCGTTGAAGTACTCCGCCATGACCTTGGTGCGGGCGTCGAACTTGGCCTTGTCCTCCTCAGTCCACCAGTTGTTCATGTTACCGTCCTTGTCGAACAGGCAGCCCTGGTCATCAAAGCCGTGGGTCATCTCATGACCGATAACTACGCCGATTGCGCCGTAGTTGAAGGCATCGTCGGCAGTCATGTCGAAGAACGGGTACTGGAGGATACCTGCGGGGAAGCAGATCTCATTGCTGGAGGGGTTGTAGTAGGCGTTCACGGTCTGCGGGGTCATGTACCACTTTTTCTTGTCAACGGGCTTGCCAAGGAAGCTCAGGCTGTACGCCTGCTCGAACTTGGCGGCGCGCTGTAGGTTGGCGTAGTAGGTGTCGGCGGCATCAATACGGAGGTCGCTATAGTCGCGCCACTCGTCAGGATAACCGATCTTGATGGTCATCGCCTGCAACTTCTCGATAGCCTTGGCTTTGGTTTCGTCGCTCATCCAGTCCAGAGCCTGAATACGCTCGCCCAATGAGGCTTGCAGGTTGTGCACGAGGTTGAGCATGCGCTGCTTGTTCTCTTCGGGGAAGTACTTCTGCACGTACATCTGGCCGACAGCCTCGCCCAGTGTGCCGTTGACTACACCAACGCCGCGTTTCCACAGCGGTGAAGGCTCCTCGCGACCGGAGAGCACCTTGCCGTAGAAGTTGAAGGACTCCATGTAGATCTCGTCGGTCAGGTACGAAGCCGAACCATCGAGCACCTGCCAGGTCAGCAGTGTCTTGATATCCTCCAGCGGCTCTTCGGCCAGCAGCTTGCCTACCTCCTGCAGGTGAGCGGTCTGACCGATGTTCACGCTGTCGAGTTCGACGTTCAGTGCGGCGAAGAACTCCGCCCAGTTCAGCTGCGGTACCAGGGCCTGCAGGTCAGCCACAGACATCTTGTTGTAGTTGGCAATCGGGTCGCGCAGCTCCACATTGTTCTTGGCGGCACGTGCCAGACGGGTCTCCAGACGCAGGACGGTCTGCGCAGCTTTCTCCGGCTCCGGTTGGCCGAACAGACGGAACATGTTCTCTACGTATTGCACATATTTGGCGCGGATGTTCAGGGTGGTCTCGTCCTCGTCGAGGTAGTACTCTTTCTCGCCCAGCGCAAAGCCTGCCTGGTACTCGTTCATGATGTTCATCGATGAGTTCATGGCGTCGGCATCCACATACATGGCAAACAGCCCGTACTCCATGGCCGCACCCAGTTTCTGCGAGAGCACCTCGCGCGACTGAATAGCCTGAATATCTTTCAGAGTCTGCTCTACCGCCACAATGCCTTCCTGATTGCGGCGTGTGGTGTCGAGGCAGAGATTGTATATATCACCTATCTTCTGACCTACCGAACCCGGTTTCTGTTTCTTGGCGGCTATCTCTTGTATCAGGCCGTTGACCTGCTCCAGATTGTTCAGAGCCAGTTTGTCGAACGAGCCGAAACGAGAATACTCGGGTGTCAGGGGGTTGGCTGCCATCCAGCCGCCGCATGCGTACTGGTAGAAGTCGTTCTGCGGCACGGCGGTCGTGTCCAGGTTACTCAAGGGGATACCGGTTGTCTGTTTGCTGCCGGTACAAGCGGTCATCATTGCTGCCATGGCAATAATTGGGATTAGTTTTTTCATTTGTTATTTTTTATTTGTGGTTTGTTATTCCTTTTGATTGGCCAAGCTGTGGATATTTGCCGAATACGGATGCAAAGTTACAATTATTTTTCCATTTATGCAAATCTTTGAGCAAATTTATTTGCTTAATTGCAATACTTTTCGTACCTTTGCAAGTGCGTTCAGCAAATGGCGCATACCAGCAAATTCTAACTATTATGACTACTATTCAGCTCAAGCCTCGCAAGGAGGAGTCTATCCTGCGTTTTCACCCATGGGTGTTCAGTGGCGCTATAGCGCGTGTCACTTTGGATGCCGACCATCCGGAGCCTGCGCCTGTTGAGGGCGAGTTGGTTCGTGTGATGTCGTCTGAACACAAGGTGCTGGGTGTCGGTCATTGGCAAGTGGGATCCATTGCGGTGCGCCTGTTGGCATTTGGTGTTGGCGAACTGCCTGAGCTCTTCTGGCAAGAGCGTATAGCGGCAGCTTACCGGATGCGTCAGCGCCTGGGATTGCTGCGCGAGGACAACACCATCTACCGCCTTATCCATGGCGAGGGCGACTCGTTGCCCGGTCTGGTGGTGGATATTTATGGTGCGACAGCCGTTGTGCAGGCACACTCCGTAGGCATGCATGTGTACCGTCGGCAGATCGCCCAAGCCGTCGTTGATACGGTCAGCGAGGTCACTGCCGTCTATTACAAGTCCGACGACACCCTCCCCTTCAAAGCCCCCGTTGAGGGCGACAGGACAGGCTGGCTTATTCAGCAATCAGCAGTCAGCAATCAGCAGTCAGAGGAGTACTGGGCAACCGAGAACGGCCTTGAGGTGCGTATTGACTGGTTGCGCGGGCAGAAGACGGGCTTCTTCATCGACCAGCGTGAGAACCGTGCTCTCGTTGAGCGATACGCCCGGGGCAAGGATGTGCTGAATATGTTCTGCTATACAGGTGGTTTCTCGCTCTACGCCTTGCGCGGCGAAGCCCGGACAGTCGATTCGGTGGATGTCAGTCAGAAAGCTATTGACCTGGTCAACACCAATGTGGCACGCAACTTCCCCGGTTGCACCAACCATCGTGCTGTGGCGGCTGATGCCTTTGACTATCTGAGTGCCCAGTGCGCCGAGGGCAGACGCTACGATCTGATCATCCTCGATCCTCCGGCTTTCGCCAAGCACCGCGATGCAGTCAAGAACGCCTTGCGCGGCTACCAGCGCATCAATGCCAAGGCCATCGAGATGATTCGTCCGGGAGGCATATTGTTCACCTTCAGCTGCTCGCAGGCGGTGGATAAGGAGGCGTTCCGTCTGGCTGTGTTCAGTGCAGCAGCACAGACGGGCAGAAAGGTGCGCATCCTGCACCAGTTGCACCAACCGCAAGATCACCCTATTAATATCTACCACCCCGAAGGAGAGTACCTCAAAGGCTTGGTTCTGTACGTGGAGTAAGGCGTTCGTGCTGCCGTTGGATAGCACCCCAGAGCGAGTCACGGACATTGGGATTAAGGCGCTCCAGATCAGTAATTAGGTGTTTGATCTCGGCGCGGGAGGAGTTCTTCTCAAACGGACAAGCCTGCTTCTGCGGCTCATAACCCCGCAACTCGGCGTAGCGGCTCAGGTCGCGTTCCTCGATCATACACAGTGGACGGATCAGTTGCAACGGCATCTTATCCATCTGTAGTTTGGGGTAGATGGTCGAGAAGCTGCCTTGATATATCAGGTTCATCAACAGCGTTTCAGCTATATCATCCTTGTGATGCCCGAAAGCTATCTTGTTACATCCTAGTTCGGCTGCCGCGTCGAAGAGTGCCTTGCGACGGTACCATGAGCATAGGAAACACGGATCTTTGTCCCCCTTCTCCTCGCCAACCGAGGTGTCTCGAACCAGCAACGGCACCTTGAACGCATCGCAGAACGACTGCAGGTAGCTCATATCGCTCAGGTACGCGCGTTCCTTAACACGCACGTGTACGGCGGTAACCCTGAACCGCGGCACGAAGATCTGCGCACGCTTGCCCAATAGTTCTACCAGCGCCAGCGAATCCTTGCCACCGCTCAGTCCTATCAGTATATGGTCGCTCTCTTGAATGAGTGAGAAATCAGCACACGCCTTGTGAAAGCGCTTGGCCAAGCGATTGCCCAGACGAATGCATTCTATTTCTTCGGAGGTGCGCGTGTGCATAATGTAATTCAGAATTATTCTGTACCTAGATAAAAAAAGCCGCTTACTGCGGCTGTGTTGCGGAGGATGGGATCGAACCACCGACCTTCAGGTTATGAGCCTGACGAGCTACCACTGCTCTACTCCGCGATGCGATTCTTATGAAAAGCGACGTACAGGGCAATCTTTCCATTTTACCAACATTGTGCAAGATGGCCTTCTGATTGTCGCTAAATCTCGTAAGCGGGTGCAAAGATACAACAAAAAATTCAATTATGCAAATTTTTTTGCTTTTTTTTGCAAAAAAAGTGTTTTTTTCTTGCATTTATCAAAATTTATTTGTAAATTTGTGGTCGCTTTCGGCAAATTGGGTTTCAAGATGCCGCTTATGCGCCATAAAGCGCCCAATTGCCTCAGCTCTCCGAAAAATCGACTGCCTCGCCGCCGTTTTTTCGGGGTGCAGTGCGGATTGTGTGCTATAGTAACTCATAGCGGAAACAAAAACAAACTAAATAACTATTATGCAAAACAAAGGAATTGTAAGAACCCTGGCTGTACTGCTGTTCTTGGTTTGCGCCTTCTATCTCTCGTTCTCGATTGTTGTCAATCACTACGAGAAGCAAGCCAAGGAGTATGCAGCCGGTGACCAGACAAAAGAGTACCTCTATCTGGACTCTATTGCCCCCAAGAAAGTGTGGTTCGGCTACACGCTGAAAGAGTGCCGTGAGAAAGAGATCAACCTCGGTCTTGACCTCAAGGGCGGTATGAACGTAACTATGGAAGTTAGTGTGCCCGACATTCTGCGCGCACTGAGCGGCTACAACACGAGTGAGAACTTCAACCGTGCTATGGCTCTCGCACAAGAGAAGCAGAAATCCAGCGGCGACGACTTCGTAACCCTGTTCCTGGCTTCGTTCCGCGAGGTGGATCCCGACGCACGTCTGGCTTCTATCTTCGCCACCTTCGAACTCAAGGACAAAGTAACTACCAGCTCTACCAACGAGGAAGTTGAGCGCGTTATCCGTGAGGAAGTTGAGGGCGCTATCAACAACTCGTTCCAGGTACTCCGCACCCGTATCGACCGCTTTGGCGTAGTTCAACCTAACATCCAGAAACTGGCTCAGTCGGGGCGTATCCTCATCGAACTCCCGGGTATCAAGGAGCCTGAGCGCGTGCGTAAACTCCTCCAGGGATCGGCTAACCTCGAGTTCTGGGAGACATACGATTTTGCCGAACTGCTGCCGCAGATCGCACAGATTGACCGCGAACTGGGGGCTGCCAATATAGCCACCGAAGAGGCTGACGGCGAGCAGGTAAAAACTGACGCCCAAGAGGTGAAGGCCGATGCCAGCGTTGAGGAACTTACAGAGGCTCTGGCTGCTAACGACAGCGCAGCTGCTGCCGCCAAAGAGCAGGCCGAGGCTGTGGAGAACTACAAGAAGGCTCACCCGCTGTTCTTTATCCTCAACCCGTCGGTTAACCAGGCCGGTCAGGCTTTTCGTGGCCCCGTTGTCGGCACTGTTCACTACACCGACACTGCACGCGTGATGGCTTACCTCACCTCGCAGCAGGCCAAGCAGGTGCTGCCCCGCGAGCTCCGCTTCCGCTGGACGGTTAAGGCTACCGACGAAGCCAACTCGCTCTACCAGCTCGTTGCCCTGAAGGCACAGCGTGACGGCCGTCCGTCGCTCGAAGGTGACGTGATTACCGACGCACGCGCTGACTTCTCGCAGATTAGCGCTTATGCCAACGTATCGATGTCCATGAACGCTGAGGGAGCCAAGGCTTGGCAGCGTATTACCAAAGAGAACATCGGCAAGTCGGTTGCTATCGTATTGGACGGATTCGTTTATTCGTTCCCGACCGTACAGAACGAGATCGCAGGTGGCAACTCACAGATCACCGGTAACTTCACCGTTGAGGAAGCCAAGGACTTGGCTAACACTCTCAAGTCCGGTAAGATGCCCGCTCCGGCTCGCATCATCCAGGAGGATGTAGTGGGTCCGTCGCTGGGTAAGGAAGCTATCCGTAGCGGTCTGTGGTCGTTTGCTCTGGGCTTCGTGCTCATACTGCTGTACATGCTCTTCTATTACGGTCTGATCCCGGGCCTGATTGCTGACTTCGCATTGCTGTGCAACGTGTTCCTGCTGGTAGGTATCCTGTCGTCGTTCTCGGCTGTACTGACACTGCCGGGTATCGCAGGTATCGTGCTCACCATGGGTACGGCTGTGGATGGCAACGTGCTTATCTACGAGCGTATCCGTGAGGAACTCCGCGCCGGTAAGAACATGCGCAAGGCTATCGAGGATGGCTTCAAGGGCGCTATTTCCGCTATCGTTGATGCCAACGTAACCTCACTCTTGACCGGTATCATTCTGGCTGTATTCGGTACAGGTCCGATCAAGGGCTTTGCCGTAACGTATATCATCGGTATCATCTCGTCGTTCCTCACAGCTGTGTTCATCACACGTCTGTTGCTTGAGGATTATGCTAAGCGTGAGGATGCCAAGGAGCTGCCGTTCACTTCGGCTATAGCCAAGAACTGGTGGCAGAACATGCACTTCGACTTCATCGCAGCACGTAAGTGGGCTTATCCGTTGGCAGGTGCACTGGTTATCTTCGCTATCCTGGGTCTTGATCCCCACGTGTTCGGCAAGCTGAACCTGGGTATCGACTTCTCCGGTGGACGTAACTATGTCGTTCGCTTCGACCAACCGATCAATACGCAGAATGTTGAGCAATCCCTGCTGGCTGTCTTCACTGAGCAGAACACCGCTGGCGAGAACCTCACCGTACGTGTCATCACCTTTGGCGAGTCCAATGATCAGGTACGTATCTCTACCAACTTCCGCATTCATGACAATACGGAGACCCTCGACGACGAGATTGAGCAACTCATCTACAATGGCACAAAGCAGTTCTTCGCACAAGACCTGAGCTTTGCTGAATTCCAATCCACGCAGGTGAACGAGAACGTAGGTATCATGCAGTCGCAGAAGGTTGGTCCGGCTATTGCCGACGACATCACAACTTCGGCTGTATGGGCAGTTATTGCAGCCTTGATTGTTATCTTCCTGTACATCCTCGTTCGTTTCCGCAACTTCGCGTATTCGGTAGGCGCTCTGGCTGCCTTGTTCCACGATACGGTTATCATCCTTGGCTTGTACGCCATCTTGTGGAAGATTATGCCGTTCTCCATGGAGATCGACCAGGCGTTCATCGCGGCTATCCTGACCGTTATTGGTTACTCTATCAACGACACCGTGGTTATCTTCGACCGCGTGCGTGAGTACAACGGTCTGTATCCCAAGCGTGAGCGCGAGCGTAACATCAACGATGCCTTGAACGCTACCCTGTCGCGTACGTTCTCGACATCTATGTCAACGTTCATCGTGCTGTTGGCTATCTTCCTCTTTGGTGGTGAGAGCATTCGCGGCTTCGTATTCGCGTTGCTGATGGGTGTGGTATTTGGTACGTTCTCGTCGTTGTTCGTCGCTTCGCCGATCGCCTACGACATCCAGCGTGCTATCGCCAACCGCAAGGCGAACAAGGCTGCGCGGTAATAATATAGCCTCGTAGGTTATGAACAAGGGAGCGTGTCATCCGGCACGCTCCTTTGTTGTATCCTCCGGCACGCCACTGCGCTTGTTCTGTGTGCCGTAATGCAAGCATAAGGTGAACGCCCTGAAAAAGTCAGTTGCGTTGACATTTTCTTATACACAAACTTTTATTTTGTTCCACAAAATACGATATTTTTTGCGAAAAACTTGCAAATGTGCAATTTTTGTTGTATCTTTGTATCGCTAAATGTTGATGGATATGAAACGGATGGTCATATTGGGTGCCGGCGAGAGCGGTGTGGGTGCTGCTATACTGGCCCAAGCGCAAGGTTATGAGGTGTTTGTGAGCGACATGGGTGCCGTCAAGCCGCAGTATATTGCTCTGTTGGAGCAGCATAATATACCCTACGAGAGCGGACAGCATACAGCCGGGCGCATCATGAATGCCGACGAGGTGGTTAAGTCGCCCGGTATACCTGATAGTGCACCTATGGTCAGTGCGCTGATCAAGCAAGGTACACCCATCCTGTCAGAGATAGAGTTTGCAGCGCGCTACACCCGTGCGAAAATGGTATGCATCACCGGATCGAACGGCAAGACCACCACGACCTCGCTCATCTACGACATACTATGCCGCGCCGGACTGGATGTCGGGTTGGCAGGCAACATAGGTCACTCGCTCGCGCTGCAAGTGGCTGAGCACGACAGGCAGTACTACGTGATTGAACTGTCGTCGTTCCAGCTGGATAACATGTACGACTTCCGTGCAAACATAGCCATTCTGCTGAACATCACGCCCGATCATCTTGATCGCTACAACTTTGAGTTCCAGAACTACATCAACGCCAAGATGCGCATCACGCGCAACCAGCGCAAAGAGGATGCCTTGATCTACTGGAGCGGTGATGCGGTGCTTAATCGCGAGATAGCCAAACTTCAGCCTGCCGCTACGCTCTATCCGTTTGGAGATGGCAGCGCTCAATCATCAGCCGTCAGCACGCAGCCTGTGCATAATGTGGCATATATAGAGCATGAGACGATGGTGGTGAATGCGCAGGATAAGATGGAGCTGCCTGCAGACCGGCTGTCCCTCAAGGGTAAGCACAACCGGTACAACTCGATGGCTGCGGCTATAGCGGCACAACTGCTGCAAATTCCCAATGACGTTATCCGCGAGAGCCTGACGCAGTTCGCGGGCGTCGAGCACCGTTTGCAGTACGTATCCACGGTGCGTGGCGTGCGCTGGATCAACGACAGCAAGGCTACGAACGTCAACTCGTGCTGGTATGCGCTAGAGGCCATGACCACACCCACTGTACTTATCCTGGGTGGCAAAGATAAAGGTAACGACTATAGCGAGATTGATGAACTGGTGAAGCAGAAATGCCACACGCTGGTGTTCATGGGACTGCATAACG
The DNA here is from genome assembly GCA_946403215.1 of uncultured Bacteroidales bacterium. Taxonomy (GTDB): domain Bacteria; phylum Bacteroidota; class Bacteroidia; order Bacteroidales; family Paludibacteraceae; genus Colicola. The sequence goes on along the minus strand of CAMIZG010000014.1, from coordinate 14,027 downwards.
AGAAGCTGGTGGAGCATTTCAGCGCACTCGGCTACTCTCCCGACGGCCCGAAACGCTACATCGACACCCACACGTTGGCGGATGCCGTGCGGGCCTGCTACGACGCGGCACGCGACGGAGATACGGTGCTGCTCAGTCCCTGCTGCGCAAGTTTTGACCTGTTCAAGTCGTACGAGGACCGCGGCGAACAGTTCATGCAAGCCGTAAGAAACCTGTAAAAGCACGATATGGAGAAAGGATTGGATATAATCAGGCGCAAGCTCAAGTATATTGACAAAACCTACTGGACGGTGTTCATCCTGCTGGTGGTGTTTGCCGTGATTGAGCTGTTCTCGGCCTCGAGCACCTTGACCTTCAAGTCCGGCAGCTTGCTGGGACCGGTGTGGCATCAGGTGCGATTTATTCTGATAGGTGCGGCTATAGGATTTGTGGTGCAGCTCTTTCCGTCGAAGATTGTGCGCTACGGCGGCTACGCGCTGTTTGGCTTGGCTGTTGTATGCCTCTACCTGATGATCATCCCGGGCAACCCGTTTGTCAGTAACATCAACGATGCTGAGCGTTGGTTCAAGATCTTCGGATTCAGCTTCCAGCCCTCGGAGTTGGCTAAGTTAGGACTGATCATTGTGGTGGCTGACCGCCTGTCGATGGCGCATGATCAGCAGGAGCTGGTCCGCGAGTTCTACCGCACGCTGGCCTTGTCCGCGCTCATCATCTTTCCTATCTTGTTGGGCAACCTGTCCACGGCGCTACTGCTGTCAGGCGTAGTGTTCCTGATGTGGTTCTTGGCGCGTGTGCCGCTTAAGTACTTAGGTGGTATCCTGGCTATAGCCGTGATTATGCTGGTGTCGGGGTACTTTATTGTGGAGTTCGGCTTTGTTCGTGCCCACCGCAAGCTGGGCGGTCCGTTCAAGCGCGCTATTACCTGGGTAGGACGCATTGACAAGTTCATGGCCGATGATGGTGTGGCTGATGCCGATGACGACTACCAGCGCACCCATGCCACCCTGGCTATCGCCCGTGGCGGAGCATCGCCCCTGGGTGTGTTGCCAGGCAACAGTGTGGAGCGTAACTTCCTGCCCCTGGCATATGCCGATTATATATTCGCCATCATTGTGGAGGAGACGGGCTTTATAGGCGCACTGGTGCTGATAGTGCTGTATGTGGTTATTCTGTTCCGGGCGTGCTACACCTCATCGAAGTACGCTGACTATGGTGCCATGCTTATGGTAATGGGGCTTGCACTGATGCTTACCAGCCAGGCGTTTGTGTCGATGGCTGTGGCGGTGGGTATGGGGCCGGTGACCGGTCAGCCGTTGCCCATGGTGTCGCGCGGCGGTACATCGGTGCTGGTGACCAGTTTGTACTTCGCCATACTGATGTGCGTGAGCCGTGAGCAGAACGAGATGCAGGCGCAGATCGAGCAGTCGCGTGCCGACTCCTACGAAGAGGTGCCGGAGATAAATCTGGAGGGATAGATGAGCAAAGCGTACCAAGCATTGAAGCCGATAAGCATCGTTGCAGTTGTCATGCTGCTAAGTTTGCCGTTGCTGCTGTCGTGCTCTCGGGAGAGTAGGCCGCAGGAGCAGGAAACCGAGATAGCCGAGACGAACCGGGTAGCCTATCCCGGACGCACATTCAGTTACAAGGCCAAGTTCAATGACCTGCAGTCCAGACAACACGCTGTGGCTAGCCGTATCGGTCTGCCCCGTCCGCCCAAGAACCGCGAGGATGCTGCTGGCATGCGCTCCAAACTCGTGGAGGTCAAAACGAACAGCAACTACATCGTTGACAGCCTGACCCACTCTGTGCCTTACCTTATCCCCTCTGCCAAACGCGAACTGGATGATATAGGCGATGAGTGGGCGGATATACTCAGCCGCAACCAACTTCCCCACTACAGGTTCTACGTTACGTCCATCCTGCGTACGCAGCAGGATATCAAGTACCTGCAGCGTAGCGGGAACATCAACTCCGTGACGCAGAGCTGTCACTGCTACGGCACTACATTCGACTTGGCATATATGCGCTTTGACAAGGTAACGCGCACGTGCGATTATATGCACGAGGATAATCTCAAACTCGTACTCGGACAGGTACTGCTCAACCATCAGCGTGCCGGTAAGATCTACGTCAAGTACGAGGCCAAGCAGTCATGTTTCCATGTCACCGTGCGGCAGTAGGATAGCCGTCGGTCAGTCAGCATTTTAGAGTAATTATATCTTGCAGCCGGGTGGTGTACGCCGGGCTTTTGGCTCCGATATTGTATAGTCCGGCTGCCTTGTCCGTCGGTATGTTCGGTGTGAATCCCACGGTTCGTTTCCCATGTCGGTTATTGATCAGGTCGAGCGCTTGTTGCAGTCGTTGGTCGCGCTCGCGGTCGCGTGTGTCAAACAGTGCCTGCTGCACGCCGTTATCCGACTCAATCGACATCAGGATCACTCCGGCACGTTTGTAGGGCGTCTCCGGCCGCCATTGTCCGCACACCGTACGCAGCAGTGCCGCGGTCATCTCCTGCGTATTGGCAGTAGGGATAGCAAAGGTGATGGTCTGCTGGATAAAGCGAACATCGTCATTGAACCGCGACGTGTGCACAAACACCAGCATCTGACGGCATACAGAGTGCTGCGAGCGGAGCTTGCGAGCCACGTTGTCGCAGAACTCCGCCAGTGCCTGCTCCAGCAGATTAAGGTCGGTCACCGGATGAGCAAAGGTGCGTGAACAGGTGATCGTCTGCTTCTCCGGCAGGTCGGTGGTCTCGATGCATGCTTCGCCGTTAAGTTCGCGCCATGTGTTCACGCCGGGCTGGTTAAGCAGGTTACGCGCAAAGGTCTCCGAGTGCTCGGCGAACTGCAGTGCTGTGGTTATGCCCGCTGCTTGCAGCTTGGCGGTTGAGCGGCGCCCGATACCCCACACATCTTCCACGGGATAATCCTTCAGGGCTATGATGCGTTTGTCGGGTGTATCCATGGCACATACGCCTCGGTAGCCGGCGTAGTGCTTGGCGTAGTCCGCTGCCACCTTGCAGAGCGTCTTGGTGGGAGCTATGCCAAACGATACAGGCAAGCCTATACCCTTTAGTATATCCGCGCGCAGGCGCACGCACAGCGCATGCATGGAGCTGGTGTCAGGCAGGTGGCTCAGGTCGAGGAACGCCTCGTCGATCGAGTACTGCTCCAGATAGGGCGTATGGCGGGCAAGCGTACGCATGATTCGTGACGACAAGTCGCCGTACAGCGGAAAGTTAGATGAGAAGTGCACTATACCGTACTTTTCCGCCAGCGGCTTGATCTGATAGAACGGGACACCCATCTTGATGCCCAGCTGCTTCACCTCGTTGCTGCGCGCCACAACACAGCCGTCGTTACCGGACAGGACAACAACGGGCTTGTCGCGTAGATCGGGACGGAACACCCGCTCGCAGGATACGAAGAAGTTATTGCAGTCACACAGGGCGAACATGGTGTATGGTGTGGGTGATTACGCCCCAGATGATAAAGGCGTTTTCCTCGGTCACTCGGATGGGGCTGTAGGCGGGGTTGTGCGGCACGAGCCAGGCACTTTGCCCGGCCTGGTCAAAACGGAATTCCTTGACGGTAAACTCACCGTCTATATAGGCTGCCACATAGTCGCCGTCAGAGGCGGGAAGCGAACGGTCGATCACCACCAGATCACCGCTGAAGATACCCGCATCGCGCATGCTGTCGCCGTCAATACGGGCGTAGAAAGTGGTCTCCGGATGATGGATGATTTCTCGGGTGATATCAATACGCTCGGTGCAATCGGATGCGGGCGACGGAAAACCTGCATGCAGATGCTCCGCCAGAACCAACTCCGGTGTCGCTTGGTCTGCCTGAGTGAGATGAGTAAGTTGTTCGGACATAAGGATAAAGAGAGTGGGGTTAGCGGTACTTTTCTTCGGTGGCATCGTTGAGGATGCTCAGGTAACTGTCAAAGCGCGAGATTGCAATTGATTGCCCCACCTCGGGCAGTACGGCGCAGCCCGGTTCGCCGCAATGGATGCAGTTGGAGTAACGGCACTGACGGCTCTGCGCAAAGATCTCGCGGAAGTAATGCCCCACCTCCTCTTTCTGCATGTCCAGTGTACCGAACCCTTTTACACCCGGTGTGTCGATGATGGCACCGCCCTCGGGCAGGAAGTACATCTCGGAGAAGGTGGTGGTGTGCATCCCCTTGTCGTGTGCGCGGCTGATGTCGGCAGTGCGCGTCATCGTCTCGCCGAACAGGGCATTCAGCAGTGTGGATTTGCCTACGCCAGAGTTGCCGCTGAGCAATGTCGTTTTGCCGATGAATTCGTGCTTGAGGCTGTCTATGTCATCGTACTTGGCACTGATGGCAAATGACGGGTAGCCGAGTTGGGTGTACAGGTTGATCAGTTCGGTCAGCTGCTGCATCTCGCACTCATCGAGCAGATCGACCTTGTTGAATAGTAACATGGCAGGCACGCTGTAGGCCTCGGCTGTGGCAAGCAGGCGGTCGATAAACGTGGTGGAGGTCACTGGGTGGTTGATGGTCACCAGCAGGGCCACACGGTCGATGTTTGCTGCCAATATGTGTGACTGCTTGCTCAGGTTCGTGCTGCGGCGGATAATGTAGTTCTGCCGCGGCTGGATAGCCGTTATCCACGTTGTGCCGTCGGTCTGCGTCTCTATGCTGACACGGTCACCTACAGCCACCGGATTGGTCGATCGAATACCGGCTATACGCAGGTTGCCCTTGATATGGCAATCCACACTCCTGCCGTCGGATGTTTGAACACCGATCGTGCTGCCTGTTGATTTGATCACTAATCCGTTATCCATGTCAGAAAGCTTCCGTGGCGGTTAGGTAAAATCCGTAGCCGCGTATGTCGTTCCATTTTGGGTAGATATTGTTGCGTGCGACATCGGCGCGGATATTGATCTTGGCGCGGTTGATGGTCAGCCGCAATCCGAGTCCGTAACCCGCTTTGGGGCGTCCCCACTGCCAGTGCGTATAATCGTTCACATCTCCTATTCCTGCAAATACGCAGGCGCGGATCCACTTCCATATCGGCAGACGCAGCTCGGTCTGCGCTACGAGCATCGTGTTGTCGCGGAACATGCCATAGGGAATACCCCTGAGCAGGTCTTGTCCGCCTATGCTGGGTAACATCTGAAACGGTGCATTGGCTATATCCCTGCCCAGAGCCATGTCGGCGCGTACCTGATAGCACCATACTATGTGCTTGCCGATGGGTACGAAGTGACGCCAGTCAACATGCAGACGCGTGAGCGTGGTGGTGGCCAGCCAGATGCGGTTGTAGTGAGTGACCGTGGCCTTGAAGAACATTCCCTTGGTAGGATAATACAGGATATCACGACTGTCGTACTGTGCCGTTATGCCGATGGCAGGCATTACAATCTTGACGGACTCATCGGTATTTTGCATGCGTGTACGCTCCCACATATACTCGGCGTGTGCCCCTACGTACCAGTTGTGCTTGATGTGAAACAGCGGCTGCACATAGGCATATGCGCGCTGCGACTGGTAGGGCGTTCCTGTGCGCGCATATGTACCGTCTGCGTCAGGCTGGTTGCCTGTGCCGTAGTAGGTGTCCGGATAATTGCGATAGCCTGCGCGGAACTGCAGGAGCCAGGGGAACTGATTGCCGAAATACAATGTGCCTTGCACGTTGGCGTACCACTGCTTGTTGAGCGAGTAGGCACCGCCAACTTGGATGATGGAGGTACGCGGACTGAATATCTTGAAGTACACCTGTGCGGCAGCTCCGAACTCCCAGTTTGTTTCGGGGGTGTAGTTAATTACCGGTATACCCATGGCTGGCCAGTTGGGCAGTGAGTCCAACTTGGCAGCGGACAAACCCGGCAGGGTTGTCCACGCTATCAGTATACCGATAATTATCCTGCGCCGCATCAGACGGTCATGATCTCTTTTTCCTTCTTGGCATATACCTCGTCGATCTGACGGATATACTTGTCATGCAGTTTTTGTGCTTCACTCTCGGCATCTTTCTCTGCATCCTCAGGCATACCTTCCTTCACCTGCTTCTTCAGGGTATCGATGGCGTCGCGGCGTGCGTTGCGGATGGATACCTTGGCGTTCTCTGCCTCGCCCTTGCACTGCTTGGCCAGTTGCTGACGGCGTTCCTCGGTCAGCGGAGGCAGGATAAGGCGGATAGTCTCGCCGTTGTTGTTCGGTGCCAGACCGATGTTCGAGTTGATGAGTGCGCGCTCGATGTCACCGATGATTTTCTTCTCCCACGGCTGGATGGAGATTGTGCGTGCGTCGGGGGTGGTGATGGTTGCCACATTGGCGAGCGGAGTCATGGCGCCGTAGTACTCAATGCGGATGGCATCCAGAATGCGCGGACTGGCTTTGCCGGCACGGATGTGGGCCAGTGCGTCGTCAAGGAAGAGGACAGCTGCTTGCATCGACTCTTCCGCCTCGTTGAGGATTTGTTTTGCTTCGATCATAGTATTGTTGTGTTTATGGGGTTACTAATGTGCCTATTTTCTCGCCGGCCATCACTTTGCCGAGGTTGCCCAGCGTATCCATGTCAAAGACATAGATCGGCATCTTGTTCTCCTTGCATAGCACGGTGGCTGTCAGATCCATCACCCTGAGGTTGCGGCGTAGGATCTCGTCGTATGTGATGGTATCGAACTTCTCGGCCGTCGGGTCTTTCTCGGGATCGGCGGTGTAGATGCCGTCCACGCGTGTACCTTTCAGCATCACGTCAGCACCGATCTCTATGGCGCGTAGTGCGGAGGCGGTGTCGGTGGTGAAGTACGGGTTGCCTGTACCGCCGGCGATGATCACTACGGTCCCTTTGTTCAGCAGACGCTTGGCTTTGTCGGAGTTGTAGTGGTTGCCTATAGGCTCCATGCATACGCTGGTCAGCACGCGTACGGGTTGGCCGAGGGCCTCCAGTGCGCTGGCCAGTGCCAGAGAGTTGATGCAGGTGGCCAGCATACCCATCTGGTCGCCCTTCACGCGGTCAAAACCGCGCTGTGAACCGCTCAGGCCGCGGAAGATGTTGCCACCGCCTATTACGATGGCTACTTCTACGCCTGCCTTGGCAATGGCTTGGATCTGCTCGGCGTACTGCTGCAAACGCTCATCGTCAATGCCGTACTGCTTCTTTCCCATCAGGCTCTCGCCGGACAGTTTCAACAAAATTCGTTTGAACATGGTAGTATTATTTTAATTTTCAAATTCTGCTAAGTTTGGCGTATGCGAGTAGGAGCGTCTTCGTCCCTTTTGTGTCGAACTCTATCTCTATCTTCTCGTTGTCATTTTCCCGATAGACCCGTTGCACCGTGCCCTGTCCGAACACCTTGTGGTCTATCCTGTCGCCTTGCGTCCACTCGGAGGCAACGGCCTGCTGCTCCGTCTTAGGCTTCATTCCTGTAGTCGGCTTGAGCGAACGCGTTGCCATTGTCGGCCGGGACACAGGTCGTGGCTGCTCGTAACGGTTTTTCTGCTCATAGATGATCGGTTCTCCCCATGGGGTGAACTCCGGCGGCTCTTTCGTCCACGGTGATGGCTGAGTGCTGGCGGCGCTGAGCTGCTGCAGGTAGCGCCGGTCGATATCCTTCAGGAAGCGTGACGGGTAGCTGAAGTTCACCTGCCCGTTCTTCCAGCGCTGGCCGGCATACGTCAGGTAGCACTCCTCCTCGGCGCGCGTGATGGCTACGTACAGCAATCGGCGCTCCTCCTCCAGCTCGCTCTCGTTCTGGCAGAACGGCGAGGGGAACAGGTTCTCCTCCATCCCGACGATGAACACCACGGGGAACTCCAGTCCCTTGGCTGCATGCACGGTCATCATCGTGATGCGAGACACGGTGTCATCGGTATTTTCGTCTTGGTCGGTGAGCAGACTGACCTCGTGGATAAAGTCCGTTATCCGGGTGTCCTCGCCCTGCTGCTTGCGATCCTCAACGTATTGCCGGATGCCGCTGAGCAGTTCTTCCAGGTTGCCCTTGCGGTCCACTCCTTCGGCGGATGTGTCCATTGCGGCATCAGCCATCAGTCCCGATTGGTTCATCACCTGTTCTGCAAACTCAAAGGCATCCTGTTGCTGCAACAGCTGCGTGAATCCGAGGATCAGTTCGCTGAATGCCTGCAGCTTGCGCTGCGTGCCAGCGGCGATCTCTGCGGCATACACCGCCGGTGACTGCATGACTTGCAGCATAGACACGTTCTCGCGTATTGCTGCATCTCTGACGCGCGTGATAGTTGTGGCGCCGATGCCGCGCTTGGGCTCGTTCACTATGCGCTCCAGGGCTTCATCGTCATGGTGGTTGGCTGCCAGACGGAAATAGGCGATGGCATCCTTTATCTCCTTGCGCTGGTAGAACGATGTGCCGCCGTATATCCGGTACGGGATACTGAGTTTGCGCATCTCCTCCTCCAGGTTACGGCTCTGGGCGTTCGTGCGGTATAGGACGGCTATATCCTCGTAGTCGCGTTTGTTCAGCCGGTGCAGACCGACTATTTGTCGTGCCACGGACGCACTCTCCTCGCGGTCGGTGCTGTAGCCCGTCAGATGCAGACGTTCGCCTTCCTCCTTCTCCGAATACACCTCTTTGTATATCTGCCCCTTGTTCTTGTGGATGAGGCTGTTCGCGGCATTCACTATGTTCTGCGTCGAGCGGTAGTTGCGCTCCAGCTTGAAAAGCTTGGCGCCGGTGTAGCCGTTCTGGAAGGTGAGGATATTCTCGATGGTTGCACCGCGAAAACTGTATATGCTCTGCGCGTCGTCGCCCACAACGCATATATGGTTCTGCGGCTCGGCCAGCAGTTTAACGATCAGGTACTGCGTATGGTTGGTATCCTGATACTCGTCCACCAGCACGTGCCAGAACCGCTGCTGGTAGCGCTCGCGTACCTCGGCGTTGTTCTGCAGCAGCAGTACGGTGTATAGCAGCAGGTCGTCAAAATCCATCGCGTTGGAGGCTTTCAGCCGGCGGTTGTACTCGGCATAGACCGATGCCATCTTGTACAGCCGCTCCATGCGATCTATCTTGGCGTATGCATCGTTCTGCGCATACGCTTCGGGGGAGATGAAGTTCGCCTTGGCCGAACTGATGCGGTCAAGCACCATGCCCGTGCGGTATATCTTGTCGTCGAGCTGCAGGTCTTTCACTATCTTCTTCACCAGGCTCTTCTGGTCGGATGCGTCGTATATGCTGAAGTCGCGTGTGAATCCTGTTTGCTCCGCTTCGGCACGCAGAATGCGCGCACATATGCTGTGGAACGTGCCCATCCACAGGTAGCGCCCTACATCCTCGCCCACCAGACGGATGATACGCTGCTTCATCTCGCGGGCGGCTTTGTTCGTGAATGTCAGCGCCAGTATGTGACCCGCAGGAACGCCCTGCGTCAGCAGATATGCAATCTTGTAGGTCAGCACGCGCGTCTTCCCCGAACCTGCTCCCGCTATCACCAGCAAGGGGCCGTCGTTGTACGATACGGCGGCTCGCTGACTGTCATTTAACTCATCAATAAACTGCATAGATGAACTATTTGCGCACATTCACGCCACAAAGTTACAAAAAAAGTTTCAAATTTCCCAATAATTTGCATTTTTTTTTGCAAAATTAGAAAAAAATTAGTAACTTTGCAGCCGAACGCAAAAAAATGAACAATTTTTAACTGTAAATCGTCAATCTTGCAGATGCTACCGGTGGATTTTGTCGATATGATGCAGCAGCAGTTGGGTGCTCAAGCGCCTGACCTGTTCCGTGCCCTGGAGCAGGAGCCTGTTACGTCTATCCGGTTGAACGACAAGATTGATGAGCTGGCTTTCGATGCCGATGTTGATGAGGTGCCCTGGCACTACGACGGCTACTATCTGTCCGAACGTCCGCAGTTCACTCTTGATCCCTTGTTCCACGCCGGTTGTTACTATGTGCAGGAGGCATCGTCGATGCTTGTCCAGTGTGCGCTGGATCAGTACGTGAGCGAGGACAGTCTGGTGCTTGACCTGTGTGCTGCGCCGGGAGGCAAGTCCACTCTTATCAGCCAGTACCTGGGGCAGCAAGGTCTGCTGGTGGCCAATGAGGTGGTGCGCCAGCGCGTGTTCATCCTCTCGGAGAACGTACAGAAGTGGGGCAACGGCAATACCGTGGTCACTCACAATGCACCAGCCCTGTTCGGCGAGGCGCTGCCGAACGTGTTCGATTGTATGCTGGTGGATGCGCCGTGCTCGGGCGAGGGGATGTTCCGCAAGGATGACCAGGCCATTGCCGAATGGTCGGTGCGTAATGTGCGCCAGTGCGTTGAGCGGCAGCGATCTATTATCCGCGATGCATGGGAGGCACTCAAGCCCGGAGGTATACTCATCTACTCCACCTGCACGTTCAACCGTCATGAGGACGAGGAGAACGCCCTCTGGATTTCCGATGAGCTCGGTGCTGACATCCTGACACTCAATCTCGATCCCTCCTGGGGAGTGGTGGAGAGCATAGCCGGCTACCATTGTTATCCCCATTTGGTGAGGGGCGAGGGGTTCTACATGTGCGTGCTGCGCAAGCGTCGCCGCGATTTTGCACCGTTCCGGCTCAAGCATACTAAGAAACCGAACAGCACACCCATCACAAGCGAGAACAGGGAGCTTGTCCGCTCATGGCTTACGGAGCCTGATGCCTGGGCGCTCCGGCAGCTCGACAGGTTCATCACGGCTTATCCGGTCAAGTATAAGGAAATCATCGATTATATGAGTACGCGTTTCCTTTGTATCTCTCTGGGCTTTGGCCTGGCCGAGGAGCGCGGCAATCGCTTTGCTCCCCAGCACAGCCTCTCCATGGCCAAGGCGGCACGCATCGAGGCTTTCCCCCAACTCGAGCTCAGTCTTGAGCATGCGCTGGCGTTCTTGCGAACGGAGGCGCTGCCTATCCCGAATATGCCGTTAGGACTGCTTCTGGTTACCTATCACGGAGTACCGCTGGGGTTCGTGAAGAATGTGGGCTCGCGCTGCAATAATCTTTATCCTAACGAATGGCGTATACGCAACTTATAGCACTCTGCCGCCGGCTTGCTGTGGCGTGTGTGCTTCTTTTTGGGGGCACATGTGTCTCTGCCCAGCAATGGCACACTACGTTTGAGATCAGTCATCCGGCTGAGATCACCCTGCCTGTGCATGTGAGCGAGGTGCTGCTGGTCAACAACACCGTGGCGCACCCCGATGTGCCGATGGGGGCGTTCTTTACGCTGATGGCCGCATCGGAGATGTTGGAGGGGTCGGACTACCTGCCTTCGGTACTGGAGACCTCACAGAACACGTCGGGCAGTCTGTACCGCAAACAGCTGTTCACCTATACGCAGGCGGACTCACTGATGTCGTTCTATCAGAGCGACGCGATGCTCGTTCTCAATCAGCAGATCGTCCATTCCTCCAGCGAGTGCTACCTGACTGACAACGAGACCTACTACGCATGCATGCAGGCCATAGCTGCTACCCACTGGACCCTTTTCTTCCGTAACGTCCACGGAGGCGAGATACGTACACGTCCCCTTGTTTATTCTGATACCCTGTACTGGGGCAATGAGGCGGAGACTGCTGCCGAGGCTGCACGCGACTTGCCGCCAGCCGATGAGGCGTGCAGCGAGATGTGCATCTACGCCGGCGAACGGCTGGCTGCAAAGTTCATGCCCACCACGGAGACGGTGGACCGCTACCTGTATGATGTAGGCCGTGACGACCGGGGAATGTATTTCTTCACGCGCAGGCAGTGGCAGCAGGCTGTTGAAGCCTGGTCGGTGCCGCAGCAGTCTGCGCTGCTCTCTGCCTATGCTGCGGCTAATAGCGCCGTGGCGTATGAGATCCTCGGTGATCTCGAGGCGGCATATGCTGCCGCCGGTCGGGCACTGGATACCTTGGACAGTCTCCGCTCCGCCGAAGCGCGCCAGCAGGCGGTGAATATCCGCTATTACCGGCAGCAGCTCTGGGAGAGGATGGCCGGATAACGCCGCACTCATGCTTACCAACGTCATCGCCACGCAGAGATGCGTGGCTTTTTTGTGCCCGAAAAAAGGGGGCGGTTAATTGACCACCCAAATCGGCTACAAAGATGCATTTTGTAAATCCTTGGTGCAGAAAGTTGCTATTCGCTGTATTTTTTCCATACACACATGCTTTGCGGGTTCCGAGGGGTTTACTCCCTCTTATGCAGCTATACTACTGCACCTGCAGCACGTAGTTCTGCAGCCATGAATCTATGTCGCTGATGCCTGAGTCTATATGCTTGCGGACGATCTGACGGCGGTGGTAGATAGTCTGTTTCTGTACATTCAAGAGGATACTCATGTCGTTGTCTGACGCCCCGATGATGCTCAGAATGGCGAACTGCATGTCGGACTCGGTAAGTTGCGGATAATCGGCACGCAAACGGCTGATGGCACCGTCGAGGGCGTTGTCAACAGATGCGATCAGTTCGTCCAGGCTCTCCTTATTCATAGTCAATTGTTCATCGCGGTAGGTCTGCAGCCATTTTGGGAACTCGGGTTCGTTGCCTCGCAAGCGCTGCATTTCTATCTCGCGGGTGAGGCTGACCTTCTGCTGGAGGCGTTCGAGAGCAAGCTGGAGTTGCTGTACGTACTTCTCCTGCAGCGCGTGCAAGGCGGCTGCCTGTTCGCGGCGTCGCTGTTGCCAATAGCGCCAAAGAACGAGCAGCAAGGCTACAACCAAAGCCAGCACCAATACGAGGATGATTGATACAGTCTGCTGCCAACGGCGTTCACGCTGTGCTTCCTCGGCAAGATGTTTCTCGCGCTCTACATCATAATGGAGCGCGAGCGCGTAGGTGCGCGCGCCAGCATCGCGCTGCAATTCATCGATCTTACGGTCGTACAGGTCAAGCAGCACGGCATATGCCGAGTCTGTATGTCTCTGCTGACGTAAAACTTTGCTATGAAGATATGTGTAACTCTGCTCGAACCAGTAGGTGTACGCCGAATCCTTGGGTTGCAACCGCTCCAGATAGTACGCAGCGGAGTCGGTCTGTTGCTCTGCCAGCAGCAGTTCGACCAGTTCGGAGTACCGCGCCTGTGCTCCGTACTCCTCTGCCAGACATCGGCAGACGTTGAGGCGCTGCGCCACGCTGTCGGGATAACAGAGCTGATAGCGGTAGGCAGCTATATCCAGCGCAAGCAGATCGTTCTGCGCCTGACGGGCGTACTCCTCCGCGTGGCGAAAGTATAGCAGCACGGTATCGCGCTCACCATACGTAATTGCTGTTGTGCGTGCCAGGTCGCGCCATGCACAACTCAGAAAGAGCGTATTATCAGTCTGCTCCAGCAGAGGTATAGCCTTTCGGTAATAGTCCTGTGCTACGGTGTATAGTTGATCGCTCTCGCTGGAATTTCCAAGGTAGAACCAAGTCAGTCCGAGCAGTTTGTTGCGTTGCATCTGAATGCTGTCATCTGATGTCTGAATACTCAGAAACGCCTCCTCCGCCTGCTTGAGATAGGTGGTTGATTCCTCATAATGGCTCTGCTGGTTGGAAGAGGTGCCCAAGCGATAGTATTTTTCACCTTGGGAAAGGCATTTTTGCGCATCAGAGCCGCCCAAACGGCAGGAAGTGACAGAAAAAGTCACACATAAAAGAGCGCACAAAACAGTGCGTACAACTATTTTTTGTCCTGAATTTTGTAACATGCTGTCTATCAATGATATTTTGTTTCCATAAAAACGCCCTCGTACAACTGCAAAATTTGCATATTTGAAAAAAATGTTGTACCTTTGCATCGTCAAATCGAATACAAAAGTACGACAAATTTTTGACATTTGCAAATGCAGAAACAAGATTTTTTGCATAACAGATAAAAAAGTTGAATTTTTAACCAAAACATACATTTGATATGAAAAAGTCAGTTCTGTTTATCTCGTTTGGTTTGATCACTGCTATGTATGGAACGAGCATGTATGCGCACGTAACCGCCGATCAGTACGCTTGGAGATTGGATAGTATTATATATGATTCTCCAACGCAGGATAGTTCGTTTGTAGTGCAGGACTATGTTCG